>JACPAT010000077.1 GCA_016180655.1 Candidatus Methylomirabilota bacterium | reverse complement strand
TCCCCGCGATCTTCGACTTTCACGTCGCCCCCAGCATTGCCGCCGCCGTGGCCAGGATCGCCATGGCCACCGGCGAGGCCCGCAAGCAGATGGATCCGGGGGAGATCGTGGACCGGACGCTCCGCTTCATCTACGAGGGGGGCGCGCCGGTGGAACCGCGGGCGCCGGGGAAGACGCTCACCCTGAAGGAGGAGGCGCTGGAGCTGCACCGCCGCTTCCGCGGCAAGCTCCAGGTCGTGAGCAAGGTGCCGATCCGCGATGCGCACATCCTGAACTTGCTGTACCTGCCGCCCGGCGCCGCCATCCCAGCCAAGGCCATCCTGGAGGATCCCGGCAAGGTGTACGAGCTCACGGCCAAGGGGAACCTGGTGGCCGTGGTCAGTGACGGCAGCGCGGTGCTGGGCCTGGGCAACATCGGCGCCCGGGCGGCCATGCCGGTGATGGAGGGCAAGGCGGTCCTCTTCAAGACCTTCGGCGGCGTGGAGGCCTTCCCGATCTGCATCGCGACCCAGGATCAGGATGAAATCGTCGAGGTGACCAAGGCCATCGCGCCGGTCTTCGGCGGGATCAACCTGGAGGACATCTCGGCGCCCCGTTGCTTCTACGTGGAGGACCGGCTGAAGCGGGAGACCGACATCCCGATCTTCCACGACGACCAGCACGGGACGGCCGTGGTGGTGACGGCCGGCCTCATCAATGCCCTCAAGCTCACGGGGCGCAGCCTCGAGACCACCCGCGTTCTTATCAACGGAACGGGGGCCGCGGGCATCGCCGTGGCCAGGATGCTCCTGGGGCTGGGGGCGGCCGACGTCATCCTGTGCGACACGCGGGGGGCCATCTACCAGGGGAGATCGGAGGGGATGAACTGGGCCAAGGAGGAGATCGCCCGCCTCACCAACAAGGACAGGGTGACGGGGAAGCTGGCCGATGCCATCAAGGGATTGGACGTGTTCATCGGCCTGTCCGGTCCCAAGCTGCTGACCCCGGACATGGTCCGGAGCATGGCGCCCAATGCCATCGTGTTCGCCATGGCGAATCCGGTCCCCGAGATCCTGCCGGACGAGGCCCGGGCCGGGGGCGCGGCCATCGTGGCCACGGGCCGATCCGATTTCGAGAACCAGGTGAACAACTCGCTGGGGTTCCCGGGCATCTTCCGCGGGGCCCTGGACGTGCGGGCCCGGGACATCAATCAGGCCATGAAGACGGCCGCGGCGGAAGCCATCGCGTCGCTGATCAGCGAGAGGGAGCTGCGCCCCGACTACATCATTCCCCACATGCTGGACTTTCGGGTGCCGGTGGCCGTGGCCAAGGCGGTGGCCACCGCGGCCATGGGAAGCGGCGTGGCGCGCCTCAGCGTGGATCCGGAGGTCGTGGCGGAAAACGCCCGGGCCTTCATCTACGAGGGCAAGCTGGGGCTGGTGGCCTGAGCCGGATTATTCACGAACGCATTCGCGAATAATCCGGAACAATGACCAAATCCCAATGGCCAATGACCAATTGCGGATGCCAATAAACAGTGTCAGGTAACAGCGCGCTCTGGGCGCCCACCACCATTGGTCATTGGAAATTGGTCATTGGTCATTTGAATCGGATAAATCCGGACTAATTGGCTCATGGCCAAGGGCTGGAGCGTTCCCACAGCGGAGGGTGGCCCATGGAGCTGCTGGCCCAGACCAAAGGGGAGGAGTTCCAGGATGCGGCCGTGCGGCTCTTCAACATCGCGGCCGATCACCTGCACCTGGATTCGGGCATCCGCGAGAAGCTCAAGTGGCCCAAGCGGGAACTGACCGTGCACTTCCCGGTGAAGATGGACGACGGGACCATTCGGGTCTTCGTCGGCCACCGCGTCCAGCACAACGTGACCCGAGGCCCGGCCAAGGGCGGCATCCGCTACCATCCCGATGTCACGCTGGAGGAGGTGCGGGCGCTGGCGGCGCTCATGACCTGGAAGTGCGCGGTGGTCAACGTGCCCTTCGGGGGGGCCAAGGGCGGCGTGCGCTGCGATCCGAAGAAGATGTCCCTCCGGGAGCTAGAGGGGCTCACGCGCCGCTACACCACGGAGATCTCCGTCTTTCTGGGGCCGGAGTCGGATATCCCGGCACCCGATGTGTACACCAATGCCCAGACGATGGCCTGGATCATGGACACCTACAGCATGCACAAGGGCTACTCGGTCCCGGGCGTGGTCACAGGGAAGCCCATCGCCATCGGAGGGTCGCTGGGGCGCAAGGAGGCCACGGCCCGCGGGTGCGTCTTCACCATCCAGGAGGCCGCCCGGGAAGTGGGCCTGGACCTCGGCCGGGCCACGGCCGTGATCCAGGGGTACGGCAATGCGGGCTCGATCGCGGCCATGCTGTTGCACGAACTGGGCGTGCGCATCATCGCCGTGAGCGATTCGCGGGGCGGTGCCTTCAACCCGAAGGGGATCGACCCGGCCCGGGCCCTCGAGCACAAGGGGAAGACGGGGACCGTGGCCACCTTCCCCGAGGCGGATCGGATCGGCAATCAGGAACTCCTGGAGCTGCCGTGCGACCTCCTGGTCCCCGCGGCGCTGGAGGGAGTCATCACGAAAGAGAACGCGCCGCGGATCAAGGCGCGGATCCTGGCCGAGGCGGCGAACGGGCCCACCACGCCGGAGGCGGATCCCATCCTCTTCGCCAACAATGTGTACGTGATCCCGGACATCCTGGCGAATGCCGGCGGCGTGACCGTGTCGTACTTCGAATGGGTACAGAACCTGGAGATGCTCCACTGGAGCGAGGACGACGTCAACCGGCGGCTGCGCGACATCATGACGCGCAGCTTCCAGGAGGTGGGCGAGATCGCGGCGAAGGAACGGGTGGACATGCGAACCGCGGCCTACATCCTGGCAGTGGGGCGCGTGGCGGAGGCCACGCTCCTGCGCGGCGTCTATCCCTAAGCGGGGGCCGGGGAGGGAAGGGTCGATCCTCCCTGACCCCCAACCCCCAGTGAGAGGAGGAGGATATGCGAGCGACCGACATCTTCCGCCGGGACCACACCATCATCCGGAAGGCCCTGGTGTCTCTGGACCGGGCGCTCTTGATGCACACGCCGACCTGGGCCATCGTGGCCAGGAACGTGGCGACCTACCTGGACGTGGAGCTGCGCGAGTATCTGGGCTCGGAGGAGCGCTGGGTGTTCCGTCCCCTGGCCGAGACCGGGCGGGATGCGGCCGGCGTGGTCGCCGAGCTCACGCGGGAGCACCGCGACCTGGAGGCGCGGCTGGCGGAGTTCAGGGCCCTCACCCGGCCGCCCATCGCGGAAGCCGCCGCCTCGATCGTCCGGGAGAAGGGGGTGGCGCTGGTGAAGACGTTCCTCCACCACATGTTCCTGGAGGAGGAGGTCGGATTCGTCCTGGCGGAAGAGCGCCTGGGAACGGCTCGCCTGGAGGAGGTCGCGGATCGGGTCCTCCTGCTGCAAGAGGCCGGGAGGGAGGTGGAGGAGCCGGCGGCGATAGACTGAATGCGGGAGTCGGGGAGTGGGGGCCGGGGGACGGGGAAGGCAGGCACAATGACCAATGA
>JACPAT010000246.1 GCA_016180655.1 Candidatus Methylomirabilota bacterium | reverse complement strand
CGCCGGGTCCGCACGAAATTCACCGCATCCGGGATGAAGCCGGTCTCCTCCAGCTCGTCGAAGTCCCCCGAATAGCCGGCCGAGTCGCTCTCCAGCCGCCATTCCTGCTGGCCCTTGTGGACCTCCCGGAGGTACTGGATGACCGCCACCTCCCGGGCCCGCTGCACGAAATTGAGATACGACGGAATCGCGATCGCCGCCAGGAGACCTATCACGGCGACCGCGATGAGCAGTTCGATGAGCGTGAACCCGCCCCGACACTGGCCGGGGACCTGCCGCCGTCGCATTCGAAGAGCCCCCCGTCTCAGTTCGGTTCAGGCAATTCGGCCAGGATCCCCTCCATTTTGATCAGCGCCTGCTGGACCTCGGTCGGCACGCTGGTCCCCCCGATCCCCGCCTTCAGATCCGCCATCGCCGCCCGCAGGCGCCCCGTGTCCTCTCGCTGCGACGCTTCCCGCTGGACCAGGGCGTCGCCCAGGGCATTGACGGCCATCTCCAATTCTTTCAGCCGGTCCCACCGCCGCAGGCGAACGCGCATCCCGCAGTTGCCGGCCGCGAACCCATCCAGCACCCGCTGGACGTGATAGGCCGGTCCCACGACCCGGTGGGTGACGAAGATGGACTGCACCGCCACCAGCGTTGCGACCACCAGGACGGCGGGCCAGAACCGCTTGTGCAGCTCCAGCACCTGGCGGGCGATCCAGAATTGCTGCTCCGGGTTCGCCGTGGCGGCGAACTCCTGCTGGAGGGGATAGAACATCAGGAAGCCGAGCAGAAGCGAGTACCCGAGGATGAAGAGCAGGATGGTTGCCGCGACCCTCAACTGGTACCAGGGCTGGATCAAGACCTTCCGGCGACGGAACTTGGGCCATCTCTCCGCGACTGCTGGTTCGGCCATGCTCTTCTCCCCAGATGCTTCCGGGTTCCCCTGAGGGGCCGCCTACTCTCTCCCCGCCCACGCGACGGGATGCGTCAGCGACACCGCGAGACCGGCGCCGGCCCGCGCTCAGCCCACCTCGGTCGGGTTGTGTGGATCCCGCTCCCAGTCGTACCAGGAACCGGCATAGTTGGCCGCCGACGGGTAGCCAAGCAGTTTCAGCGCCAGCACCCCGACCGATGCCGACACCCCGGCATTACAGTAGGTGATGACCCGTTTGTCCGGCGTGACCCCCGCCGCCTCGTGGATGGCGCGCAGGGCCGTCTCCCCCTTCCAGGTCTTGAACGGGCCCTCCCAGAAGGTGCTAATGGGGACGTTCACGGCCCCGGGGATCCGGCCTTTCCGCTCACCGCGCCCCACTTCCCCCCGGAAATCGGCCGGCCCCCGGCAATCAACGAGTCGAACCCGCGCGTCCCCGATGGCCCGCCGGACCTCATCACTGGCCACTCGCCAGTCTGGCTGCACCCTCGGCGTGAAGGAAGCCAGGGGGTGGTGCGGCGCCTCGGCGGTGACCGGCCGACCTTCGGCCGCCCACTTGGGGTAGCCGCCGTCCAGCAGGCGGACGGCCGGATGCCCGTAGGAGTTCAGGATCCACCACAGGCGCGCCGCGATGTGGTTGCCGTCGTCGTCGTACACGATGACCAGATGCTGGTCCCCGATCCCCAGCCGTCCCATCAGTTCGGCGAACCGCTTAGGCGAGACGACCGTCATCTTCACGGGGGCGTCCGGCTCCACGATGTCGGTCAGCCACCCGATGAAGACGGCGCCGGGCAGGTGCGCCTCGGCATACCTCTCCCGGCTCTCCAGGTACCAGGGCTTGGGAGCATCGGGCGGGCGGATCACGCCGCGGATGTCCACGATGCGGATCGCGGGATCGGCCAGATGGGCGGCCAGCCACTCCGTGTCCACCAGGAATTCTTCTCTCCGATTCGTCGCCTTCACGCCTTTCTCCGATACACGCGTCCCGTATCCGATGCGCAGGCATCATATCGCGTGAATTCGGGAACGTGTCAAGGTGAAAGTCGAGGGGAAACCACGGCAACCAGAGAGGAGGCCGTGGATCGCAGACCGGGGGCCCCGCACGGCGGGGACACAAAGCCTGTCGCTCCCCGAGGTGAACCAACGGGCTGCAGCGAGATGTGGTCAAGCGAGGTCGATGTCGCGGACCGGCTTGGTGATGGGCTCGTCCTTTGCCTTTTTCAGGGCATCCTGGAACTTCTTGTCCAGGAGATTCTTCTTGCTCTTCTCGGCCTTGAGGGACTCCTCGAATTTGGCCTGGCGCTGGGCCGCCTCGGCCTGCAGGCCCTTCACGGCCTCGGTCAGATCCCTGACCGTCCGCTCTTCGGGGGGAGGCTCGTAGGACAGGACCGCCTGCAGTTCCGGGTCCACCCGCAGCTTTGCCTGGCAACAGGGACAGACGACCTCGATGGGTTCCTTCGCGTCCTGGCTCATTGCCGCCGCCGGCACTCTCCCCCAGACCTTTTTAGCAGGAGGAGGTGCTGCGATCAAGCCCGAACTCAAACCGAGGTACCAGGGGACTCGCCACTGCAACCAGGCCCTTCCCTCCGGCCGCCGGTGGGAGTATAGTGCCGCCCATTCGCCCAGGAGGGAAGTTCCCGTGAGCCTTTCGAAGAAGACCCTGGACGCCCGGGCCATGGCCATGGTGGTCAGCCTGTGCTTCCTCTGGGGATTGGCGCAGATCTCCATCAAGGTGGCGAACCGCGGCGTGAGTCCCATCTTCCAGGCCGCGTTGCGGTCCGTGGTGGCCGCCCTGCTGGTCGCGTTCTGGGCCCGGGTCCGCCGCATGCCCCTCGTGCACCGGGATCGGACCCTGCTGCATGGCCTGGCGATCGGCCTCCTGTTCGGAACAGAGTTCATGTTCATCTACGTGGGCCTGAACTACACGACCGCCTCCCATGCCGTGATCTTCCTCTATACAGCCCCCTTCTTCGTGGCGCTGGGCGCCCACTGGCTCCTGCCGCACGAGCCGCTCACGGGCCGGAAGCTCGGTGGCCTGGTCCTGGCCTTTGCCGGGATCATCCTCACCCTGTGGGACAGCCTTGGCCGCCCAACCCGGGTCCAGCTGGAAGGCGACCTGATGAGCATCGCGGCCGCGTTCCTGTGGGCGGCCACCTCGCTCTACCTCAAGGCGGTCGTCCGGACCCGCATGACCCCGTCCCAGATGCTCTTCTATCAACTCGGATTCTCCGCGGTGCCGCTCTCCCTGATGAGCCTGCTGTTCGAGCCTCAATGGATCCGGGATCTCAGTCCTCTGGTGATCGGCGCCCTCGCCTACCAGGGAATCGTCGTCGCCTTCGCCAGCTACCTCGTGTGGTTCTGGATGATCCAGGTCTACCCGGTCAGCAACCTCTCCGGCTTCACGTTCTTCACTCCCATCTTCGGGGTCCTGCTGGGCGGCTTGCTGCTCCACGAGCCGCTCACGGCGAAGCTGCTGACCGGCGGCGGGCTGGTGGCGGGTGGGATGGTCCTGGTGAACTGGCCGGAGGATCGGGGGTGGGAGGCGTGAGACGGGTGTTGGGGATTGGGGGTTGGGGTCTGGAGGCTCTCCCCGACACCTGACCTCCGGCCCCCACCGTAAGGTACGCGGCGCTTGGCGCTCGCCTTGTCGCTCTCGGGTGCTGCGAATTGATCCCTTCGCGGCTCGCGGCTCTTTCCGCTCGGCGCTATCCGGTTGCGAACTGATCCCCTCGCGGCTCTCGGCTCGCGGCTCTCGGCTCTATTTCCCCGAATACCGGTACTCGAAGTCCTTCAGGATCCCCTGCGTGTCGAACCGGACCGTCAGCATCTCGACCCGCTCGGTCGTGCGGGAAAGCCATCCCGAGGTCTGGTCGCGGGAATAGATGAATGTCTCGAGCCCGGGGGCTATCACGATCTCCTGCGGAATCCCGAAGAGGTCCCGCACCTCGGCCTTGGTGGTCTTGCCCTGGACCAGGCGCTTCAGGCTCTCCTCGTCGGCGATCCGGGCACCGGCTGGCCGGCGTGGCGGAGGGGGCGGCACCGGCGTCGGTGCCGTGGCCGGCGCCGGGGCCGGAGGAGGGGTGGATTGCGACGCCTCGGGCGGCTTGTCCTTGGAGCGGGAGAAGAGGCCGCATCCTGCGCTCAGCACGACGAAGGCGCCCAGCACCGCCACGGCCATGGCGGTTCGGGATCGACGGGAGTGGATCATGCGAAAGAGTCCTCCTTGGGTGGGATACCGAGTGCAAACGAACCGGGCAAAGGGACGCCGGCCTTCCTGCATCCGTCAGCGGGCAGGGCAACCGGCGTCTCTCCGCCGCCCAGCCAGGGTGCGGCCGACCCTCAACTGGCCTTACTGCTCGCCCCGCACATGGAGAACGCGACGCTGTACACCCCCAGGATCAAGGCCACGGCGTACAGGGCGCGGGACGAAAGGCCAGCCACCTCTCCCGCCCCTCCGACCTTGGCCACAATCGCCAGGATCAGGCAAAGTCCGGACAACGCAAGGCTCGCACACGCGGACCACCCGAGCGCCTTCATGCTCCTGCCTCCTTTCCCCCCTCCAGGTGTGGCTGCTTCAGTTCCCGCCATCCGGCGGGCCCAGCGGTCTCACCGCCTCGGAATCGAAGACCCTCGTACGCGCTCCGTCCATCCGCCGCGGCGGAACAGGGTCTGGAGATAGACGCCGAGGCCGACGGCTGCCGCCACCGAGAGACTCCCCCGCAGCAACGCCCCGATACCGCCCGGACCGGAGTAGCGCAGGAACTCCCAGATCCCGTAGCCCAGGAACATGGCCACGGCGCTGGCGATCAGGATCTTGTGTGCCGTCAGGACGGACACGTCACACCAAGGGAAGAGGACTGGATGCCAGCCAGGTCAAGCACCGCGGCAATCCCGCGACCCTTTGGCTGCGAGACGCCCTCTCCTATGTGCCGCATGGCACTCTAGAACAGGCGACTCTGAACCGTCAACCCATTTCCATCCCAGCCGATGACCCGGACGAACGTGCGCTGAGCCGCTCCCTCGGTTGCCGATGCCTTCCGGTCCACTCTTGTCCTTCTCCGGGTCAGCCGCTCCGCGTTCGCGATGCGGGTGCAGATCACGCGCACACCGTGCCACGGGAAACGGGGCGCGTCACACGGAGAATCCCATCGCCCTGCGACGCCGTACGCAAACTATCAAGGCCAGACCCCAAGTATGACCCCACGTACATTCATGCCTTCTTGGTCAAGCGATCGATTTCCGCCATGTCGTCTGGCGTGAGCACCCAGTCAGTGGCTTTGACATTCTGCTCCACCTGCTCTGGGCGTGTGGCTCCCGCGATTACGCTGCACACCCTCGGCCGTGCCGCTAGCCAGCTAAACGCAAGCTCCAGCAAGCTGCGGCCTCGTTTGGCGCAAAAATCATCCAGACGTTCCACGATCTGCCAGTTCGCGTCTGTCAGATAGCGATCAGCGAACCTCTGCATGTATGTCAGGCGCGCCCCCTCCGGCATGGGCTTATTCCGCTTGTATTTACCGGTGAGAAGACCGCACGCCAGAGGAAAATACGGCAGCAACCCGAGCCCATATGCTTCCATCGCTGGCAGGAGCTCGCGTTCCGGATCCCGGACGAGCAAGCTGTACTCGTCCTGACACGAGACAAAGGCGTTGAAACCGAGATGCCTGGCCGTCCACAGCGATTCCACAACCTGCCACGCCGGCAGATTCGAGCACCCGATGTAGCGCACCTTGCCTTGCCGGATCAAGTCCTCCAGGGCCCGAAGGGTTTCCTCGATCGGCGTCAACGGATCCGGCGTATGAAGCTGATAGAGGTCAATCCAATCCGTCTTGAGCCGCCGGAGGCTGGCTTCCACTGCCGAAAGAATGTAGCGGCGCGACGCGCCCTTGAGGATTCCCGCTTCATCCATCGGCATGCCGAATTTGGTCGCCAGGACGATGTCCTTGCGCCGATCGCCCAGGACCTGGCCCAGCACTGTCTCTGAGCCGCCACGCTCAGCGTACATGTCCGCCGTATCGAACAGGGTGATCCCAAGGTCGAGTGCCTTATACACGGTATTGCGCGACGCCTCCAAATCGGCGCGTCCCCCGAAATTGTTGCATCCCAGCCCAACCAGCGACACCTGGAGGCCAGACTTGCCAAGCGTACGCTGCTCCATTCATCTCCCCCAGTCTTGTGGTGATGATGTAGTGTATTTGCTGCATGTATTGAGACTGGCAAGGCGCCTCAAGTATCCCCGCCGAAGAAAACGCCGATCCTCACTTGAGAATCGGCGCTGGTTCTGCTCAAGACTCCCTCCACTCGGGAGCGTGATATGGCAGGTGGCCAACTACGCGAAAAGAGCCGGAGAGGGCCTGTAAGCCGGATTCTGTCCCGGGTTTGCGGAGCCGCTACTGGTGCGGCTTCGCGGGCTTGAGGAGGGTCTTGACCTCCGATGCCATAGAATCCCTCGCGTCCCGCCACGCCTTGAGTCGGGCCATTGCTCTTTCCAGGTCCCGCCCAGTAACCCGCACATACCGCTGAGTCGTGGACAGGTCCTCGTGGCCCATGAGGGCTTGAAGTTCTGTCGCCGGAGTACCGGTAGAAGCCGCCTCAGTCCCGAAGCTGTGGCACAACTGGTATGCGGCGAAACGCGGCATACTCGCTGAACAGAGATCCCCTCGAGCGTCCGCCCAATTCCCTTCCGGTTCGGCCTTGGACCATCGCAGCCAGCGAGAGGGTCAGCCGATTTCTTTCTCTGCCCAGCGGAAAACCGCCTCGGCAATCGCCAAAGCTCGCTCATACTCCTCGTGGGTGACTGGCTCATCAAGGCTGGGGTAGCGGGTTTCCACCGCAAAACGGGTGAGGCGGGCGGCCTCCTTGACGTGGGGAGGAATGGCTGTCCCACGCTCCTCGACCAGGTCCAGGAGGGCTGCGAGATCGTGAATATACGGGAAATGAATACCCCGGTGTATGAGGACGGCCTTGATAGCCTTCTCCGCGGCCTGCTGGGCATCGAAACATAGATCCTCTTTGGCCACTTCGGGAAGGCGGATATCCTCCCTGGCTCGCAGAAGGTTGCTCTTCGCCCTACGCAACCATTCTGCGGGATCGTCGCCGCGTCTTCGCTCAGGCGGCATAGACGACTTTCCCTTCTCGTACTGCGGGGTAAATCACCAGGGCAAAGCTGTCGCGATACCGCTCCACATCCTCGGGGGTGACCACCACCACGTCCACCGCTGCGCCCACGCCAAACAGGTTCATATAGATTTCCTCGGTCAGGCGCCCCCGATGGAAGTCTCCGCCCTTAACGACCAGAAGGTCCACGTCGCTGTTGGGTCCCATCGCACCCCGGGCCGCAGAGCCGAAGAGAATGATCTTCTCCGGCTTCGCCACCTCTACGATGCGCCGGATGATCAACTCCAGCTTATCCTGGGCGATGACACCCTTCCCTTCCACGCTAATGCACCTCACTCCGGGACTCTAGCGGCCAACCCGGGAGTCTCGGACGGGCCATCCTACCACCCCATCGTCCGGCGAAGCCCAACGTCACGCAGAGGCAAGCTCTCGGACGTGGAGGATCTCTCGACTCCCCATCGGCCGAATATCGGCCGCCCTGAGCGTCAACACTGCTACGGTTGTTCCCTCCGCGGCGACAAACTCCACTTCCCACGCCACGCCGTCTGCATAGCAGTGCACCACCGCACCCACGTCGCCTCTCTTGAGGCCGTGCTCGGGAATGTCGTGCGTCAGCACGACCGTATCCAGTTCCCGGATCATGCTCTCCCCTTCTTGACGCCGGACACGGAGTTGCGAGGCGTGACAAATCAATCCGCGGCCGGTTGCATGCTACCTCTCACTGATGAGGAGTCGGTCCAGGAGCCCGGCGCATTCCTCGACGAAGGCGCGGACCTCTCCCGCAACCACCACCGCCTCTTCCGGCGTGACTTGCGAGAAGTCCGTGTAATCGGCGTTCTGCCGCTTCTCGAACGATCGCGGCAGCGCCTTGGCGATATCGGGGGACAACAGCTCGGTCTTCACGAAATGCGTCTGGAAAAGCGAGATGATCCCGCTGTGCCGGGCGGAGTCCACCTGCCGCAGCGCGAGCAACGACCGGGCGGCGTGGAACGCCGCATAGTAGAAGCGATTGACTGCCCCCATGGACGCACCGCTCCGGAGCAGTTGTTCTCCCTCTGCCAGCGCCTCACGTGACCTTGCCAGCCGATGTCGGGCCAAGGCCTCCAGCTCGCGCGTCACAGAGGGATTCCCTCCCTTTGTATCGCCTGGAGAAACGGCGTGATCCGCCACACCGGGTCCTCCAGGGTCGCCATGGCAACCACCCGGGGGGAGATGTAAACCTCGTGTGCCACGTTCACCTCGAAGGCCACGTCCAGGACCTGGTCCTCCACTGCAGCCCCGGCCCCGTTCACCGCGACGAGCACATCAATATCCGAGTCGGCTGCACCGCGCCCGGTAGCCTTCGAGCCGAACAGCTTGAGGGTGACGAGATTCTCCCCCAGACGCACCCGCACCTTCCGGACGAACTCTTCCAGGGCGCGCGCCTCTCTCGGCTCTAATGGTGACTTATTCACCGTCATGCCGCCTTCATCGTGGCAACTCCTGGCAGCCGAGACTTTGCAGCTTTCGCGCAGCCTCCCGGTACCTCACGGGCGGGTAACGACACCTTCAAACCAGATCGCCGCATCTTGCGGGTCCTGGCGGAGGTTCGCAGGAAACGGCTTCTTCAGATCCTCGTACGTCTCAATCACCGCCTCCAGGGCATCCTTGACGTTGCTTACGGCCTCTTCGAGGGTATCGCCCTCGGTGACCAGCTCCGGCAGCACCGGACTCGTGACCGTATAGCCGCCTTCTGGCTGCGGCGTCAGCACCAGCGGCACCTTAAAGACTTGCGCCATGGCACTCCCTCCTCATCAGCGGCGCTGGCAGCACAGACACCTGATCCCCTTTCACCCGCCTGGGACTCTGCGAAAAAGCCGGAGAGGGCCTGTAAGCCGGATTCTGTGACGTCCCGTTGCCGGGACCGGTGATCATTTCTCTCGACCCCGCATTGCTGCGGGGCTCTAGCGGCCAACCCGGGAGTCTCGGACGGGCCATCCTACCACCCCGCCGTCGCCGGCGGGGACGCTCCCCTATTTGGCCTTGCTCCGGGTGGGGTTTGCCGTGCCGGCCCCGTCACCGGGGCCGCGGTGCGCTCTTACCGCACCTTTTCACCCTTACCCTTCGACTCGGCCCTTGCGGGCCTCGCTCAGGGCGGTATGTTTTCTGTGGCACTTTCCCTGGGGTCACCCCCGGTCGGTGTTACCGACCACCCTGCCCTGTGGAGTCCGGACTTTCCTCTGCCCCCGCCTCGCGGTGGGAACAGCAACCACCCGGCCCTCTCCGGCCAAGGCGAGCATACCTCATCCCTTCCTCCCCTTCAATACATTTGCGCTCACCCGTTCCCCCTCGACAGGCGATCAAGGGCCCCCATGCTGAGGGAGTCCGCAATCCTGTGGAATTCGATAGAGCGGAAAGGATTGGCGAGGGATCCTGACTGGTGTACCATCTGTACGTCCTGTCCAACCACCCCGGAGGTTCCGGTGAAAACAACCATCCCGATCAGCGATGCCCGGCGACAGCTCTCGTATCTGGTGAGGCAACTCCAACGCGATCCCAGCAGGATCTACACGATCACCGTTCGCGACAAGGCTGTTGCCGAACTCCGCGCTATCCGCCCAGCCGCAGAGCCGGGCCTCGCCGCCCGCAAGCTCCTCGACATCATGGCCAAGCTCCCGAAGCCGCGGGGCAAGTCCCGGACGGATATCGCATCGCATTTTAAAGAACACCTCTACGGAAGGGCTGGCCTCATCGAGGGATCGCGGTAGCCGGTGGAGGGGACCATTCCGTCTGAGCATCCTGCTCCTGTCGTCATTCGCGGAGGCAACGACATCGCGTCGGCGGCGGCGCATCGGCTGTTCTCCGCCGGGTATCCCGTGGTGATCCTCGAGGCGCCCCAGCCGCTCACCGTGCGCCGGGGGATGGCGTATGCGTCCGCGGCCTACGAGGGGCGCGTCACACTCGATGGCGTGACCGCGGAGCAGGCTCCCACCATAGAACGAGTCCTGGAGCTGCTCGCCTCCCGCTCGGCGATTCCTGTGGCAACCGGCGGCGACGAGGAGATCCTGGCCGCCTTGGACCCCCGGGTGATCGTGGACGCCCGGCTGCGCAAGAAGGAGCGGAGCATCTCCCGGGTCACGGATGCCCCGCTGGTGATCGGTCTGGGGCCCGGATTCACGGTCGGGGTCGAGGCGCATCTGGCCATCGAAACAAATCGCGGGCCGAGCCTGGGCCGGATCATCACCCAGGGCGAAGCGGATCCTTACACCGGGGAACCCATCGAGATCGCCGGCCACGGCAAGGATCGGTATCTGTACGCGCCCCGATCAGGAATCTTCCGCACTCCCCTGGATCTCGGAAGCCATGTAGAGGCCGGCGAAGTTGTGGGGCGGGTGGACGGTGAGCCCCTGACTGCAAAGCTCGCTGGAATCATTCGTGGGATCGTGAAAGATGGCCTCAGGGTGCGGGCGGGTACCAAGCTCGTGGACATTGACCCTCGGAACGACCTGACCTACCTTTCGGAGCTGTCCAGGAAAGCCTGGATCATCGCCGACGCCGTTCTGACCGCTGTTCACCAGTATGGCGTGGGGGGTAGAAACCTGGAAGGCTAGCCCAGGGCCTCAGCGAGGTCTTCGATCAGGTCGTCCGGGTGTTCGAGCCCGATGGAGAGGCGGAGGAGATCCTCGGGCGTCCGGGTGTGCGGGCCTTCCATCGAGGCGCGATGCTCGATCAGGCTCTCCGCGCCACCCAGGCTGGTGGCCCGGGTAAAGATCCGCACCTTGGCGGCCACTCCGAAGGCCCGTTCCCGCCCGCCCTTCACCTGGAAGGACAGCATCCCGCCGGGCAGCCCCATCTGCCGGGCCGCGATCTCGTGGCCCGGATGCTCCTTCAGCCCTGGATAGTGGACGGCGGCAACCCCGGGGTGGCCAGCCAGGAACGTCGCAACCTTCAGCGCGCTCTCCGAATGCACCCGCATCCGGGCGGGCAGCGTCGGGATGCCCCGGAGAGCCAGCCAGCACTCGAAGGGGGAAGGCACCGCGCCCCCGTTGACCTGGACCTTCCTGATCCGTTGGAAGACCTCCCCATCGGTCCTCGCGATCACCGCGCCCCCCAGGACGTCGCTATGCCCGCCCAGGTACTTCGTCGTGGCATGCATGACCAGGTCGGCGCCAAGTTCAAACGGCCGTTGCAGGATGGGCGTGGCCCAGGTGTTGTCGCAGGCACAGAGTGCGCCGGCCTCGTGGGCAATCTCCGAGATCCGCGCGATGTCGGCGATCTTGAGGAGGGGGTTCGAGGGGGTTTCGACCCAGATCAGCTTCGTATTGGCGCGGACGGCCTGCTTCACCTGGATCGGCTCGGTCATGTCCACGAAGCTCGTCTGCAGCCCCCACGGAACAAAGGTCTCCCGCAGAAGACGGGCCGTTCCGTGGTAGGCGTCATTCGGGGCGATGACATGGTCCCCCGGCGCGAGCGCCTGGAACACGCTCATCGTTGCCGCCGAGCCGGAGGAAAAGGCGGCCGCCGCCGCACCGCCTTCCAGGGCGCTGAGACACTGCTCCAGCGCCTCCCGATTCGGGTTACTGGTCCGGGAGTAAATGTAGCCCAGCGGGTAGGTCCCGTCCGCCTCGCGCGCGAATGTGGTGGACAGATGAATCGGAGGGGTCACCGCCCCCGTGGCAGGATCAACGCTGTGGGCGGCGTGCACCGCCAGGGTCTCGATCTTCATCGGTGAATTTCTCCCCGATCTCACGTCCCGTCGTTCCCCGGGGACTCACTCTTTCGTCCGCTCAAAGAGTTCCCTCAAGATCACATTGACCTCTCGCGGGCTCATCCAACCCTTCTGGACGAGGATGTCCCCCAGCAGTCGATGGGGTCGATTGGCGAAATCGTCGTCAACCTGTTCGCCCATGGCTTCGCGGACCTGCTGCATGCTGACGTATCCCAGTTCCACTGCAAGCATTCCAAACCGAGGCCAGAATTTCTTCGGAAGCGGCTGAGTGGCGTCATTCTCCATGTGCGATTCCATCCTCCGTCAGATCGGCCGTATTCGCGCTCAGCATTCCAGGGCAACCCGGATGGGCTGGCCGGTGCGTGCGAAGTCCATGGCCGCGTTGATCTCCTCCAGGGGGTATGTGTGGGAGATGATCTTGTCGAAGGGGTAGCGGTCCTTGCACCGGACCAGGAGGTCCAGGGCCCGGGGGATCACCCACTGCTGGTACACCGACACCGCCAGGATCGTCTTGCTGAAGCGCACGGCGTTGCCCGGATCCACCTGGCCGGCCATGTCCAGGTTGATGTTGCCGATCAAGAGGTACCGGCCCCCCACCCGGGCCATCCGCATCCCCTCGTCCACGGCGTCCGGGCTGCCGCAGACTTCCACCACGACATCGGCCCCCACGCCCCGCGTGAGATCCCTGACCATCTCCAGCCGCTGGGCCTGGGGCATCCTCTCCAGGTTGATCGTCACGTCGGCGCCGAAGGCCTTGGCCATCTCCAGCCGGTGCTCTCGCCTATCCAGGCTGATGACCCGCGCCGCGCCCATCTCTTTGGCCACCGCGATCCCATACAGGCCGAGGCCCCCGGCCCCCTGGATGACCAGCGTATCCCCCAACATGATGCCGACCCTGTGAAGACTG
Source organism: Candidatus Methylomirabilota bacterium (assembly GCA_016180655.1). Taxonomy (GTDB): domain Bacteria; phylum Methylomirabilota; class Methylomirabilia; order Methylomirabilales; family 2-02-FULL-66-22; genus 2-02-FULL-66-22. The sequence continues at coordinate 4,935 of JACPAT010000246.1, read as the reverse complement.
TAGACCATCTGGGCCAGCGCACAGTTGACGGGGGACACGACATGATTCGGCAAGTCCTGCGGGACCTTGAATGTCCAGTGTCCCGGATGCAGGTAGTAGTACTCCGCAAAGGCGCCGTTGAAGTGGGGAGGCGTGTCGGCCGGGACGCCCAGCCATCGCCTGTAGCGATTGGGACAGCCGGGGACGCCGGTAAAGCAGGCCCAGCACTGGCCGCAAGGGCTGTAGTAGGAGTACACCAGCCGATCCCCCTCCGCGAGCGGCTGTCCGAGGGAGTCGGTCTTGACCTCCCTCCCGAGCTTCTGGATCGTCCCCATCATCTCGTGCCCCAGGATCTGGGCGATACCGCCCTTCAGGCGCGGCCCGCGCCCCTCCACGAAGTGGATGTCGGACCCGCAGATGTTGGCCAGGCTGAGCTTGACCAGGATTCCATCCGGCTTCACGTCCGGCACGGGGTACTCGCGGATCTCCAGCGGCTTGCCGGCCTCCCACCAGATCGCGGCTTTACCCTTCATGAAATCCCCCCCCTGGAAGACCGACAGCGATTTCCGACAGCGAAACCTGAAGACCGCTCCAAATGCCTGTCGCTTTCGCTGTCCCTATCGCTGTCGCTATCGGTGTTATTGTCGCTGTCCCTGTCCCTATCGCTGTCGCCCCGCTCGCTGTTGCTGCCCTCGGCTCTCGACTCGCGGCTCTCGGCTCTCCGTCACGGCTCCGCCGTGAGGATCTCCACCCGGCACTTCACCCCCTTGCGGAAGGCCTCGGCGTCGGCCGCCGAGCCCACGATGGCCCCGTAGTGCATGGGGATGGCCAGCTTCGGCTGGATGGCATTGCAGGCCGTGGCCGCCTCCCGGGCGGTCATCACGTACGTCCCGCTGACCGGCAGGAGGGCGACATCCACGCCCTTCGCCCTGGTCATCTCCGGGATCTCGTCGGTGTCTCCCGCGTGGTAGATCCGCGTCCCGCCGATCCCCAGGATGAACCCCACCTTCCCGTCCGCCTTCGGATGAAAGGGGTTGCCGGGCGCGCGGAACTTGTTCACGTTGTAGGCCGGCAGGACCTCGACCTGCACTCCGTCAACCTCCAGGCGATCCCCCGGCGCGACGACCCGGACGGCCTTGGGCTTGAGGTCCTTCACGGCCTTCTCGCAGGCGGCGATGGTCACCACGGTGGTCCGCGGCGTCACGACCTTCTTGAGGTCGTCCACGCTGAGGTGATCGAAGTGCTCGTGCGTCACGAAGACGAGGTCGGCCGGCTCCGCCTCCGGCCCCAGCTTGTACGGATCCACGTAGATGACTCGATCCGTCTTGAGCTTGAATCCATCGTGGCCGAGCCAGGTGATCTGGATCCCACCATGCTGCAACATGGGTCACCTCCCGTTGAGATCCGGCTAGGAGGCTGGGAGGCGAGGAGGCTTGAAGGTTCCCGGCCTCCTGGCCTCCTAGCTTTCCAGCCTCCCAGCATCCTTCGTCCCGAAGACCCGATTGTAGATCGCCCGCACCCGTCCGGTGTGCGCCGCGTAATCTTTCTGGAAGCGTTCCCGGGCCGAGTCATCTCCCTGCGGACGGTACCCCATCCGCTTGGCCAGCTTCTCCAGCTTGGCCGGCGCGGCCGGCAGCGTGTTGACGCTCAGGTCGGCCACGATCCGCAGGCGGTTCTCCACCCGCCGGAGAAACCGGTACGACTCCTCCAGGACGGCCGCATCCTCGGGAGGGAGCAGCCCTTGGGTGGCGAGGCCCCGCAGGGCCTCCAGGGTGCCCGGGGTGCGGAGATCGGGATGGCTCCGCCCGTGGCGAAGCTGAAGGTACTGCGCCAGGAACTCGATGTCCACGATGCCGCCGCTGCCCAGCTTGACGTGGGCCCCCTGGCTTCCGCCCCCGCCTCGCTCCATCTCCAGCCGGTGGCGCATGGCTTGGATGCGTTCCGCGAGATCCGCCTGCTCCGGCGATTCGTAGACGAACCGGTGCGTCTGGGCGAGGAACGCCCCGCCGAGGGCGGGGTCGCCGGCCACGGGGCGGGCCTTGATGTACGCCTGTCGCTCCCACAACTCGGCCATCCGGATGAAGTGGTTCTCGAAGGCGAGGAGCGGCTGCGCCAGCTCGCCCTTCTGCCCCCCCGGGCGCAGCCGCGTGTCCACCCGGTAGACCGCGCCTTCCTGGGTGATGGAGGTGAGGATCTTGGTGATGCGGTCGGCGAGCTTGCTGAAGTATTCGGTGTGGCTGATGCGTTCGGGCCCGGTCGTCGTGCCCTCCCCTCGGTACACGAAGGCGAGATCCAGGTCCGAGGCGTACGACAGCTCCCTTCCGCCCAGCTTCCCCAGGGCCACGATGGCGAAGCCCGGTGGGTCCGCCGTCCCGAAGCGATCCGTGAGATCCCGCTCCGCCATCTGCAGGGCGGCCTCCAGGCACGCCTCCGCCAGATGAGTGAGGACCCGGTGGGTCTCCGTCACGTCCGCCCGGTCCAGGATATCCTGCAGACCGATCCGGAGTTCCTCCGCCTTCTTCACCCGGCGGAGGGCGTCCAGCCGCGCGCCGCTCGTCTCCGCCCCGGCCAGCGCCCGCCGGAGATCGGCGGCCACCCGCTCCCGGCCGTGGCGGGCCGCGGGCTCCGGCGTGAGGAGCGCGTCCAGCAACTCGGGGTGGTGCAGCAAGGTGGCCGACAGGAACTCACTGGTGCCGAAGAGCCGGACCAGAAGGCTCAGGAGCCCCTGCGTGTCCGCCAGCAGGGTGAGGAATGTCGTCCGCGCCGCCACCGTGGTGATGAACCGCTCGAAGGTGGTCAGGGCCAGGTCCGGATCCGGGACCCCCTCCAGGGCAGCCACCAGCGCCGGGGCGAGCCGGGCCAGGGCCCGCCGCGACTGCGGGGGAGCGTGGGCGAAGGGCTGGCCCTCGCGGATCGCCAGGAAGTTGCGGAGCGCCCGGTCCAGGTCCTCGAACCCCACGGAGGCCAGCCGGTTCCGGAGCTGCTCGGCGGGGAGATCGGCGTGGAAGAACAGGGCCAGCGGGTCGGCCGCCTCCTCGGCCGGCTCTTCCCCGCGCGGCAGGATCCCCTGGAGGAAGGCGTCGTACAGCGTGCGCACCGCGCTCGTGTGCCGCTCGTACTCCGTGAGCAGGCTCGCCGCGGGATCGGGGTGCTCGGGGAGCTGGTAGCCCATGCGCCGGGCCAGGGTCGCCAGCTCGCGCGGCGCCTCGGGCAGCGTATGCGTCTGGCGGTCGTGCAGGATTTGCAGCCGGTGCTCCAGCTTCCGCAGGAAGAGGTAGGCGCGGACCAGGACCTCGTAGTCCGCGTCGGCCAGCAAGGTGAGCCCCGCCAGCCGGTGCAGGGCGCGGAGCGTGTTCGCCTCGCGCACCCAGGGGTTCTTGCCCCCCTGGAGGAGCTGAAACCCCTGCACCAGAAACTCGATCTCGCGGATCCCGCCGTAGCCCAGCTTCACGTTCCGCCGGGCGCGCCGGTCCTCGCGAACCGCGAGGTTGATCCGCTCCTTCATGGCGCGGATCTCCTCCAGGGCGGCGAAGTCCAGGTACTGCCGGTAGACGAAGGGCACGACCAGGCGCTGGAACGCCTCGCCGAGGGCGGGGTCGCCCGCCACCGGGCGCGTCTTGATCAGGGCCTGCCGCTCCCAGGTCTGGCCCCAGGACTCGTAGTAGACCTCGCAGGCGCGGAGGGAAGACGCGATCCCTCCCGAGCGGCCCTCGGGACGGAGGCGCAGGTCCACCCGATACAGATGGCCCTCGGGCGAGGTCTCGCCCACCCCCTTGACCAGCATCTCGCCCAGCTTCCGGAAGAACTCCTGGTTACCGATGCGGCCCAGCGGACCCCCTCCCGCGCCGGGAATGCCGGGGGTCTCCCCCTCCCCTTCGTAGACGAAGACGAGGTCGATGTCGGAGCTGAAATTCAACTCCCGCCCCCCCAGCTTTCCCAGGCCGAGGATCACGAAGGGGCACTCGCGGGTGCGTCCCGAGTCGTCGGCAAGCTGGGGGAGGCCGTGGCGCCCGCTGAGGTCCGCCCGACACACCGCGTAGGCGGTCTCCAGGATCACGTCGGCCAGGTTGGAGAGTTCCTCCGTGATCCCCGCCAGGGTCTGCCGGCCCAGGAGGTCCTGCAGCCCGATCCGGAGGATCTCCTGGACCTTGAACCGGCGCAGGGCGCTCCACTTCCGCTCCAGCGTGGGCGCCGCAGCCGCCACCTGCCGGGCCTCCTCGGCCAGCTCCTCCTTGCGCTTTGGCCGGCGGATGATCCCCGGCTCCAGCAGCCACTCGAAGAGCTGCGGGTGGCGGACCAGGATGTCGCTGAGGAACTGCGAGCTCCCGAAGATGGTGAGGAGGAGATGCAGGATGCGCGGGTTGTCGCGCAGGAGTCCCAGCAGGAATCGCCGATCAGGTTGTTCAGCGCCAGGTCCGGGTCCGGCACGCGCTTGAGGCCCGTGAGCAGCGAGGGCAGCACCGCCTCCAGCTGGGACCGGACCGCCGCGTCCGGAGCCAACACCTCGATATTTTTCGCGGCCTGCTCCGGATGCTGGCACCCGGCCGCGGCGAGTCTCGCGACAAGCTGGCTGCTGAGGGTATCCATGGTGAATCTTACGTCAATGCAAAACGGAGAACTGGCAATGCAGGATGCTCCAACGCCCCACGGCAGAGCGGTTTCCGTATTGCCGGGATGGTTAGCCAGTCCGACGGCGCCGTATGGGCAGTTCTGCGGCGTGAATAATCTTCAGGTTCAGGCGCCGAGCAATCGCCGCTGCGCCTCGCGACAGTCTGGGTGTAATTTCGCTTAGGGGACGGCGCTTCTCCTCCTGGTAAAGCTGAGCGCGAACGCGATGGATCCACTCAAGAGAGGCGTAGTCCCACTTCTCCCCTCGGGACTGTCTCCTATTCACGTGGCACCTCCAGTGGAGATATGATGTCAATCAAACGGTACCCGAACTTGGCGTTCACAGAA
>JACPAT010000310.1 GCA_016180655.1 Candidatus Methylomirabilota bacterium | reverse complement strand
CCTCGATCTCCGACTCGGGAACGGGCAGCGGTCCGTCGTGGTTTCCGAGGATCTGAACCACGCCGTGGGCGGACAGGACGCTGACCCGCGCAGCCAGCGAGAAGCGCGCGAAGCAATAGCCGGGAAACAGGGGAAACGCGACAAGCTTGCGGCGATCCTTCCATTGCCGCCAGCGCTCCATCAGCGGGAGGAACGGCTCGAGCCCCCGGGCGGCGAGCTGATCGTGGACGCGCTTCTCGTGGCGGGACCGGGTCCGGACAGCGTACCAATGCGGAATCGTCTGATCAGTGGTCATCGGCCCTCTCCGGACCGACCGCCGGGGGAACCTGACGGCCTCTCACGAGGGCTTCAGGCCGACCAGCTCATACACCGTGACCGGCTTGACCTTCCCTTTCACCTTCACCTCGCCCAGGGGGCGCGCCTCGATCTCCGCCTTGGCCAGCTCGTACGTGAACTCGCTGATGATGATGCCGCTGGCCTCCGGGAACTCCTTGTTCAGGCCCTCCAGGCGCGCCGCCAGGTTCACCGGGTCGCCGATCACCGTGTAATCAAACCGCTGGTCCGAGCCCAGATTGCCCACGATCACCTCACCGGTGTTCACGCCGATCCCCATGCGGAAGGGCTCCTTGCCCTCCTGGCGCCACTTCCGATCCAGGTCCCGCAGTTCGCCCATCATGGCCAGGGCGGTCCGGCAGGCGCGCACGGCGTGGTCCGGCTGGGGGACGGGCGCCCCGAAGACGGCCATGACGGCATCGCCGACGAACTTATCCAGGGTCCCCTCGTTCCGGAAGACCGCATCCACCATCCGCTCCCCCCCGAACCGGAGCATGGAGGGATCGGCCAGGATCCGGCTCACCAGCCCCTCGGGCACGTACTGCTGGAACGCCCGCTTGATGAAGAGGCGCTGGCGCTCCTCCGTCAGGGCCCGATGGACGGTGATGGGGATGTAGGTCCCCGCGACGGCCACCATGGGGTAGAACACCGGGAACCATACGCCAGCCCAGACGAAGAGACCCTGCGCCACCCCGAAGAGCCCCACCAGGAGCCCGGCCGCCAGGACGCCTCCGGACAGGGGGCGAAGCCTGACCAGGATCCTCCCCAGCCCGACGGGAAGCACGAGGATCAGCACGAAGACAGCCACCTCGACCCAGGCCGGCCGTTGCAGAAAACTCCGCGCCAGGATGTTCTCCACCGTGTTGGCGTGAATCTCCACGCCGGGAAAGACGGCCGAGAACGGCGTCACCCGGAGGTCGAAGATGCCGGTGGCGGTCGCCCCGATGAAGACGATGGCGTCCTTGAATGTCGCGGGCGAAACCGCGCCGCTCAGGACGTCCGCGGCCGGATAATGCGGAAAGCTCTTCTCCGGACCGGCGAAGTTCAGGAGCATCCGCCCTTCCACATCGGTGGGAATGGTCACCGGCCCGACCTGGACGGCGCCCTGAAGATCGAGCACCAGCTGGTCATCCGGGACCCCCAGGGCGACCCGCGCCGCCTGGAGGGCCAGCGAGGCGTAAAATTTGTCCCGGTACGCCACCGCCAGGGTCTCGCGCCGGACCGTGCCATCGCGATCGGGGAGGATGTTCACGTGGCCCAGCTTCCTGGCGGCGGCCGCCAGGGGGGGCAACGGCTCCGTCACCTTTGCGGCAGTGGGCAGCAACAGGGATCCCTGTCCCCGGCCGCGCAGGCGGATGAACCCGAACCTGGGCAAAGACGTGGAAGGGTCCGACCCCCCCTGTCCCTCACGCTCCAGCGAAAAGAACGCGGCCATGACCACCGGGGCCTGCTGGATGGCAGTTGCTAACGTTCGGTCCGGATCCACCCTCTCCCGGAGATCTCGCAGCTCCCTTTCGAAGCGCAGGGCGGCCTCGCCACTGCGCGCGACGCCCAGAGCCTGGTACCGCTGAAGCAATTCATCCGCCACCCGCTGCTCCGCGCTCTGCTCGGGCTCGGTTAGGATCACATCCAGGCCGATCACGCGCGCCCCGGCGTTTGACACTGTCGAGATGAGCCGCGCCTGCGTGGCCCGGGGCCACGGCCAGCGCCCGATTTTCTCCAGACTCGCATCGTCAATCGCGACGATCCGCACCGGGACCGCCGGAACGTGCCGGCCCCTGAGGCGGAAATGCTCATCCAGGAGTTTCAACTCCAACGTCTGGAAAAAAACCAAACGGAGGAAAAACAGGATTGCGATCACACCCGCCGAGGCCAGCGGAACCAGGAGGTAGCGGGGCTTCCCATCACCGGCAGAGCCGCGAAACCGATCCCCGAGTCGCCCGAGGATTCCCCCACCCGTACTCGGCATGCTCGTGGCCATCCTCCGCCAACAGCGTTCGGACGTTCGGGTGTTCGGGAGTTCGGGCGTTCCCCCAGGTTCCGTACTGCCGAACCACCGAACGCCCGAACACCCGAACGCTCTTTCCGCCCGAATCGCGAGACTCTTAGCATGCAGGTTTCCGGGCGTCAACACGAATTGACCCGGACGAAAAGCGTTCGAGTGTTCGGGCGTTCGGTGGTTCGGTGGCTCCGGGCGGAGGGGAACAGCCGAACGATCCTCTTAGCAGTCGTGGCAGTGAAGTATTCGGGGGGATGCGAGAGGGGAGCGTGGGGCGGGAGGGGAATCAGGTGCCGTAATCCACTGGGGCCGCCCACCGGTGCTGCCCGATACTCAGGTCCGCCACCCGTGTGGATCCGAGGTGCTCCAGGTAGGCCGTGCGGCTCGGCAGGTCGAGGATCCACTCCTTGGCCCATCCCGCGAAACCCTCGACGGTCCGCGTCGCCAGGTGATACTCGTGATAGAAGGCATGGTCGCGGTTGTAATAGCCCTGGACGGGGGAGGGATGGGCCCCGTACGGCTCGTGCACCACCGCACGCACCTTGATGGGCGGGACCAGCACCCGGTTCGGATCGCTCCGGATCACCTCGGCGCTGACGATCTCTTCTGCGATCAGGATGACGTGATGGCTCGCCAGGGCCGCCTCCACACTGACCCCAAGATTCCCCCAGCAGTGGGCAGCCCCTTCGGGATCGGCGCGCTGGACGTGCAGGATCGCCACGTCAGGCCGGAGGGCGGGCACCAGGACCAGCCGTTCTCCCGTCCAGGGCACCACCCACTCGCGGAGGGTGGGATTGGTCTTCAGGAGATCGGTGCCCAGCAGGGTCTTGGTGGGGATGAAGGGAACGCCCAGCGCCCCCGCCTGCAGCGCGAGGGCCAGGCTCAGATTACTGTGGTCCTGGATCTCGATCGGGCAGGGGATTCCCTCCTCCGCGGCCCGGCGATAGTTGTGGCCGAGGCCGGCGCTCACGTTGCCCACCCAGGCGGCGATGATCCCCCGGACGCACCCGGCGCCCATGAGCTGGTCGAAGAGGATGTCCGAGATGGGGCCCACCAGGGTCAGGTCGCGGCGCCCCTGGCGCATGATCTCGTGCCCCGCGGCGAAGGGAATCAGCGACTCCAGGGCTGCGCCCATCAGGACGGTCGTCCCGTCGGGCACGAAGCGTTGAATCGCCTCTCTCATTGACAGCAGCTTGATGCTCACACCTCCCTCGTCTCGTCAGGCGTAAGGGGTAAGGCGTGAGGGGTTGGATCGCCTTACGCCTCCCGCCTTACGACTCACGTCCGCAAGCGGAAGCGCTGAATCTTTCCCGTGGCCGTCTTGGGCAGCTCGGAGACGAACTCGATCCAGCGAGGATACTTGAAGGGCGCAATGGTCTCCTTGACGAAGGCGCGGAGCTGGTCGGCGCACTCCGCCGTCGGCTGGATCCCGTCTTTCAGGACGACGAAGGCCTTCGGTTTGACCATCTCATCCCGGTCCCGGGCCGCCACCACGGCGCATTCCAGCACGGCGGGGTGGCCGAGCAGCGCGTTCTCCACCTCGATGGGGGAGACCCAGATGCCCCCCACCTTGAGCATGTCGTCGGAGCGGCCGGCATACCAGAAATACCCGTCGGCATCCCGGCTGTACCGGTCCCCCGTCCTGACCCATTCCCCCAGGAACGTCTCCTTCGACTGCTGATGCCTGTTCCAGTAGAACGCCGCCGCCGAGTCCCCCTTGACCAGGAGATCGCCCACCGTCCCGCAGGGGACGTCCCGGCCCTCCTGGTCCACGACCCGCGCGGCGTAGCCCGGCACCGCCTCGCCGGAGGAGCCGGGCCGGACGCGACCCGGACGATTGGAGATGAAGGTCTGGAGCATCTCCGTGGAGCCGATGCCGTCCAGGATCTCCAGCCCGAAGAGTTGCTGCCAGCGATGGAAGATGGCGGCGGGCAGAGGCTCCCCCGCCGACACGCAGCATCGGACGGACCGCATCAGCTCCCGGACGGGTTCGAACCCCTCGGCGGCCGCCCGCCGCTCCGCCAGGTGGAGC
>JACPAT010000245.1 GCA_016180655.1 Candidatus Methylomirabilota bacterium | reverse complement strand
ATCGTCGTCGGGGCCTTCTCGCGCGCCTGGGGCGCCGACCACCGCTTCACGCTGCGGAATTTCGGCTACGTGTTCGGCGTGGGCGGGCAGGCCATCATGGACACCCTGATCATCGCCGTGACCTCGAGCCCCCTGGCCGGCCTCCTCGGCATGGCCATCGCCTTCCTGGTGATCCGCCGCCGCTTCCCGGGGCGCCAGGCCATGGAGTTCATCTCCATCCTGAACTTCGCCGTGCCCGGGACGGTCATCGGCATCGGCTACATCCTGGCCTTCAACCAGCGGCCGCTTCTGCTCACCGGCACCGCCCTCATCCTGATCGCCAATTTCCTGTTCCGCTACATCCCCGTGGGCATCCAGTCGGGCATGGCGGGCCTTCGGCAGATCGACCCCTCCATCGAGGAGGCGGCCACGAACCTGGGCGCGTCCACCCAGGTAACCTTCCGGCGCATCACCCTGCCGATGCTGGTCCCGGCTTTTTTCTCCGGCCTGGTCTTCTCCTTCGTCCGGGCCATGACCGCCATCAGCGCCGCCATCTTCCTGGTCTCGGCCGACTGGAACCTGATGACCGTCCAGATCCTGTCCCAGACCGAGGCCGGCCGCCTGGGCGCGGCGGCCGCCTTCAGCGTCCTCCTGATCCTGATCATCCTGGTGGCCATCGGCATCATCCGCCTGGTCCTGGGCCAGCTCTTCGAGTACCGGTACCAAGCTGCCTTCGGCTAGCGGGGGTCGGGGACTAGGGACTGGGGGTTGGGGGTCAGGGGGCGGGGGATGGGGAGAGTCCAAGGGCCTGATCCATCGTCCACTGCAACCCCGCTTGAGGGGAGACGGAAATGGCTATCATTAGCTTCAGGGACCTCCGAGTTTGGCAGATGGCGATGGACTTGGTGGAAGATGTATACCGCTTGACGCGATCCTTCCCAAGACAAGAGATCTATGGGTTGACAAGCCAGATGCAGCGCGCTGCGGTTTCTATTCCTTCAAACATCGCTGAGGGGCACACACGCGAACACCGCAAGGAGTTCCTCTTCCACATATCGACAGCGCAGGCATCTCTTGCAGAACTCCAGACCCATCTGGAGATCGCACTTCGCCTCAACTATTGCTCTTTCGACAAGACCAACCCAATCCTGGACAGATCGGTATCCCTAAGCAAGCAACTGTACGCGCTTCGAAACGCCTTGGTGAGGCGAGGCACAGCACATTGAAGATAGCCTCCAACCCCCATCCCCCATCCCCTAACCCCGTTCTGTGGGTGTGCGCATGAGCGTCGTCCTTGAGAACGTCAGCAAGATCTTTGAGGATCCGCAGCGGCCGGGTGGTACGGTCACTGCCGTGGATGGGGTCAGCCTTGAAGTGAAGGACGGGGAACTGGTGACTCTCCTCGGCCCCTCGGGATGCGGGAAAACCACGGCCCTGCGGATCGTCGCCGGCTTCGAGTCCCCGTCCGCTGGCCGGGTCCTCATTGACGGTCAGGACGTCAGCCGATTGCCCCCCCACCAGCGCAACACCGCCATGGTGTTCCAGAGCTACGCCATTTTCCCCCATCTCTCGGTGTCGGCGAACGTGGCCTTCGGGCTGGAGATGCGGGGCGTGCCGAAGAGTGAGATCGCCTCCCGGGTCCAGGAGATCCTGGATCTGGTGGGACTGGCGGGGCTGGAGCACCGGTCGCCGGAGCAACTCTCCGGGGGACAGCAGCAGCGGGTTGCCCTGGCGCGCGCCATCATCACGGAGCCCCGGGTCCTCCTCTTTGACGAGCCCCTGTCCAACCTGGATGCCAAGCTGCGAGAGCAGATGCGGGGCGAGGTCCGGAAGCTCCAGCGGCGCCTGGCCATCACCAGCGTGTACGTGACCCACGACCAGGCCGAGGCCATGGCCCTCTCGGATCGGATCGTCGTGATGGAGGCGGGACGGGTGCAGCAGGCGGGGGCGCCGCTCACGATCTACGCCAGGCCGGCCAACCGGTTCGTCGCCGACTTCATCGGGCGCGTGAACTTCCTGGAAGGTGAGGTGGCAGGGGTCGGCGCGGATCGGGCCAGGATCAATGTCCGCGGGCGATCCTTGGAGGTCCCGCTCCAGCGGGCGGACGTGCGGATGGGAGAGGCCGTGTCGCTGGTGGTCCGGCCGGAGACGATGCGGCTTTCCCCGGCGTCCGATGCCGGCGCAGGGGCCTTCACGGGGATCATCCGGCGGGCGGTGTACCTGGGAGCCACGGTGGAGTACGAGGTTGATTGGGACGGGACCACCCTCCTCGCCATCGGCGGGAGCCCCCTGGAGCACGGGCTGCTTCCCGAAGGGGCGCGGGTCGCCTTCGATTTCCCGGCTGCCACCGCCCACGTGCTGCCGCGCCCGCCCAGTCGCGCGGCGTGAGAGGACAGGTTCCGTGAGGATTCGGCGGCCACCCTCCCATGATCGGGGTCGGCAGGGCGCCTTTCTTCCTGAGGGCTAGACGGCTATAATTGGCCCCACGCTGGCAAGCGAACCACTCCGGTTCACGGGGTCCTGCGGAGGCTGCCGGGAGTCCTTCCCGGACATGCAGCGGACGATCCAGACCATCGCCCAGAAGACGACCATGTCGCTCCCCGAGGCGACGGCCTTCTACTTGGGGTTCACCGTCGGCGTGGACAGCGTCCGGCGATACCACCGGCTGGGCGATTTCCTGGACGACGACGAGGTCCTGGAGGAGTTCTTCGGCGGCAAGTCCGTGGCGGGGCGGTTCCACTAGCCGCGCCGGCGAATCCCCGTGGGTCGTTTCTCGCCACCGGCGAGGTTGTCGCAGCGACGCCCACCGACCCCTTCATACCGCAGACATTCGTCGAGAGCGGGCATGCCAACCCCGGCTATGCTGCAGAGAAACAGATGACGCGAAACGGGCTGGCCCTGCATACGTGGACGCTGGACACGACCCCCCTGGCTGACGTGTTGCGCATTGCGCGGCGCACCGGATGGAACGCCATCGAGCTGCGGCGCGTGGATTTCCTGCGGGCATTCGAGGCAGGCCAGTCGGCCGCGGAGGTCCTCGATCTCGTGCGGGCCAGCGGGCTGCCGGTCGCGTGTGTGGGTGTCGAGAGCGGTTGGATGTTCGCCGAGGGGACGGAGCGACGGCGCCTCCTCCAGGCCTTCGCCGAGTCGTGCGGGTGGGCCGCGGCCCTTCAGTGCGCGACGGTCATGAGCCCCGTGGATCGCGGCCGGGGCGACGCCCGGCGGGCCGCCTCCAGCATCCGCGAGGTCGGCGACATCGCCGCTAAGCACGGTGTGCGCCTCGCCCTGGAGTTCAACTCAGTGGCCGAGCAATTCAACTGCCTGGAGGTCCTCCGGGGTGTGCTGGCTCGTGCCGGCCACCCGCATTGCGGCCTCCTGTTGGACACCTACCATTTCTGCAGGAGCGGCGGAGACCCGCGCGCACTCGAAGACCTCGCCCCTCAGGAGATTGCCTACTTCCAATACAGCGACGTGCCGAAGAACGGCTTGCAGCCCGGGAAGACCCTGGACCGGCTGCCGCCGGGCCAGGGGGCCGTCCCGTTTCCGGAGATCTTCCGCGTCCTGACGGAGAAGCGCTACGGCGGCTACTTGAGCTACGAGGCGCCGAACCCGTCCGCCTGGGCGCGGGACCCCGAAGCCGTGGTCCGCGAGGCCCTCCTGGCCACGCGCGCGCTGCTGCCACCTGCCTGACCCACCCGCGTCTCCCATCACGGGTCCAGCCTTCTCTGCTGCGGAGGCGTTCCGGGGGGAGTTGGCGTGCCGGACCGCAGGGCGGCCGAACTTTGGGATTGAGCCCGTAATTTGTCCCGACGAATCGCAAGCACGCATGAGGCGGGCTGGTGCCAGCGGAGCGCCGGCCAAGAATTCAGCGCTCAGGCTTGGCCCCCTCCGGGCGGGGCCTCGGCCTCTGTGCAAAGGGCCGGATGTACCACAGGCCTTTCCGCCGCACGAACCCGATGGCGTCGGTGGCTCCCCCTGGAGTACGGCGGGTCGCCCAGGCCTTGGTTCCCGCGATTGACATCCCCTCCAGGACCTCTGCCACAAAGAGCCTGGAAGACACAGAGCCAGCACCGACTGCCGCTCGCATCGCGCGCTCCAACGCTGCCGTGAAGCGGGGGAGGTCCGGCACGGCGTTCATCCCGTCTCGCAAGAGCTTTTGCGCCTGATCAACGAGCCCCTTGTGCCGCAGCGACTGGGCCAGAACCTCGGCGCGGCCTGTGGCGTCCGAGCCCCCCGCGTGCGAGGCGGCCATCGCCCGCGCGGACTCCTCTATCCGCTGCCAGATCCTGCGCACCTCGAGGATCGCCTCCGCTGGAAACGAGTGCTCGGCGCAGACAGCGGTCACTCGGGCCGCGGTCTTCTCGTAGCCGATGAGAAGGTTCTTGAGCGAGTTCTCCGCGACCGTCAGCAGGTCGTTCCGATCCACGCACGCGAAGAATCCATCCCAGTCGCCTCGCTCCATCGCCGCCTGTGCCGCGGCAAATGCCTTCTCTGGGGTCGCCTGCGACATCTTCTGTCCCCCCGGTTCTCCCGCCGACTAACGCCCGCGGCCGGCGGGTGAGCGACGCGAGTCCCCGGGAATGGGGACTCACGTGGGTACCCGGTCCCCGGCTCTCGGTTATCGGCTTTCAGCGGGCTCGCGGCTCTCCGAGCGCGATGCGCCCGCCTTCCAACACGGGCACCACGTCCGTGACGTCCACGCGGGCGCATGCCTCCATGTCGGGGCCGAATCCCAAGGCCACCATGCGTTGGCCCCACGCGGTGTTGGGCAGTAGCCGAGGCAGATCGGACCCGAACCGCGCCCAGAGCGTTTGACAGGCCCGGGCCCCGTCCCCCAGGGTGAGCCGGCTGGACACATTCACGGCCCGATCCACGATGGCGCCCGCGCAGACCGCGTCCTCGAGCGAGAATCCCCCCTCGTACCCGGAGCACACGATCAGGCTGTCCGCGCCCCGGCCGACGAGCCAGTCGCCCACCGCGCTCCGGTTCTGGAACGCCCCGATGGCCACCGTCCGCCCACCCCCCACGGCCCGCAGGGTCTTGGTCCCGTTGGAGGTCGTCAGGATCACCTCCCGCCCGCCAACGACTTCCCGGCTGAACTCGCGCGGCGAATTCCCCAGGTCGAAGCCCGGAATGCGCTGCCCGCCTTGCTCCCCCGCCAGGAGGGCGCCCGGGGCGGCGGCGCGGGCGCGCTCTGCCTCCTCGGCGCTCGCCACGGGCAGGATGGATCGGCAGCCGTGCTGGAAGGCGACGACGATGCTGGTGGTGGCCCGCAGGACGTCCACGACGACGGCGTAGAGATCGGGGCGGGGGCGCACGGCTAGCTCGCGGGGAAGGAGGAGCACGTCCAAACGCATGGGCGTCAGGGGCTGGGGATTAGGGGTTGGGGATTAGGGGTTGGGGGTTGGATTTGCCCCCTAGCCCCTAACCCCCAATCCCTAGCCCCCGCAGTTCAGCGTTCGAGGCGGAACAGCAGCTTCTGCTTGCCGATCTCGATCTCGTCCCCGTGCTTCAGGATATGCTCGGAGATCTTCGTCCCGTTGACCCGGATGCCCGCCAGGCCCGCCACGTGGACGATCCTGAACTGCCCCTCCCCCTCGGGGATGATCTTGGCGTGCAGCTTGGCCACGAACATGCCGGAGAGCTGAATCTTGCAGTCGGCCCCGCTGCCCAGCGTGATCTCCTCGTCTTCCAGGGCGAGCTTCTTCAGGTCCGGCAGGATGAGGCGCGGGCGGAGCTTGGGCGTGGCGGCCTCTGGTCGCATGGGCGCCTTCCCCGCCGCCTGGGCGATGGCGGCCGCATCAATGTACATGGTCTTCTGGCCGACGTCCTGGGCCACCTCGACCCTGGGAGCCGCCACTTCCTTGGGGAGGCGGTAGATCAGCTTGTGTTTCAACACCACGATCTCGTCCCCGTCCCGTAATTCGTGGCTCGTGATCTTCTCCCCGTTGACGAAGGTGCCATTGGCACTTCCCAGGTCCTCGACGACAGCGCAGTCACCGCTCCATCGGATCACAGCATGGCGCCGCGACACGCCCACGTTGTCAATCAGGATGTCGTTCCCCGGGTTCCGTCCGATCGTCAGTTCTCCCTTGCCCAGCGAGAAGGTCCCCAGTGGTTTCTCCCCCACGAACAGGTGGAATTCGGGGATCGGCCCCTTCATGGCCGGCGGGGCGGGGGGCGGCGCCGGTTCCGGCGGGACCTCCGGAGTGGGGGCCGTCTCCGTGGACACAACGAAGACCTCCTCCACCTCCGCGGAGGCGGCCGGCGCCGCCGCAAGTGGCGCCACTGCCGCCGGCGCCGTCTCCAGCTCCGGGCGCGGGGCGGCCTCTTCTTCTGCGACCCTGAAGGCGACCGTGAGGAATACCTCGCTCAAGCGTCCGCGCGTCTCGCGGGTGACGAGGGACGCGTCCCCGGCCGGAGCCACTCGCGTTTCCTCGTACACATCCACGGTGACGCCCCCCTGCGGCCGCGTGAACACGTACACCAGGAGCTGCTCGTCGAGGGTCGGCTCCTTCAGGGCCTCGGCCCCCGAGGCCGGGAAGTAGTTGGCCACTGGCTTGCCTTTGGTACAGATGGTGATCGCCCACTCCTCCCCGGACCGGGTGCCCACGATCGCGTCGGCGCCGCGCGCCGCCAGTTTGTTCAGGACCTCCTGCATGTCCACCAGGTCCGTCGTGAACTGCAGCGCGGGGCGGTGCCGGAACAGGACCATCATGCCCAGCAGCAGCCGCTTGTCCGCCACGAAGAAGGAGAGGGGCGACTCGGGATGCCGCGAGTACGCCGCGAAGAACTCGTGGATCTCGAGGAAGCTGCACGCATTCCCCGCCAGCCGGCCCGCCCCGTACGGGGACCCGTTCACCACGAAGAGGAAGGTGGTCTCCTCCAGGTGGGCCTGCAGGAAGTAGCCGTTGGCGATCTGGCGTTCCTGGGTGATCTTCGCGAAGAGCAGGTCGAACTTTACCAGCGGACAGACCTTCGCATCCAGGAGCGTCGCCGTCGCTGGGAACCTGGGACTGGGCATCATGCCTCCTTGCGTCCGGGTGGGCGGGCCGCCTCTGCCGGGGCGAGCATTATCAGCGCGCGCCGGCCTTGAACGTCAGGATGTGCTTCCCGATGGAGATCCAGTCGTTGGGGCGGAGTTCTGCCTCCGTCACCCGGTGGCCGTTCACGTAGGTCCCGTTCGTGCTCCGGAGGTCGGTCAGGATGACCGACTGGCCCGCCACCGCCACGCGGGCGTGTGTCCCCGAGACCCCCATGTGGTCAATCACGATGTCGTTCTCCTGCTGCCGGCCGATGGTGAGGACCGGCCGGTCCAGCGCGTACTCCCGGACCAGCACCCCCTGGAAGCTCAGCACCAGCTTCACCCCGAGTCCCCTCTTCCCGCTCTCGGCTCGCGTCTATGAGAAGTCAACTGGTCAAGTTGTCAAATGGTCAACTGGTCTACATTCGTGCAACCCCTCCTCCGCCAATTGACCAATCGACGAGTTGACAAATCGACCTTCTCGGCGCTCGGCGCTCCGCGCTCCGCCCGAGCATCTCCTTGAGCCGGCCCAGCACGCCGGTTCCCCCGCCCGGAGGCCGGGTGCGCCCCGCGCGCCCCTCCCGGGCCTGGACCAGGAGGGCGGTGATGTTGTCGTCGCCCCCCTTGTAGTTCGCGCGGTCCACCAGGGACTGGCACGCCTTCTCCAGATCCCCAGTATGCTCCCGGGCGATGGCCAGCATCTCCTCATCCTCCAGGAGGTCCGAGAGACCGTCGGAGCACAGGAGCAGGACGTCCCCCGGCCGGGCCGCCACCTCCTCGAGGTCCACCTCCACCGATTCCTTGAGGCCCAGGGCGCGCGTGATCAGGTGGCGGTACTGCGAGGCGTGGGCCTCCTCGGGCGATATGATGCCGTGCTCCACCTGCTGCTGGACCAGCGAGTGATCCCGGGACAGCTGGGCAATCTGATCCTCCCGGATGCGATAGATCCGGCTGTCCCCGACGTGGGCCAGCGCCACGTGATCGTCCACGGCCAGGACAGACACCAGCGTGGTCCCCATGCCGGCGTACTCGCGCCGGCCCTGGGCGGCGCCGTAGATGACCCGGTTCGCCAGGCGAATGCTGCTCAGCAGGCAGTTGGCCTCCCGAGAGCACGTGGCCACCGGCGATCCCACCAGGGCCACGTCCGCGCCTCCCAGGTACTTGGCCATCCACTCCCGGATCGTGTCCACGGCCAGACGGCTGGCCACCTCTCCCGCGGCGTGGCCCCCCATCCCGTCGGCCACGACGTACAGGCCGAGTTCCGGTTCGATGCAGAAGCTGTCCTCGTTGCCCTGCCGCTTGCGCCCGACGTCGGTCCTGGCGGCTGCCACATACTCCATGGCCCGCTATCCTTCCGCCGGACCGGGGGGGGCCGTCATCTGCTGCGTGGCCCCGCCACCTGTTCCCGGCCCTGCTCCGGACTCGCCTCCAGGGGCCCGGCTCGCGGCCACCCGCGCTGTCGCACCCGCGCCCGGCGTGGGTGCCCGATCCACGGCTCTCGGCTCGCGGCTCTCGGCTCGCGGCTCACGGTCCGCCTGGGCCATGGCCTTGTCCAGCCGATCCTTCAGGGCGCGCAGCGTCTTCGCGAATTCTTCCCCCGTCTGGAAGCGCTGGGCCGGGTTCTTGGCCAGGGCCTTTTCCGCCAGCTTCTGGAAGATGGGGGGAATCCGGGGGGCGAAGTTGGCCAGGGGCGGCGGCGGGCTCCCCGTGATCTGGAACATGATGGTGGCGAGGGAGTCGCCCTGGAACGGTCGCTCCCCCGCGAACAGCTCGTACAGCACCACCCCCAGGGAGAACAGGTCGGAGCGCCCGTCCACCTTCTTGCCGGCGATCTGCTCCGGTGACATGTAGCTGGGGGACCCCATGACCATGCCGGTCTTGGTCTGGGACGAGGAGACGACCCGGGCGATGCCGAAGTCGGTCACCTTGACCTCGCCGTTCTCCAGCAGCATGATGTTGGCCGGCTTGATGTCCCGGTGGACCACGCCGTGCGTGTGCGCGTACTTCAGGGCGTCCGCCACCTTGGCGCAGATCTCCAGCGCCTTGGACCAGGGCAACAGGTTCCCCTTCTGGCAGAAGCGCTCCAGGTCCTTCCCCGAGAGGAACTCCATGGCGATCCACGCCACATCCATCTCTTCGCCGCTGTCATAGATGGTCAGGATGTTGGGGTGGTTCAGGCCGCCGGCCGCCTGGGCCTCGCGGAAGAAGCGCTCCTTCACCTCGGGGAGCATGGCCTCTTCCACGTCGTCGAAGTGGACCGTCTTGATGGCCACCGTCCGGTTGATCTTGGGATCCAGCCCCTTGTAGACGATCCCCATGGCGCCCCGGCCCAGTTCCTCCACCAGCTCGTAGCGGCCCAGCGTCGGCCGCTCGACCCCCTCCAGGATGGCGGTGGACTCGCCGCGCCGCGGCCCGCCCATCCCGCCGACGGCGGGACTCGTGGCGGCCGCCTGCACCTTGGTCATGCGATCCGCGATGTCCCGGAAGGCCTTGTCCACCGAGGCGATCCGCTCGTACACCGTGAGGGCCTTGGCCGGCTGCCGCTTCCGCTCGAAATCCAGGGCCAGGTTGTACAGAACCCCCTTCATCTCCTCGTCCGCGGGGATGCGGGCGAATTTCTCCCACGCCAGGTCCAGCATTCCCTTCCCCTGGAAGGTGAGTCCCAGGAGCTTGTTGGCCTCGTCGCTCTCCTCCTCGACGATCTCCTTCTCGCGCTCCACCCCCAGGAACCGGCGCGAGGTGATGGCCACGTAGTTCAGCGCCACCAGGAGGGCCGGGGTGGCGATGCCCAGCCAGATCCCGCGCGCGGCGAAGGCCGCCAGGCCGGCGGCGATCACCCCGGCGAAGAGTACCGCGCCCAGGACCGAGCCCAGCCCCGCGCCCAGCCGGGGCAGGAGGAGCGAGGTGAGGAGCCCCAGGACCAGGACCGCGGCCAGCTCGGTGAGGTCCCCCCAGGCCGGGCGCGTGAGGAACCGCCCCTCCTGGAGGTTGGCGATGAGGTTGGCGTGCTTCTCCACCCCGGGGAAGACCGGCGCCAGCGGCGTCGGCTCCACGTCCCCGATTCCCGGGGCCGTGGCGCCCACCAGGACGATCTTCCCCTGGAACGCCGGCGCCGCGATCTTGTCGTTGAGGACGTCAAAGGCGGAATAGTGGGGGAACGTCTTGGGCCCGCCGTAGTAGTTGAGGAGGAGGCGCATCCGGCTGTCGGTGGGGATGTACGTGGTTCCCAGCAGGATCCCATCGCCGAAGGCGACCCGGATTCGCTCCCGGGGCACCTCCATGGCCTGGGCCGCCACCGCCAAAGCGAAGTGCGGGAAGTACTGGTCCCGATACTCCACGAGGAGGGGCTCCCACCGGCTGATGCCGTCGGCATCCGGCAGGCGG
This sequence comes from Candidatus Methylomirabilota bacterium, assembly GCA_016180655.1. GTDB lineage: Bacteria > Methylomirabilota > Methylomirabilia > Methylomirabilales > 2-02-FULL-66-22 > 2-02-FULL-66-22. The sequence continues at coordinate 9,257 of JACPAT010000245.1, read as the reverse complement.
TTGATGTGGCCGATCCCGACCGCCGCCTCGCCGAGCGCCGGCAGCGGCCAGGTCATCTCCAGGGCGCGCGGCGCCCCCGCCTGGGCCCGATCCGCGGCGATGGCCAGGTTGGTGAGGGCGCTCCGGGCCGCGAACTCCGGCACGCCCGCAACCTTGCCCGCGGACGGCCCGCCCCGCGCGGCGCCCTCCAGGCTGGCGAACCCGGGCAGCAGGACCGTGCCGGCCTTCTGCACCGCTCCCACCAGCTTGGCGTCATTGTCCAGGGACGTCCGGAGGTCCCGGAGCGACTCCAGGAACTCCGGCCCGCCCTTCACGCTCCCCAGCGCCTGGAATTTCTCCTCCACCGTATGCAGGGCCGTGAGACCGCTCTGCTCTTCCGGCTCCGATAGGATCAGCCCCAGGCCGATGACCCTGGCCCCCTTGGCCGCGAGGTGATCCACCAGGGCCGCCACCCGGGAGCGCGGCCAGGGCCAGCGCCCCAGCTTGGTGATGGATTCCTCGTCAATGGCCACGATGGCGATGTTCTGGGCGGGCGCACGCGAGCCGAACCACTTGAGGCGGAGGTCGAAGAGTTGATATTCGATGGCCTCGAGGAAGGCGGGTCGGATCCAGGCCGTGACCAGGACCACGAGGGTGATGGCCAAGCCGATCGCCCACTCGGGAATCCGCCGGGTCACGCGCGTTCGAGCCATGGGGAAGTCTGACGGAGAGGGGCGCTGCCGTGTCCCCCCTGTCGCCTCCTACGGGAACACGTTCCGGGCGCGACGCCGATAGCTTCGGAAGAGGCCGGCCGCCGCGCAGGTCTTCACCACATCGCCCGCCAGGAACGGCAGCATGCCCTTGGCCAGCGCGGTGGCGGGGGACAGGTTGAGGCTCCACGCCAGCCAGGAGACGCCGCAGGCGTAGACCACCAGGCTCCCGGCCGCCATGCTGCCGAGGATCCACAGCACCCCGGGATCCCCGCGCCGGCGGATCAGCCACCCGACCAGGGCCGTGGCCGCCATGAAGCCGATCAGGTAACCGGTCGTGGCGCCCCGGAGCAGGTAGGCCAGCCCGCTCCCGCCGCCGGCGAAGACCGGGAGACCGGCCGCGCCCGCCACGAGATAGACGGCCTGACTCAAGGGACCGAGGGCGGGTCCCAGCGTGGCGCCCGCCAGGTGCACGAAGAACGTCTGGAGCGTGATCGGGACCGGCGTGAACGGCAGGGGGATCTTGACGTGTGCCCCCAGGGCGGTCATGACCACGAAGGCCATGACCCCGATGGTCGCCGAGACGGCGCGTTGCTCCAGCCAGGTGGTCGTCCCGGCGATCTCGGACCGCCGGATCATCTCCCGTTCCGCCATGTTTCACCCCCCGTCCGGATTGGTTTCCGGGTCATTCCGCCTGATGCAGTGGGACCACCCCGTCCTCGCGCTCCAGTAACTCGCGCAACTCACCCACGCAGTCCACGCTGAGGTCCGCGTGCTCGGAGAATTGCATGGCGGGGCTCCGCAGGAGGACCGTGCGCACCCCCGCCCGTCGCCCGGAGAGCATGTCGAACTCGAAATCGCCGACGAACAGCACCGCCGAGGGCGGCAGCCCCATCTGCCGGCAGGCCAACCACACCGGCTCCGGTGATGGTTTGGGCGGCGCGTCCTCCCGGGTGACGATCGCGTCGAACCGGAGCCCGAGGCGGGCCAGCACCAGTTCCACGCTCTTCCGGCTGTTTCGGGTCACCAGGCCCCGCCGCAGGCCGCGCGCCTCCACCCACGACAGGAACGGGAGGATCCCGTCCATGGGCTCCGCCTGCGCAGCCGCGACGGTCTCGTGCCGTTCCAGGATCGCCTCGGCCCGCGCCCGCTCGGGCGGGGTCAGCGCCCCCATCCGCTCCAGGATGAAGCCATGGGTGGTCCCGAAGATCTCCTGCTTGATCGCCAGGAAATCCAGCCTTTGCTGGACCACCACGCCGTCCATGTCGAAGAGGATGCCGCCGATCGCCGCTGGGCGGTCGATCCCGCCGTTCGCTCGCACCGGATCACGCCAGGAGATAGCGGACACCGGCGTAGCCGAAGTACAGGCCGAATCCCAGCAGCAGGACGGCGCAGGCGGTCACCAGCCCGCGATACGTCCGGTCCGTGAGCAATCGGCGGCCCAGCGCCAAGGTCAGGCTCACCGAGCCGTACCATAGGAGGTCCGAGAGGATATGGCCGATGTAGAAGGAGATGAGACCGGTGAGACCCAGCCGCAAGGAGAGCGCGATGTAGCTCAGGCCGATGGTGGCCCACCAGATGATCCAGTAGGGATTGCACAGCGTCGTCAGGATGCCGGCCAGGACTGGGTGCCGGCGGTCTTCTCCTGCAGTCGTGTCCTGGAGCGACAGGCTTCGCACGCTGCGGAGCATCCCCCAGGCCATCCAGAGCAGGACCGCGCCACCCAGGAGGGCGATCGTCCCGATCACCGGCCCCACGATCAGGAGCTTCCCCAGGCCCAGGACCACGCCCATCACCAGGAGGATCTCCAGGATTCCGTGGCCCAGGACGATGAGCGGCCCCGCCAGGGCGCCCCGGGTGCGTGTCCGGAAGTTTTCGCCCGGGACACCGCCGCGCAGGCGCGCCGCCGTCTCGCCGATCGTGACCGTCAGAACCGGCCCGGGCATCATGGCCCCGGAGAGGCCGACCAGAAACGAGGTAATGGCGATCGCGGCTAGGCTGTCCATGTGGGTCCCTGCGGCTGCTGGTAAGCAATCCCCGCGTGCGCCCAACCTCACGGAAACAAGCGCTATGCGAGTGATTATGTATAGCCGCAATCGAGAGGGGGCGCAAGCAAATTTCCGGGATCTCACATCGAGGGAGGGAAGGCGTGGCGGGATCGGACACAAGAAACCCCGGGCGCTCGGGCGAACACCTGGGGTGATTCTTGCCCTCGGGGTCCTCTTGCGCGTCGGGCTCTCATTGTTGGGTACGTCGCAGTGCCACGACGAGGGCCTGACGCAGCAGATGGGCGTTTTTCAGCAGCCTGCTACCGCCAGTACCCGTCAACCCACATCCTTGTCCAGTACCCGCCGCCCCGCACCCGCTCTTCCCAGTGGCCAGGGACCCACCACCCGTTCTCGTGGTGGCCCTCCACCCAGACGCGCTGCCGCTCGGTTGCCGGAACCCAGCGGTCCTCGTAGTGGCTCGGAACCCACGTCCGATATTCCACCACGGGCGGCGGGGCATAGACCACCGGCGGGGCCGGATAGTAGACGGCTGGCGGAGGAGCGACCACCGGCGGCGGCGGATAGGCGACCGGCGCAGCGGCCGCCGGGCCGTTCCCGCGAATGGCATTGAAGAGGATGCCGCCCAGGACGACCGACCCTGCCCCGATGGCCGCCCCCAACCATCGGTTCCGGACGGCATGGGAATCCCCGGCCAGGGCCATCGTCGGCAGCAGGGCCAGGAAGAGGCTGCCGATGAGGGTGATTGCCAGGACTTTTCGCATCGGGATCACCTCCTTCCCTCCTCCGGGAAAGCTATCAGCCATCGCCTGTCAGCAGTCAGCCCGGTGCTGAAGGCTGATGGCATACTTGAAGCGTTCATCTCCTTCGACGACCCGGCAGCGATTTTCTTCAAGCCGAGCGGGAAGGATCCAGGTGGAGGCGATGGGGTCTGCGGCCTGGCGTCAGCCGGCGGTAATTCCCCGCAGTCCCGCATTATTGCGGGACGGATATGGCAATGATGAGAACACCCCTCTGGTGGGTCGGGCCCCCGACCAGCACGCTGGCGCCGCGTCGCAGGCGGACCGCGGTGTTCACCAATGCCTGACCGCCGGGAGAAAGGACGCGGACCGTCAGGCTGTACTGGCCCGCCTGGATTGCCGTGGGAACGATATCCAGCCAGCGGTCACCCGGCAGGGCCGCCCGCCAGCCCTGGTTCAACGCCACCGATCCCTGGGGGGCATCCAGAAGCTGGTACATCGAATAGCGGAACGTTCGCTGCAGATCGCCGGCCAGGCCTCCCAGCCGGCTGTCCACGCCGCCCGGCTCGTTCGCCGCGTAGATCACCTGGACTCGGAGGGAAACCGTCGCCTGGGCTGCGACCCTGGAGGAGGTGATACCCAGGACGACCAGGGGAATGAAGAGCAGTGAGAGCCACGTCCCCCGCAGCGGATGCCGCACCCGGTCACCTCCCGCGTCTTCTATGAGGAGGGTTTCTCGAACACCCAGATGACCTTCAGCGAGCTGCCCGGCGCCTGGAAAACCATGACCGAGGCATCCTCGCCGGCCTCGACCGAAACCACCTCCACCCCGTTGGGCCCTGCTGGCGGGCGGACGGTCCACACCCCCATCTGCCCCAGCGTGAGACCCAGGACGAGGACCACCGCGGCAACCGCCGAGGCCAGGCTCAGCCGGGGATGATCCCAGAACAGCTCGCGGAGAGCGGGGCGTGCCGGCCGGGTCGGCGTCGCCCCACGTTGGATCCGCCGCTCCACCCCGGACCAGAAGGCTGCCGCCTGATCCGGGGCGAGGACAGCGCGTTCGGAGGTGCGGAGCGTGCCACTCACCAGGCGATACGCCTCGACTTCCCGCCGGCAGGCGGGACAGGCGAGCAGGTCCGCCTCCGCGCGCGCGCGGTCCGCCGGTGGCAATTCGTCCGCGGCATAGGCCGCCAGGCGCTGGCCCCGGCCCACGGTCCTGTGAAACCAATGCATCATCGTCATCCGATCACCGGAGGTCGCCGAGGTGTGCCCTCAGGACCTGCTGCAGCTTCCGCCGGGCGTAGAAGAGGCGGGACATCACGGTCCCCAGGGTACACCCGACAACCCGGGAGATCTCCTCGTAGCGTAATCCCTCGATCTCCCGGAGGACCAGGACCGCGCGCTGCGCCGGGGGGAGTTGGGCGATCCCGCGGGCGAGCAGAGCCCGGACCTGCTTGGTCTCCAGAGCCGTCGCGGGATCCTCACGGGCGGCGGGCTCGGCCTCCCCGCCCTCCGGGGCGGCCCGGGTGTCATCGTATGCGGTGGTGCCGCTCCGGCGCGTCCGCCGGAGGTTGTCGATGGCCAGGTTGACCACGATGCGGTGCAGCCAGGTGGAGAAGCTCGCCTCGCCCTTGAACGCCGCGAGCGAGGTGTAGGCGCGGGCGAAGGCGTCCTGCGAGATGTCGAGGGCGTCTTCGCGGTTCCGGACCATCTGATACGCCAGGTTGAACGCCCGATCCTGGTGGCGCCGGACCAGGGTGGCGAAGGCTTCCCGGTCCCCCCGCCTCGACCGGTCCACCAGCTCTCGATCGTCTTCCGGCTCCCGAGGCGGCCCCCCAGGACCTCCCATCCCCCGCAACCTTGGACGCGCCGAGGCGCCATGTATTCAACGTTTGCGCATGCTACCATCGCCGGCGGAGGGCGCGCAAGGAGATTCCCCGATGCGGCTCAATGACCAATTCGTGTATCGTACCGAGAACTCGCTGCCCATTTCCCCATTGGTCATTGGTCATTTGTCATTGGTCATTGCTTGTGGGTCATTGGTCATTTCTCATTGGTCATTCTGTGGTATGCTTCCGATCCTTATGAGGCTCGGCGCGAGTGCAATCCTGATCTTCTGGCTCGTCGCAGGCTGGATCACCCTGCGGGGGACCCGGCGCTTGGCGCGGCTCTCGATCGCGCCCCCGGCCGGAGTGCGTTCTGCGGTCTCGGTGATCGTGCCCGCCCGGAACGAGGCGCGGGTGCTGCCACGTTCCATCGCGTCCCTGGTCGGCCAGACCTTTCCTGACCTGGAGGTCATCGCCCTGAACGATCGCTCCACCGACGACACCGGCGCCGTCCTGGATTCGTTGAAGCAAATCCACGCGCGCCTCACGGTCATCCACCTGGACAGCCTGCCCGAGGGCTGGGTCGGCAAGACGCACGCGCTCTATCTCGGCAGTCGAAGGGCACAGGGGGAATGGCTACTCTTCACCGACGCCGATGTCATCTTCCACCCGCAATGCCTGGAGGCCGCCGTCGCCTGGGCCGAGGCGAACCGGGTGGATCATCTGGTCGTGATTCCCCGGGTCGAGACCGTGGGCTTCTGGGAGAAGGTCCTGGTGAGCTGCTTCAGCCTGCTCTTCTCCCTGGCCCAGCGGCCCTGGCGGGTGAGCGATTCCCGCTCCCGCGCGAGCATCGGCATCGGGGCCTTCAATCTGATCCGGCGCTCGGCGTACGAAGCGATCGGGACGCACCGCGCCCTGGCGAATGCCGTCGTGGATGATCTCGAGCTCGGGCGCCTGGTGAAGCGCCATGACCTGCGCCAGGCCGTCGTGCGGGGCGAGGACTTGCTCTCCGTGAGGTGGCAGGTCGGTCTCTCCGGCGTGATCTCCGGCCTGGAGAAGAATGCCTTCGCCGGCGTGGAGTATTCGCTCGTGCGCGCCGTCGGGACCTGCCTGGCGCTGGCGATGCTGGGAGTCGTCCCCTTTCTCGGCGCCGCCCTCGGTCCGGCCCGGGGTCTCTGGGCCGCGGCAGGCCTGGCCGCCATCGGGATCCAGGCGGCCCACGCACGCCAGGCCCGCCTGCCCGCCTGGCCGGCGCTCTTCCACCCGCTGGCCGTGGCCGTCCTTATCTACGCCATCGCCCGCTCGACCTTTCTCACCCTTCGCCGCGGGGGCGTAGAGTGGCGCGGCACCTCCTACCCCCTGGCCGCCCTCCGCCGCCGCCCTCGGAGCTCAGGAACATCTCCTTGACATGGGAGTTCCCCTCCGTGGGAGTCGGCCGACGGATGTCCAAGGGTCTCCTGCGGTCCCGCCGGCGACCTTTGGGCCGGATGACCCGGTTTTTCTTTGCGAGATCCGGCACTGCATGCTATAAGCCGACGCGCTGGCCTTTATTCCCTCCCCCGGTGGGAGAGATCTACATGTCACGACGCTGGCGATCCCTGGTTGTTCCCGTGTGGCTGTTTTTCCTGGCAGGCTGTTTCGGGCCGCGGTCCGGGACCAGCGCCTCACCGCCTTTCAACTGGCGGCAGTTCGAGGGAACGACGCTCCGCGTTCTGGTGAGCCAGAGCCACTGGCAGCAGGTCATCGCCCCCTACCTCCCAGAGTTCGAGCAGCTCACGGGGATCAGGCTCGCCACCGAGGTGTATCCTCAGGATAAGCTCTGGGACATCCTCGAAACCGACCTCACACAGCCCGGACGGGTGGACGTGTTCATGACGGTGCCGGGCCTTGACGGGTTGCGGTTTCTCCGCGCCGGCGGCATCCAGCCGGTGAACGACTACCTGCGGGACCGGACCCTCACCGCCCCGGACTACCACTGGGAAGATTTCCTCCCGCGGACGCGGGCGGCCATGGAGGTCGAGGGCGCCATCCTGGGTCCCCCGGTGATGGCCGAACACCTGGCGCTCCTCTACCGGAAGGACCTGTTCGCGCAGTATCAGATCGCCGTCCCGCGGACGCTGGACGAGCTGGAAGCGGCCGCGCGCCTCCTGCACAAGAGGCCCATGGCCAAGAACGGGACGCCCGGCGTCGGCCTGGTCAGCCGGGGCAACGGCACGGCCGCCACCTCGCTCTACGCCGCCGTCCTCCACGCCGTGGGAGGAACCTGGCTGGATGCAGGCCGCCGCCCCACCATCAACGGGCCGCAGGGCCTCGCCGCGCTGGAGCGGCTGGGCCGCCTCCTCGGCAGCTATGCCCCGCCCAACGTCTCGGACTTCGGCTGGCAGGAGGCCTCGGCGCTCTTCCTGGAGGGCGGGGCGGCCATGTATATCGAGGGCAGCTCGATCTATCCTATCCTCGAGCAGACTGCCACGTCCCGCGTCGCGGGGAAGGTTGGATACGCCGTCTTCCCCTCCGGCCCCGGGGGATCCGGCACCACCATTGCCGTGCGGGGCCTGGCCATCGCCAGGCGGAGCGCGAATCCGAAGGCAGCGTGGCTCTTCCTGCAATGGGCCAGCAGCCCGGAGATGGTCCGGCGGGCACTCGTGGCGGGCATCCTGGTGGGACGCCAGTCGGCCTGGCGGGACCGATCCGCCCGCGGCGAGATCCCCGCGGACCTGACGCGGTCCTTCCAGGAGGCCGGGCACATCGGCACGCCGGACTGGGCCCCGCCATTGGTCGCCGTGACCGCGGCGCGCGAGGCGGTGGGCCAGGCCATCGAAGCCGCCATCCGGGGCGAAGATGTCCGGGCGGCCGCGGACGCCGCAGCCCGCCGCCTGACGGAGATCCTCGACACGACCGAAGGTCGCGGGAGCCACCCGGCCCCGGCGCCGGCTCGAACCGGACTGCCCGGCCCCTCGTAGGCCGCTCGCGAGGAGTCTTCCCTCCATCGTCCGGACAACAGGGGTTGCTCCCGCCTTTCGCCTTGAATCCCCCCGGGGAGATGTGCTAGTTATACGGCTGCCCGGAACCGCGCTGCCACCTCTGGTCAGCCCGCTCAAATCTATCCGGTGTTTCCCAGCAGAGAGAGAGGAGGATGTCCCATGAGGATCACACGAATGTTGTTGGCCCTAGTCCTGATCGCGGGCCTGGCCCTCGCGTCAACGGCGCAGGCCGCCCAGTTCAACTGGCAGCAGTTCAAGGGGACGCAGCTCCGCGTTTTGCTCAACAAGCACCCCTGGCAGCAGGGCATCGAGCCGCACCTGAAGGACTTCGAGGCCCTCACCGGGATCAAGCTGATCGCCGAGGTCTATCCCGAGGACCAGTTCCGCGCCAAGACGCTGGTCGAACTCACCTCCGGCGCCAGCAGCATTGACGTGTTCATGAGCATGCCGGCCCAGGAAGGGCTGAAGTATATGCGAGCGGGGTGGCTGCAGCCCGTGGATGCGTTCCTGAAGGACCCCTCCCTTACCTCCCCGGACTACAACTGGAACGACTTCCTGGACAAGACGCGGGACGCCATGGTGGTCGAGGGGAAGCTGGTGGGGCCGCCCATCCAGGTGGAGAACGTGGCCCTCATGTACCGGAAGGACGTCTTCCAGAAGTACAACGTGAAGGTCCCGACCACGTTGGACGAGCTGGAGGCGGCCGCCAAGGCCTTGAACGGCAAGCCCATGACGGATGACGGCCAGCCCGGCTTCGGCATCGTCGCCCGGGGCAAGCGGGCCGCCGCCACCTCCATGTTCGCCGGGATGCTCTACGCCATGGGGGGCACGTGGCTGACGCCCAGCCGCGAGCCGGCCATCAACACCGAAGAGGCGATCAAGGCTATTGATCTGTGGGGCCGCCTCCTCCGCCTGTATGGCCCCCCCGGCTCGGAGAACAACCACTGGTACGAGGCCTCGTCCATCTTCTCCCAGGGCAAGGCGGCCATGTACACCGATGCCAATTCCCTGTTCC
>JACPAT010000309.1 GCA_016180655.1 Candidatus Methylomirabilota bacterium | reverse complement strand
GAGGATGCGGGGGCGAGCCATGAGAGCGCGGCCGATGGCCAGCATCTGCTGCTCCCCCCCCGAGAGCGTTCCGGCCACCTGGGACCGGCGCTCCTTCAGGCGGGGAAAGAGGGCGAAGACCCGCTCTACGTCCTCCCAGATGGTCCCGTCGGATCGAAGATAGGCCCCCATCTCCAGGTTTTCGGTCACCGTGAGGCGGTTGAAGATCTTCCGCCCCTCGGGCGCGTGCGCGACGCCGCGGGAGACGATCTCGTGGGGCGGCAGGCCATGGACGGGTTCCCCCTCCAGCAGGACCCGGCCGCTTCGGGGTCGCAGCAGGGCCGATATGGTCTTGAGGGTGGTCGTCTTCCCGGCCCCGTTATTCCCCAGGAGAGCCACGATCTCCCCCTTCCCCACCTGGAGGGAGATCCCCTTCAGGGCATGGATCTCGCCGTAGAAGACGTGGATGTTCTCGATCTCAAGCATCCGCGCCGTCCGTCGCCTTGCCCCAGCGTTTCCGCCCCAGATAGGCCTCGATGACCCGGGGATCTTTCTGCACGTCGGCCGGATTGCCCTCGGCGATTTTCTCGCCGTAATCGAGGACCGTCACCCGGTCGGACACCTCCATGACGACCCGCATGTTGTGCTCGATCAGCAGGATGGTCAGCTCGTACTCCTGGATGAGCCGCCGGAGGAGCGCCATGAGGCTGCGGGCCTCCCCCTGGGTCATCCCGGCGGTAGGCTCATCCAGCAAGAGCAACGTCGGCGTGGAGGCCAGGGCCCGCGCCAACTCGAGGCGTCGCTGCTCGCCATAGGGGAGGTTCTTGGCCAGCTCATTCGCCTTGCCCGTAAGTTCCACAACGTCCAGCAGCTTGGAGGCGTGGCTCAAGAACAGGGATTCCTCCTGCCGGAACCGAGGGGTCCGGGTCAACACGGATGGCATGGAGAGGGAGATCCGGCTATGCATCCCCACCAGGACGTTCTCCACCACGGTCATGTTGGCGAAGAGCCGGATATTCTGAAAGGTGCGGCAGATGCCGAGGGCGGTGATCTGATCCGGGCGGAGACCCAGGATGGGGCGCTCCTTGAAAGTCACCTCGCCACCGTCAGGGGGGTAGATGCCCGTGAGGATGTTGAAGAAGGTTGTCTTGCCCGCCCCGTTGGGACCGATGATGGAGGCGATCTGCCCTTCCTTCACCAGGAAGTCCACCTGGCTCAGGGCCGTCAGGCCACCAAATCGCTTTGTGACCTCTCGGGTCTCGAGGAGCGCACACACCTAGCCGCCTCCGAGCTCGCGGGTCCGGCGCCGGGCCGGCAGGATCCCCTGCGGGCGGTAGATCATCATCAGGACCAGGATGAGGCCGAAGATCATCCGCTCGTACTTGGCCGGCTCGAGCTGGGTCGGGAGGTTGGCCAGATTGTAGCCGAGGATGGTGACGCCGGCGTTCCGGAGCTCATTCAGCCAGAGGGAGAGTCCCTTCAGCACCTGGAGGTTCAGCACCGTCACGACGGTGGCCCCCAGGATGGCACCGGGGATGGATCCCATGCCGCCCAGGATCACCATGGCCAGGACCCCGATGGACTCCAGGAAGGTGAAGGACTCGGGGTTGATGAACACCTGTTTGGCACTGAAGACCACTCCCATGGCGCCGGCGAATGAGGCACCGCACGCGAACGCCAGAAGCTTCATCCGGACCAGGGGGACACCCATGGCCTGCGCCGCCACCTCGTCCTCGCGGATCGCCTCCCATGCCCGCCCGATGTGGGAGTCTTCGAGCCGCCGGTTGACCAGGATGACGACCCCAACGATCAGCAGGACCAGGAAGTAAAAGTAGAGCGGGTAGAGGGCCGGGGGCGAAGCGTGGATTCCGACTGCCTCCAGAGCGGGCTGGAAGAACAGCGGGGGCCGGACGATGGGCGTGATGCCCTTGGGACCGTTGGTGAGGTTGATGGGCTTGTCCAGGTTGTTGGCCAGGACGCGGATCACCTCGCCGAAGCCCAGGGTGACGATGGCCAGGTAATCGCCCCGCAGCCGAAGGACGGGGAGCCCCAGCAGGATTCCAGTCGTGGCGCCCGTGGCCACGGCCAGGAACAGGAAAACGAAGAACCACCATCCGCCAAGCGGGAAGTGGGCCAGCCACTCGGAGATGAACTGCCCCGCCTGGGGCGACCCGAAGATGGCCCAGGTGTAGGCACCCACAGCGTAGAAGGCCACATAGCCAAGATCCAGCAGCCCGGCCAGGCCGACGACGATGTTGAGACCCAGAGCCAGGGCGACGAAGATCCCGACCTGGGTGACGACCTCCATGTAGTAGCCGTTGATAGTCCCGAGAATCGGCATCAGGACCCCCAGGGTCAAGACGCCGAGGCCGCCTTTCAGCCGGGGACCGATCCTGGCCAGGTAGAGAAGGAGGATGGAAGCCTGAAAGAGCAAAAAGGCGATGATCGAGCGAGGGTAGTGGACCACGGCGAAGGACGACAGGCCAATGACGGCAACAACGAGAGCCGTTGCCGGCCAGGGTCGGTTGAGCACCGCGGTGAGCCAGGCCACCTAGGTCCGCTCCCTCACGACTTCCCCCAACAAGCCCTTTGGACGGAAGATCAGGATCAGGATCAGGATGGAGAAAGCGAAGATGTCCTTGTACTCCGCCCCGAAGGCCCCCCCGGTGAGCAGGGACAGGTACGAGGCCGAAAAGGCTTCCAGTAGTCCCAGCACCAGCCCGCCCATCATGGCGCCGGGGATGTTTCCGATCCCGCCCAGCACGGCGGCGGTGAAGGCCTTAATACCCGGGATGAATCCGGTGTAAGGGTTGATGAGGCTGTACTGGACCCCGAAGAGGACGCCGGCCGCGCCGCCCATCGCCCCGCCGATCAGGAAGGTGAGGGAGATCATCCGGTTGACGTTGATCCCCATCAGGCTGGCGGTGGCCTGATCCTCCGCCACGGCCCGGATGGCCTTCCCCACCTTGGTCCGGTTCACGATCAGGTGGAGCGCCCAGAGCATCAGGAGCGCGGCCACGATGACCACCAGCGACTTCACCGACACGTCAATCGTCTCGGTGAGCTGGAACCGGTAATTGAGCTGGTCCATGGTGGGATAGACCAGGTTGAATGCGTTGCGCCAGATGCTCTCGAAGAGGCGGATGGCGTCCTGAAGGAAGAAGGAGACCCCGATGGCGGAGATCAGGGGGATCAGGCGGGGGGCGCCGCGCAGCGGCCGGTAGGCAAGTCGCTCGACGATGACGGCCAGAATCCCGCTGGCGGCCATCCCCGCCAGGAGGAGCAGCACCAGCACCAGGAACGGGGAGAGGGAGTCCAATATCCCGACCGACTTGAGGGTCAGGAGGATCTCCACGCCTACGAACGCCCCCAGTACGAAGATCTCGCTGTGGGCGAAGTTGATGAACTCCAGCACCCCGTAGACCATGGTGTAGCCCAGGGCGATGAGCGCGTACATGAAGCCCAGGATGAGGCCGTCCAGCAATACCTGGGGAAAGATGGCGATCAGCAGCGGGTAATCCATAGGATCGAATAAGAAAGGGGAAGGGCCCTCTCAGGCCCCTCCCCTTCCCGTGCGCATGTGTGTCTGCCTACTT
>JACPAT010000308.1 GCA_016180655.1 Candidatus Methylomirabilota bacterium | reverse complement strand
TGTTCATCGCGGGGGTGGCCCTGGCAGGTCCTGATCATCCGACAGTCCGACGCCTGACGGACCGGCTGAGGCAGTGGGGCCCCAAAAAGAAGGCATCCTCAGGTGGGTGACGTGGGGCTTCCGGTCATCTTCGTCCTGCTTCTCGTGCTGGCGGCGGAGTTCGTCAACGGGTGGACCGACGCGCCCAACGCCATCGCCACCGTGGTCTCGACCCGCGTCTTGGCCCCCTACCAGGCGCTCCTGATGGCGACCATCTTCAACATCCTGGGAGCCCTCTCAGGCACGGCCGTGGCCGCCACCATCGGGAAAGGCATCGTCCGGATCGAGGCCATCACCATCTGGACGGTGGCGGCGGCGATGCTCGGCATCATCCTCTGGAGCACGCTGGCCTGGTACTACGGCCTGCCGACCAGCGAGAGCCATGCCCTGATCGCCGGCCTCACCGGGGCTGGCCTGGCTGCCGGCGGCCCCGGGGTCCTCCTGTGGGACGGGTGGCGGTTGGTCCTCATCGGGCTCCTCTTCTCCACGTTTCTGGGTTTCCTCGGCGGCCTGACGCTCATGACGGCCCTGTACCGGACGCTGCAACGGGCCACGCCCGGACGGGTCCGGAAGATCTTTGGTCGCCTCCAGGTCCTCTCGGCGGCTTTCATGGCCTTCAGCCACGGGAGCAACGACGGCCAGAAGTTCATCGGGGTCTTCACCCTGACCCTGCTCCTGGGGGGGCTTCTCCCCGAGTTTCGGGTGCCCCTGTGGGTCATCCTCCTCTGCGCGGGGGTGATGGGATTCGGGACGATGGTCGGCGGGTGGCGGATCGTCAAGACCATGGGACTTCGCCTGACGAAGTTGGAGCCCGTTCATGGCTTCGCCGCCGAGACGTCGGCGGCCATGGCCATCGAGCTGGCCTCCCGGCTGGGCATCCCGCTCAGCACCACGCACACCATCAACACGGCCATCATCGGCGTCGGGGCCACGCGCCGCCTCTCGGCCGTGCGGTGGGGGGTGGGTGGGCAGATCGTGCTGGCGTGGATCCTCACCTTTCCGGTCTGCGGACTGATCGCCTGGGTGGTGGCATTGGGGGTAAGCCGCCTCCTGTAGAGGTTGCGGGCTAGGGATCGAGCTCATGGAATGCACAATGTGGGGGTTGGCCGGGTCGGTGGGCTGAGCCGTTGCGAGAGAGGGGACGACATGATGGCCGAGGTGAAGGGCCTGGAGCGGCGGCTACGGCAGATTGCCGCGGACTTCTTCCGGTCGAAGCTCGGCCTCGAGCCCCAGGCCGTAGAGGTGGTCTGGCACGAGGACCTCGTCCTCGTTCGGGTGCGCGGATTCCTGACCAAAGCCGAGGAGGCAATAGCGGGCCGCCAAGATGATCGGGCGATGCTTCAGGCCCACTACGAACGCCTGCTGGAGAAGTTTTCGCCGATGCTCGCTGCGGTCGTGCAGGAGGCATGCGGGAGCACGCTCAGGGAGCGGCGGCTGGTGCTTGACCTCGAGCGATCAGAGTGCGTCTATCACCTGCGGCTTGGCTCCGGCGCCCTGCCGGAAGGGAATGGTCCAGCAGGCGGCGGCGGGCCGGGTGACGGGCTGCGACGGGAGGTGCTGATGAGCATGAACAAGATCCTTGGGGCGCTGATCCTGGGCACGGCGCTCGTCATGACCGGCTGCCCACAACAGACAAAGGTCGAGGAGCCTGCCCGGGAGGAGGTAACCCTCGCGCTGAAGCCGCCAATGATTGAGAGGCAAGGGCCGACTCTGGCAATCGCGGTGGCCGACCTGCGGATTGTGCAGACAGTAGAAAAGGGGACGGGGAAGGTGGTCGTCCCGCCCCATCTGCGCGGGATGATGCGGATCACCAACCGCTCGGCGCGCGAGGCGGTCCACATCGAAACGATCCGGCTGGAGTACCTCGATCGGGCCGGCAAAGCGGTCGGGGATGCCACGGTCCGGGTCACCCCCTGGGCGACGGGCGGCGGGGACAAGGTGGAGCCAGAGAAGACCCTGGAGCGGGAGCTGGATGTGGCTCTGCCCGAGGAGCTGGTGAGGGAAAAGGGGCTCGCAGGAATCCGGGTCGCCGTCGCCTACATCCCCTGGCGGACCAGGGATGAGGTGGTGCGGGCGGCCGTCCGGCTGGAGTGAGCACAGGGGAGTCTGGTCGCCTCCGTCTGGGGAGCGTGGCGCAAAAAGTCATCAAGTGCGCCCCCTGCTCGGTGCTGGTCGCCCGAGCCTTGGGGCTGGGCCGAACAGTCGCGTTCTCACGGGGCACGCGACGTCCGGGGCGCACGGTTGGGAGCGCCTGGAGGGCGGCAGGGAAGAAAGGTGGAAGGAGGAAGCGCAATGACGGTGGTCATGGTGATCTGGCTGATCGTCCTGAGTGTATTGTTGTACGTGGTGTATGGCAGGGCGGAGGAGGGGCGCGCGCTCCGGTGGCGGGTGGAGGAGTTGGGCCGCGAGCTGGAGACCGCCAAGCGGAACCTCGACGAGACACGCAAGAAGCTCGAGCGCGCGACGTTTCCGGTGTGACGGCCGGCCCCGACGCCGCCGAATCGCCCCCAGCCGGCGCCATGCGTGTGTGGAGCTCCACGGGTCGGTCCGATGCCCTTCCCGCCTCCGGAGGGTTTGAAGCCCGCGAAGGGACGTGCCGGCATTGGACTCCTGGATGTGGCTCGGGGGAAAGACCGCAGATCTTCACCCTCCAGTCGCACGAGGTGGATCGCGCCGCACGTCGCTTTCCATGCTCTCACAGAAAGGAATTTTCGACGAGTCGCATTTCGCTTGACACCGCTTTCATGTTTTCCTATCTTGCGTCGCCAGGAGGGGAGTAGATCACCCGGTGGTCTGGTGATGCCGTCAGGACGATTCCGCCAGTGGCGGGATCCGGTCCACCAGCGAGGCCCAAAGGGCTGCACGGATCGAGACCTCTTGTGCCGGACAGGCGCAAGAGGCCTTTTTTTATGCCCTGGATCAAGGGAAGATCGACAATGAGAGGAGGAACCGCGATGCCTGTAAAGCCGACCGAACAAGAGGAGGAGTACTTCGCCCGACTGGAGTTCGAGCGTCGGAAGAAGGCCCTGGCCGAACAGGAGAGCCAGGCCGCCGAAGAAGAGCGGCTGCGCGTCCTGGCCATGGCAAAGGACCGCTGCCCCAAGTGCGGCGCGCCCCTGGTACCGGTCCCCTACCGCGGGGTGGAGCTGGACAAGTGCTCCCGGTGCCAGGGCGTCTGGTTGGATTGCGGTGAATTGGACCAAGTCATCGCTGAGGAGAAGGGATTCCTTGGCGGCCTGAGACGGATCTTCGCCTAGAAGAAAGCACGGAGGGCACGAGGGGACGACCTGCGCGCCCACCGGGCTGGGGCCTGGGGGCCAGGGACCCTGGATTTGAGGCTGAACCCATGTGGCGAACGATACGCACAGTCATCGGCCTGATCCTCATCGGGGTGGGCCTGATCGGCCTGCTGGTGCCGGTCATCCCCGGCATCCCGCTGCTGATCGCGGGCGTGGCCCTTGTGGGGTCCAACCACCCGTTGATACGGCCGGCGATCGCGCGGCTCCGTACGTGGCGCCGGAAGTGGAGGAGATCCCGATGAATG
>JACPAT010000307.1 GCA_016180655.1 Candidatus Methylomirabilota bacterium | reverse complement strand
GGCGAACGTGGCTTCGTTCAGTTGCGGGATGGCACAGGCGGAAATCATCGTCAGCGTCTCTCTGCCCTTGTTCAGGCCCGAGAGGGGCAAGGCGCGTGCCAGGCGATCGTCAAATCCGCGCATCCTGGAGAGGCGGCGGGAATCCAGGAGTTGCGAGGGGCAGGGTGTGAAAGCGGGGAGGCAGCACTGGTTGCACAGCAACAGGGATGGTTGCGCGGCCGGTCACGCGGGAGTCGGATAAGCCCGAACAGTGCAGTTTGACCGCAAAGCGCGCGAAGTTCGCAAAGAAACCCCCATGATCAATGCGTTGACGCGGGAAAACCCGGAGATGCAGTTCGGGAGATTTCGGTCCGGCAGTTCCTCTGATCCCGCCTGGGCGGGATTGGCGACTCTTTGCGATCTTTGCGGTCTTGGCGGTGAAATTCTTGGGATCAGTGGACTGGCGGGGCGATCCCCAGCCTCTGCATCTTGCGCCAGAGGGTGGTGCGATCCATGCCCAGGTGCGCCGCGGCCAGGCCCCGGTTCCAGTGGCTGGATTCCAGGGCGCGGAGGATCCGCTCCCTCTCGGACGCGGGTCCGGCGCTGGATCGTCCTGGCGGGCGCTCGCTGGTTGCGGCGTGCGGGGTCAGGACCGCCGGACCCGTCAGGAGCGAACGCGGGAGCGCCTCGGGCTCGATGACACTCCCGCGGGAGCAGACCATGGCGTGCTCCAGAGCGTTCTCCAGCTCCCGAATGTTCCCCGGCCACTGATGATCCATCAGGATGGCCATGGTCCGCGGCGAGACCGAGGTTGCCTTCCCCTTCCCCTTGGCGGCGAAGCGATCCAGGAGGAACTCCACCAGCAGGGGGATGTCCGCCTTGCGCTCGCGCAGGGGAGGGAGGCGGACGGGGATGACGTTCAAACGATAGAAGAGGTCCTCGCGGAACTTCCCTTCCCGCATCCACTGCCGGAGGTCCCGGTGCGTCGCCGCGATCACCCGCACGTCCACCTTGATGGTCTGGGTGCCGCCCAGCCGTTCGAACTCTTGCTCCTGCAGGACCCGGAGCAGCTTGACCTGCACGCTGGGGCTCAGGTCGCCGATCTCGTCCAGGAAGATCGTCCCTTTATCCGCCAGCTCGAAGCGGCCCTTCCGATCCTTGATGGCGCCGGTGAAGGCCCCCTTCTCGTGGCCGAACAGCTCGCTCTCCAGGAGCGTCTCGGGCAGCGCCGCGCAGCTCACCTTGACGAAGGGATGCCGGCGGCGCGGGCTGAGGCTGTGCAGGGCCTGGGCGAAGAGCCCCTTGCCGGTCCCGCTCTCCCCCTGGAGCAGCACGGTCGAGTCGCTGTCCTTGATCATCTCCACGAGATCGAAGACCTCGCGGATCCTGGGATGCTTGCCCACGATCCCGACGAAGGGGGCGCGGCTGCGGCGCTCCTCGGCGATGCGCTCGATCTCGCGCAGGTCCCGGATCGTGCAGACCGCCCCCAGCGTCGTCCCGGCCTCGTCCTGGAACGGCCCGGTGGAAAGGCTCAACGGAACGGCCGTGCCGTGGCGATCAGCGACCGTCACCTCGCGGTTTCGAACCTGCCGGCCCCCTTGCAGCGTCTCGTGCAGCGAAGACCCGGGTCCGCAGATCTCCGGCGGGTACACGTCCTGGCAGGGACGCCCCAGGACCTCGCCGGCGGGATATCCCAGGATGCGCTCGGCCGTCCGGTTGACGCTGGTGATGCGCCCGTCGCGGTCCAGGGTGAACACCCCCTCGGCAATGGAATCCAGGACCGCCTGCACCTTGTTCCGCTGCTCGCGCAGCTCCTCGATCAGCCGGTTGATGTGGCTGACGACGCGGATCGTCTCCACCACGCCCACCACCTCGCCCTTGCCGTTCTTGAGAGGGGAGGTGTTGATGCAGATGGGGGTCTTTTCGTCCGCCGCGTCCCCCATGAGGACGTTGAAGTTCGTGACGGTCTCCCCGCCGATGAAGGCGCGGTCGAAGGGACAGCGGTCGGTGTCGCAGATCTCGCTCCTCAGAATCGCGCCACAGGCGCGGCCGCCGGCGGCGATCTCAGCCGTCCCGGTGAGGGCCTCGGCCGGCCCGTTGAGGGCGACGATCCGCCTGTCCCGGTCAATGGTCAGGACCGAATCGGGGATGCTGCGGAGGATGTCCAGGACGCTGAGGGGTTCGGTCTGAATGGGCATCGGCGGCCTCGCTGAATGGTCCCCGGCTGACTCACCGGGGAGTGTTGCATCACCATTGCAGCAAGGCCCGTGCCTATTGCGGGACGCTCATCTTGGGATCGTTGCAACCCCCCAGGGATCGTGCGAATTCGCGGGATTCCGCCTTCGCAACATCACCATTCTGGTCCGCTCTCGATGTTGCATCGCACACAGTGACAGGCAACTCTGTCCCATGACCGAGCGGGGCCGCATGGCGGTGCGCTGGCGGGTGTGGGTCTCCAGGTTGCGGTGAAAAGCATTGGTGCGGCGGATGAAAGGAAGCTGGCCGTCCGGTTCGATGAGGGGCTGCTAGTGTTGGCAGGGGTCGGCCTGGGGGGAGCAGCAAGAGACGCTAGCCGGCGGCTCGGCACGGGTTGTGCGCTGTTCTCAGGACCGAGGAGTCGATCGGCCGGGCTGCGGATGGCTGCCGGCCCTCGGTGGACTTTCCATCAAAGCCTCGGTGGTTAGG
Source organism: Candidatus Methylomirabilota bacterium (assembly GCA_016180655.1). Classification (GTDB taxonomy): domain Bacteria; phylum Methylomirabilota; class Methylomirabilia; order Methylomirabilales; family 2-02-FULL-66-22; genus 2-02-FULL-66-22. The sequence goes on along the minus strand of JACPAT010000307.1, from coordinate 4,950 downwards.
GAGACGCTACACGTGATCGGTTCCTCCTGTCAAGGTCGTTTGGGCGATAAAAGGACCGGCGGGCGCTCGGTTTGGTTGCCACCGTTGTTGCAGAGGTAGCAGCGGAGTGGACATTTCTATCCAGACTTGCCAAGATCCAACAAATTTGGTAGAGTCAAGCCAAGGAGGAATAGGTATGACCAGCACGGTGTCAGTAAGGATCAGCAAGAAGGGGCAGTTTGTGATTCCGAAGAATATGCGCGACGCTCTGGGAATGAAGGAGGGCGATGAACTCCTCGTCACCCTGGAGGGGCGGAGGGTGGTACTGACGCGCCCTCAGGAGTATGCCCGGGCCACCCGCGGCCTGCTGAGGGGAACGTGGGGCAGGAGCCGGAAGGCGGTGGATCGCTATCTCCAGAGGGAACGCCGGTCGTGGCGGTAAAGAAGGCGAAGTTTCTATCAGAGCTGAAGAGATTTCGGAAGGTGGGACTGGACACCTCGACGCTGATCTACCATCTTGAGGACGTGGAACCATACTCCGAGTTGACTGAGGCGGCATTTGCGGCAATTGCGCAAGGTCCTCCGGCCGCGATCCTGTCAACAATTTCGGCGACAGAACTCTTGGTCCAACCCTTCGCCGAAGGACGGAAGAAGGCCTCGTCGTTCTCGTTCTCGACGAATACGTGTAGCTGGGGAAGGTTCGCCTCCCGTCAAGTTGCTCGCTCCGTTTGGTTCAACACTCTCGCGCATCACCCACGATCCATCTCAGACCAATCTGTCGCAGGACACCACCGGGTTCAGCCGACAGCTCCGTCATCGGGGACCGGCGTCAGCACGTGCAGCTTGTCCGGCGGCAGGGCAATCCACACCGCCTTGCCCGGGGCCAGTTCCATCAGATAGTGCAGGTGCTCCGAGCAGTGGATCTCGATGTCGCCGGCCACGGCGGCTGTTCCTTCCGAACGGAACCTCAGGAGGTAGTCCACCCCCCGCTCCACCTCGGCGGTCAGCCGCCCGCGCAGGACATTCGGCCGCTCGCCCGCCTTCTCGGGCCAGACCAGCCGGATGTCCTCCGGGCGGAGGCAGAACTCGACTGCTGTCCCTGGCGCGGGCAGGGGTCCCGAGACGGCGAGGCGCTGCCCGTACCAGGCGATCACGTCCGATGCGGTGTCCTCATCGGCAACCACGGTGCCCTGGAAAATGTTCGAGGCGCCCACGTGTTCCGCCACCCGCCGGTCCCGCGGGTGCTGGAGGACCTCGTCGCGCGGCCCCGACTGGAGGATCCGCCCGCCGTCAATCACCGCGACCTGCCGGGCCATCAGGTAGGCCTCCTGGAGGTTGTGGGTGACGAGCACGGTCGTCCCGCCGAAGCCCTGGAGCAGCTCCAGCACCTCGGCGCGCAGGCGCTCCCGCTCCATCTGGTCCAGGGCGGAGAAGGGCTCATCCAGCAGGAGGAGTTCCGGCTGGATGATGAGGCCCCGGCCCAGGGCCACGCGTTGCCGTTGCCCGCCGGACAACTCGCCCGGGTAGCGATTGCCGAACGGTTCCAACCGCAGGAGGCGCAGCATCGCCTCCACGCGCTCCCGCACGGCGTCCCGGGAGAGGCCCCGCAGGCCGTAGGCCAGATTTCCCGCCACGGTGAGGTGGGGAAACAGGGCGTACTCCTGGAAGACCAGGCCCACCCGCCGGAGGTGCGGGGGGACGTGGAGGCCGGCCGCCGCGTCGAACAGCGTGCGCCCGTTCAGCCGGATCCAGCCTCCCTCGGGACGGCGAAGACCCACCAGACAGAGGAGAGTGAGGCTCTTGCCCGCTCCCGACGGGCCGTAGAGCGCCGTGACCCCGCGATCCGCCGTGAGGGCCGGCGCTAGGAGGAAACCGTCCAGGCGGTACTCGAAGGCGAATTCGAGCATCAGAAGCGCACCCGGGGCAGCCGGCTCAGGATGAACAGGAGGACGGTGACGATGCCGATGGTGGTGAGGGCCAGCGCGTTGGCCTGCGCCAGGTCGTTGGCCTGCACCGCGTCGTAGATGGCCAGAGGCAACGTCTGGGTGCGGCCGGGGATGCTCCCGGCCAGCATGAGGGTGATGCCGAACTCGCCCATGCCACGGGCGAAGGCCAGGATGAGGCCGGCCAGGATCCCGCGCCAGGCCAGGGGAAGCGTGACGGTGAGGAAGACGCTGGCCGCCGGTCGCAACGTCCGGGCGGCCGCCTCGATCCTCGGGTCAACGGACTCGAAGGCGGCCTGGACGGCCTTGACCACCAGGGGGAGCGAGGCCACGGTGGCGGCGATCACCGCGGCCCGCCAGGTGAAGACGATCTCCAGGCCGGCGGCCTCCAGGCTTGCGCCCAGGGGCCCGGATCGGCCCAAGAGCAGCAGCAGGTAGAAGCCCACCACGGTAGGGGGCAGGACCAGCGGGAGGACGACGACGGATTCGAGCAGGGTGCGGCCGGGGAAACGCCTGCGGGTCAGCACCCATGCCAGGCCGACGCCGAAGAGGCCCGCCAGGATGGTACTCAGTGTGGCGACCCGGAGCGAGAGCAGGATCGGGAAGAGTTCCACAGATGCCTCAAGACTCCCCGGGCCGGAGGAATCCGAACCGTTTCATGACGGGCCGGCCCTGCGGACCGATCACAAAGTGGATGAGGGCCCGCGCCAGATCCGGTTGGCGGGAGCGTGTCGTCACGGCCGCGGCCTGGATGATCGGCCGGTGGAGATTCGGATCCACCGGGGTATACCGGATGTCGGGGACCTGCGCCACCGAAAGCGCGACGATCGCCGCGTCCACGTTCCCGGTCTCGAGGAACTGGAGGGCCTGGCGGACGTTCTCGCCGTACACCAGCTTTGGTTGAACCTGGGTCCACACGCCGGCCGATACCAGGGCCTCACGAGCCGCCATGCCATAAGGGGCGTGCGCCGGGTTGGCGATGGCGATCCGTCGCACGTCATGCCGGGTCAGATCCCTGAGGGTGGCGAGGGGCGGCCGGTCCCGGTGTGTGGCGAGCACGATCTGGCCCTGGGCGTAGGTTTCCACGCTGTCCGCCAGGAGCGCGCCCTTCGCGCGGAGGTCTTCTACGAAGGTGATGTTGGCCGCGAAGAATACATCCACGGGGGCTCCGTGCTGGATCTGCTGAGCCAACTGGCCGGTGGATCCAAAGGTCAGCGTGATCTTGGCTGGATGCCCCCGTTCGAAAACGGGTGCGATCTCGCGAAGGGCGAACACCAGGTCCGCCGCCGCCGCGACGATCAATTCCGGCCGTGACCCGCCCGACACAGCCTGGCTCGCCGGAATCCCCGCGGGGGCAAGCAGCGGCGAAATCATCAGGCACAGGGCAAGAATCCACAGCGGACCTCGAGTCACACGCCTCTCCGGTGAGTGATGTATTTCGGCACCATATCAAGGGAGATAGGACGGGTCAAGGAATCAGCCGTCCGGGCACAGAGCGCGATGGGCTGAGAGCCGAGAGCCGTGAGCCGAGCGGAAAAAACAAGACGCCCCGCGACATTGCGGGGCGCTTGGGCATCCGAAGATGAGCGACGACCTTACTGGGTTTTTGTCGTTTTCGCCTTGGGGGCCCGCGCGGTCTTTCGATGCTTCCGCACGCGCTTCGCCTTCCGCTTGCCGGGCTTGGCGGCGGGCTTTTCGGCCGACACGCCGGGGGCTGGAGACAGCACAGGTGGCGAAGTCTGGGTCTGGGCCAGTGCGTCCCCGGCAAAGGCCAGGGCCACGAGACCGGCGACCAGGATGGAGGACAGCTTCTTCATTGGTCTTCACACCTCCTGTGGGGGTTGAGGGAACCGCAAATCGATGTCCGGTACCTTATCCTGACGGGCGGAAGCATAACAAGGAGCCTCGGGGGTGCTTCGCTTTGGAAACCGAAAAGTCACTAAAACGGCCGGGTCCCCCTCTCCGCGCTAGCCGGTGCGCAACGCTCTTGCGCGCGTCCGCGTTGAGCGCGTGGTTAGACGACGGGGTGCGGCTTGGCGGCGACCAAGCCCTTGGGAGACGAGGGAAAGCACGAGCGAGTTCAGCGAAACGCCTTCGGCTTGGGCTTGCGCAATCAGTCGGGCGTGCAGCGAGCGCGGTACGCGCTGAACGAAGCGCCCGCTCACCGCGGAGAACGGTTTGGGAATCGGATCGCCGAATTCACGCGCAACTTCCAGCCAGGAGGCCAGCGCATCGCGTCCATTCTCAATGGCTTGTTCCGGCGTGGCGCCATCGGACCGGCAGCCCGGAAGGTCGGGAAAGGTAATGGCGTATCCGCCTCCCTCGTCCTTGGAGAGCGGGCGAATTTCAAACGGATACTCGTTGGCAGGCTTCTTCATTCGGCAACACCTTCTTCGACGAGACGCACAAACTTCCTAACGTAGACGGGCTTGATTGGTCGCCGGGCAGGCACGCTGAGCTTCGCCCCGCTCGGGTGGCGAAAGATCACATGGCTCCCGCCTGGCTGCCGATAAACGAGCCCGAGCGCATCGGCGACCATCTTGAGACTCTCGATGCGCCAATCGCGTGGATTGGCCTTCATTTGTTCGAGAGTCTTTGTGGCCCGGGTCACAGAGGGATGATACTACAGGTGACACTACACATCAAGCACATTCTCCTCAGAGGGGCTCCGTCGTCTAATGGTCAGGCTGAGGGGCCGGCGAAGCCGGCCCGCTCGAGCCTGTTGTTGGGCAGCTCACCAGGCGAGGATGCAACGAGGTCATACGTTCCCCTACTTCCTCCCAGCGGCCAGCAACACCTCGGTCTCGAAAACAAGACGCTCGCCGAGAAAGTGTGATTGCATTCGCGTCCGCACCTCCGTTCTCACGGACGTCCGCGCGGCCTCAGGAAGATCCCTGTAGAGGGCTGCGGTCGTTGAGCCGCCTGCGGCGATCGGCTCCCAGTATTCCTCGAAAGTCGCGAACGCGATCTGCTGCGTCACTGGCGTGACGGACACCTCACGGAAGCCAGCACCGGCCACCAGATCGTG
>JACPAT010000244.1 GCA_016180655.1 Candidatus Methylomirabilota bacterium | reverse complement strand
GGCCGGCTGCACCTTGACCAGCGCCCGCGACGTGGTGGTCACCGGCTCGGTGCCGGTGGCCGGGGGGCAGGCCCAGGTGGAAGTCCGGGCCACCCTGGATCAGATTTCCTACCCGTTCCGCTGGGGGGCGTTTGCGACCGTCCCCAACGGGGTGGAGACGGGCGACCGCCAGGAGAAGGAGCTCTGGCTCAAAGAAAACAGCACCTCGGACAGTTTCGACTCGACGCTTGGAGCCTACAACGCAACGACCAACAAGGGAAGCGTGGGGAATATCGGGGCCAACGGCGACATCACCCTGGACAGGAACACGGCGATCTCCGGCAGCGTGACGGCAGGCGACGCCATCCATAAGGACTCATCGGCCACCATCAGCGGCAGCCAGACGACGAGCGCAGCGAGCCAGTCATTCCCCTCCATCACGCCCAGCACGACCCCGACGAGCGAGTTGAATGTGGGTAACAACACCACCTACAACCTGCCCGCGGGGACCTACTACTACACGAAGATCAAATTCGGAAACAACTCCACCCTCACAACCAGCGGGGGGACGGTCACCATTTATGTGACCGGCGAGGTGGACCTGGGGAACAGCGTGACCTTCGGGGCGAACCCAGGGACGAACCTCCAGATCATCGCCAAGAGCGACGGACCCGACACCTCCTCCGAGTCGTTCACGGAGCCGACAATCGACCTCGGAAACACCTTCACCTTCTACGGCAGTTTCTACGGCAAGAACACGAACGTCAAACTCGGAAACGATGCGAAGATCTATGGTTCCATGATCGCCCGGACGATCAAGATGGGGAATAACGCGGCGATCCACTCCGACTTGGCCATGAAGAATCAGTCAGTCTGCACCAACGGGAAATATCTCGTGAAGCTCGGGACCTGGCGCGAGGTGATCCCGGGGAGCTGATCCCCGAAGCTCTCCTGGGATCAACCGTTGATGGATGCCCACTCTCACACGGTTCGGCCAGGCAGTCCCGGGGGCTACGACGCGGCTTGGTGCTCTAGGTCTGAATTACGGTGACGTATTGTGCCCGCGCATCCTTTCGTTCCCTCTCCCCACCGTGGGAGAGGGCCCGAGGGGGGCTTCGGGTACCCTTTGGGTGCGGCAACCTTCATCGCACCCTCACCCCCGCCCTCTCCCATCCAGGGAGAGGGAGAGGAAATGAGTGTCACTGTACTTGCGACACGCAGTATTTAGCTGTCAGGCCACTGTCCTCGCGAGGCGAGGGCCGGGGAGGCGGGGGTTCACCGCGCTGGAGATCATCCTCGTCGTCGTGGTAGTCGCCACCATTGCGACGGTGGGAGTTCCGGGCCTCCTGGGGGCGATCCAGCGGTACCGCACCCGGACCGGGGCCGGTCAGATGGCGGGGGAGTTCCGACGCGTCCAATCCCTGGCCATGACCTCGGGCGCCCGGCATCGGGTGCTCCTCCGAAATTGCTCGAGCGGTCCCACGCCGTGCAAGGAATACCGGATCGAGCGAGAGGCCAGTTCCACCTGGCCGGCCATCGGCGACAGCCCTGGCAGCAACGCGAATGTCTTGATGGAATGGGTTGACCTCGGGCGGGAGTACGGGGGCGTGCGGGTGAAGTCCCTGAAGGATACCGGCGGGACGGACGTCAGTGACGTGATCTTTGATTCACGGGGCGCCTCCGTGAATACGGGAGCGTCCTACCCGCTCACCCTCACGGTGGCCAATGCCGTCGGTGACGAGCGGACGGTCCAGGTCCGGAGCGCCGGAGGGGTGAAGGTGCCGTGAGCACGCCGTCCCCTCGCCCGAGGACGTACACGTTGGGCTTCACGCTGATCGAGGTGCTGGTCGGCCTGCTGATTCTGACTATCGGCCTCCTCGCCATCAGCGTGCTGGTCCCTTACACGTTGGGCTTCACACTGATCGAGGTGCTGGTCGGCCTGCTGATTCTGACTATCGGCCTCCTCGCCATCAGCGTCATGGTCCCCACCGCCTACACGAACTTCACGTCCAGCGGGAACGACACCCTTGCCCTGGCCTTCGCCCAGCAGCGGCTGGACCGGTTGCGGGCGCTGCCGTACACCGACTCCAGCCTCAATGCCGGGACCTACACCGACAGTGGGGCCAACGCCCCGTCGGACTCCAACTACACGCGGACCTATCAGGTCGAGGCGGACACGCCGGTGGCCGGCGTCAAGCGCCTGACGGTCACCGTCACGGGGCCCCGCAGCCGGCAGGTGCAACTCAAGACGTTGATCACGCAATGAGTGTGGGCTTTCCCCCTCATGTTACGCGGTCGCACAACTATGGGGAGCGAACCTCCCGGGCAGGCAACAGGTCGAGGCAGGGCGGGCTTCTCCCTGCTCGAGGCCCTGGTCTCGCTCGGCCTCTTTGCCTTCGTGCTGGTGACGATCCTCATGGTCTACGACTTCACCCAGCAGACCTATGTGCGTGGCGAGGCCAAGGCGGACCTGCAGCAGAACGTCCGGGTCGCCCTGGATCAGATTGTCCGCGATGTCCGCCTGGCCGGCTACGACCCCTCGAACGCCATCAACGCCCAGACCATCAAGCAACCCCTCCAGCCGGTCAGCGGCACGACCCTCAGCGCCTCGGAGCTGCGGCTGGTTGCCGACGTGAACCAGGATGGGACCTCCGACTGCGTGGCCTACCGCCTGAACAGCGGGCAGATTCTGCGGCGGCAGGCGAACTGGACCAGCGGGGACTGCACCTGGACGGCCACCGAGAGCGCGGTGGCGGATAACATCAGCGCGTTGGCATTTACCTACTATCCGGCGACTGGGAACACGGCCACCACGGATCCGGCGCAGGCCAGGCGAGTCAAGGTTCGAATCACCGGCACGAATACCACCTACAACACGACCTTCACAGGGGAGACCGAGGCGGCCCTGCGGCAGTAGGCCGGGGGCCAGGGAGGAGACAGCCATGCGGTCGGCACGAAGGCGACGGACCCCCCGGGGGACGATCCTGGTGGTGGGCATTCTCCTCCTGACCCTGCTGGCGACCCTCGGGACGGGCCTGCTCAGCTCCTCCATGACCGAGAACACCGTCACCGTGAATGACGTCAACGCCCAGCGGGCCTTCGCGGTGGCGGAGGGCGGCATCGCCCATGCGCGGCGGGTCATCGCCGCAAACATCCACACCACCAGCCTGACCAGCCGGCTCAGCGGGGCAACCAGCACTGCCCCGGAAGTGGCATTGTCCGGGCTGTCGAACTACTCCGGTCTGGGGACGGGAAACGGGACCTACAGCGCGTGGATCTCCAACAACCTCACGGCCTACAACAAGAGTCCGGGCTATGCGGCGGACGCGGCCGCTGCCTCCGACGCCGACAACCGGGTGTGGATCCGGTCGGTAGGGACCTACCGGAATGCCACCCGGACCGTCCGGGCCTTGGTGGATTTTTCCTCCGTCCTGAATCCGCCTGGGACGATCACGCTGATTGATGGAACGGGGGCGGACACCGCGACCGTGAACGGCAACGCGTTCCTCGTCACCGGCAACGACACCGCCGCCCCGACCGCCACCGGGGCGTGCGGAAGCGTCGAGGGGTCCCTCTACGGGATCTCGGTCAACAGCAGCGCCTCCCTGACTGCCCTCGGGAATGCCGTCGCTGACAACCAGGAGGACAATATCACGGGCACTGGGGGGACGGCGGCACAGGGAAGCTACGCCAACAATGGAAGCATTTCCGCCGGCACGCTCCAGAGCGTGGCCAATGCCCTGACCCCGGGGGCCACCGCCATCCCCGGCGGGTCCAACAGCAGCGATTATGGCACGGCGGCTGTGCCGGGGGTCTTCGTGGCCACCAGCGATATCAAGCTGCTCGGGAACGGGAAAGGGTATGGCGTTCTGATTGTCACGGCCGGGTTTGAGATGGCGGGCAATTACAAGTGGGAAGGAGTCATCCTCGTCATCGGCGGGGGAACAGCGTCCATCACGGGGGCCGACAGCAAGCTATACGGATCGCTGTTTTTGGCCAATACCCAGGGAGGGGCGACCCACGTGACTCTCAGCGGCAATGGTGGGGCGTACTTCAGCAGCCAGGCGCTCTGCCGGGTGGAGAACCTGCTGCCCAGCTCCACCATCATCGGATGGGAGCAGATAGGATAGCGACAGGGATGGGCCGGGGTTGCCCGCCAGGGCGCCCGACCGGGGCCGGTGCCCGCGTTCTGTTTGGGTCACGCGGGAAACTTCTGTCTCGATCGCCTTCGGATGGGTACGAGAGGGCATCATGGTGGTCGTGCGGTCGGACCCAGATGTTGCGCAGACTTTCCAGGAGGCAACAACCTATTGCGGTCGCACTTGGAAACCTGTGGAAAACCGATTTTTCGCTTGACAAATCAATATGTTGTCACTAATAGGCAACGTACGCACCTGAGCCAGCGCACGTAACTGCTGCACAGCAAAGGATTCGATCATGTTCGGCCTTGGCAGGAAGAAGGAGACGGTCGGCCTCGATATCGGAGCCAGCTCGGTCAAGGCAGTCCAGCTGAAGAGGACCCGCGGGGGGTACGAGCTGGATCGCCTGGGCATCGCGCCCCTCCATCCCGAGACGATCGTGGATGGGGTCATCATGGACTCGGGCACGGTGATCTCCGCCATCCAGAAGATCTACGCCGACAACCAGATCAAGAGCAAAGACGTGGTCGTGGCGGTGTCGGGGCACTCGGTCATCGTGAAGAAGATCAAGCTGGCCAAGATGAAGCCCGAGGAGCTTGAAGAGGCCATCCCCTTCGAGGCGGAGCAGTACGTTCCCTACGCCGTCGAGGACGTGAATTTGGACTTCCAGGTCCTGGAGAGCACGAACCCCGAGGCGAACGAGATGGACGTTTTGCTTGTCGCGGTGAAGAAGGACATCATCAACGATTACCTTTCCATCATCTCGACCGCCGGCCTGCAGGCCGTGGTCGTGGACGTGGATGCCTTCGCCCTCCAGAATGCCTTCGAGATCGCCTCCGACTTGGATCGGGAACAGGTCGTGGGCCTGGTGAATCTGGGCGCCGCGGTGATGAACATCAACATCCTGCAAGGGGGGGTCTCGGAATTTACCCGGGACTCTGCCCTGGGGGGCAACCGGTACACGGAATCCATCCAGAAAATGCTGGGGCTCAGCTACGAGCAGTCGGAGACGCTGAAACTGGGTGGGGAGGTGGACGGACGGACCTTTGAGGACGCCCGTCCGGCCATTGACATGGTCAATACGGAGCTGGCTGGAGAAATCCGCCGCTCCTTCGACTTCTTCCGCTCCTCCTCGCACAGCGACACGATCCACCGGGTGATCCTGAGCGGGGGATGCGCACGCCTGCCCGGCTTGGTGGAGTTCCTCTCGGAGAACCTGGAGATCCCGTGCGAGGTGGCCAATCCTCTCCGCAATATCAAGGCCGACCCCAAGGCCTTCGACCCCGAGTACCTGGAGGTCATCGCCCCGCAACTCGCCGTGAGCGTGGGCCTGGCCCTCCGGCAGGCGGGAGACAAGTAACATGATCAAGATCAATCTGCTGCCGCGAGAGGAGCGCATCCGCCGGGCGCCCGTCAACACCACGCTCATGCTGGCCGCGGCTGGCGCCGTGGTTCTGGCCCTGGCCATGGCCTATGGCTGGTACTGGCTGAACGGAGAGGTCGGGCGCCTGCAGGCTTCGCTCCAGCAGACCCAGGCGGACCTGAAGCGGTTCGAGGAGATGGCCAAGCAGGTGGACCGCTTCCGGCAGGACAAGGCGCGCCTGGAGGAGAAGATCAAGGTCATCCAGACGCTGGTGGCGGCGCAAGGCGGGCCCGTCCGGATCCTGGACGAGGTCAGCAAGGCCCTGCCGAACGAGGTCTGGCTCACGGCGATAAACCGGACGGGCAAGCGGCTGGAGATCTCCGGCATCGCCTTCTCCAACTTCAACGTGGCCACCCTCATGACCAGCCTGGGCAAGGCGTCCGAGTTGCTCTCCAGCGTGGACCTCGTGGTCTCGGAGAAGACCCAGGTCGAAGGGGTCCCGGTGGAGAAATTCACCATCACGATGGAGGTCAAAGAGGGAAAGGGCTAGGGGAGAGGCGCGCCATGGCACTGGACATCAAGAGCTACTTCGCCAACATCCCCAAGAAGCAACGCTTCATGCTGCTCGGCGTGCTCGGCGCGGGCGTCGTGGCCGCCTATGTCTACCTGCTCATGATGCCCCTGTGGAGCGACAAGGGCAGGCTGGAGGGGGATTTGCGGAAGCTCCAGTCAGATCTGGACCAGAAGCGGATCATCGCCGCCAACCGGCCCAAGCTGGAGGCAGAGATCAAGGTCTTGGAGAAGCAGCTGGAGGCCGTCCTGGTCAAGCTGCCGGAGGAGAAAGAGATTCCCAAGCTCCTCACCCAGGTCAACACGCTGGGGCAGCAGAGTGGCCTGGAGTTCTTGCTGTTCCGCCCGGCGCCACCTGTCCGCAAGGGGTTCTACGGCGAGGTCCCCATTGACATCCGGGTGGAGGGCCAGTACCACTCCCTGGGGACCTTCCTGGATCGGGTGAGCAAGCTCGAGCGGATCGTGAACGTGTCCGACATCAAGATCAGCCCGTTGCAGGTTCAGCAGCAGCAGCGGACCGGTCGGAGCGTCGTCGCCGACCTCAAGGCCACGACCTTCACGTTCCTGGAAAAGGGAGGACCCACCAGTGCGCCCGCAAAGTAGCCGGGGACCGGGCATCCACCCGGCCGCAGGACTCCGGTGGCCTTCGGGGCGGGCGGTGATCCACCTCTGGTGGGCGACCCACCCGTGGCGGGTGCCCGCCCTTGCCCTCGGCTTGGTCGTAGTCCTCGCGGTGAGTGGATGCTCGGGCGGAGGGGCCCCAAGTGCCCCACCGCCGGCCCGACCCGCCCAGGCGGCCGCCGCCAAGTCGGCCGCGCCGGCCGCTCCAGCCGTGCCGCCTCCGCCCTACGTCTACGAGGCCAGGGGTCGCCGGGATCCCTTCCGCCCGCTGATCGCCCCCCGGGTGGCGGAGTCCAAGGCCCAGCCCAAGACGGGCCTGGCGGCGCTGGAGGTCAACGAGCTCAAGCTCGCGGGCATCGTGTGGGAGCGGCGCGGATTCTTCGCCCTGGTAGAGGCGCCCAACGGCGCAGGCTACGTCCTGCGCATCGATGACAGGGTTGGCGAGGGCGCCCGGGTCACCAAGATCACCCCGGAGGGCGTGACATTCGAGATGAAGGCGACCACCCCTCTGCCGCAGACCCCACCACGCCTGGTGGAGCTCCGGCTTCGGAAGGAGGAATAGCCCATGCGACTGCGGGGATCCTCTCGTCTCCTCTGGAGTGGCCCGCTCCTCGGGATTGCTGTGTTTGTCCTGGGGGGATGCGCTACCGAGATGGCGGAGGTGGAGTCGCCCCAGCCAGCCCCGATGACCGCCACGCCCGCGGCTCCCTGGGCGCCCCAGCCATCGCCTCCCACTACGCCTCAGCCGCCCCGCGCCGAGGCCGCGCCGCCTCCGGCGGCACCCTCTCCGGCTGTGGAGGCCGCGCCGACGGCCCCGGTGCCCGCACCGGCTGAACCCGCCCTGTCCAAGCCCATCCAGGTCACCGGGGTTGACGTGCAGGAGGCGGGTCCAGGAGGCCTGGTGGTCGTCGTGGCCGCCGACGGCCCGATCACCACCTATGAATCGTTCACCCTGCCGGATCCGCCACGGCTGATCCTGGATATCCCCAACGCCACCCACGCAATCCCCCAGCCGATTTCCGCCCGGCCGCCGCTGGTGACCGCAGTCCGGTCTTCGCAGTACCGCGAGCGACCGGTGAAGATCGTCCGGCTGGTGGTGGACCTTCGTTCCATGCTGCCCTACCAGGTGGCGACGGCGGAGAATCAGCTCCGAGTGCAACTGGCAACCGCGGCGGGCCCGCCCACCCCTGCGCCCCCTGTCCCCGCGCCGGTGACCGCCCCCGCTCCTCCTCCGGCGGCTGCCCCTGCGCCGGCGGGGAAGGTGACGCGGGTTGATCTCCAGAGCGTTCGGGGGCGCCAGCGAATCGTGATCGGAACGAGCGGTCGGGTCACCTACAGCGTGAGCGAGATCTCCGATCCTCCGAGCCTCGTGGTGGACGTTTCGGGGGCGCAGATCGATCCGGCGGGGGCCCGGACCCTCGACCTCCGCCAGGTGGCCTCACCGCTGAGCCGGCTGCAGGCGATCCAGCACCAGACGGCGCCCGATCCAGTGGTTCGGGTAGTGGCCGACCTCCGGGCTCCCACGCGCTACGAGGTCCAGCAGACCCCCTCGGCCATCCTGGTCGAGCTGCTGCCCTCCGCGCCGGCACCAACCGCCCAGGCCGCAGTCACCCCGCCTGTGGCCGCCCCCGTGGTCCCAGCGGCGCCCGTGGCCGCAGCCGCTCCGGCCCCGACGCCCCCAACCACACCCCCCCCGGCGGCAGCGGCTCCCCCGGCACCCCCGGTCGGCCCTCCTGGCCCGACCGGCCGCCTCTCCATGGATTTCAAGGACGCGGACATCAATAACCTGCTCCGGATCATTGCCGAGGTCAGCGGCATGAACGTCGTGGCCGGCGGGGATGTGACGGGCAAGGTGACCGTCCGCCTGGTCAACGTGGACTGGCAGCAGGCGCTGGATGTGATCCTGAAGATCAATGGGATGGGCTACGAACTGGACGGGAACATCATTCGCGTGGCCCCGCTGGCCAAGCTGGCGGCGGAGCAGAAGGCGCGAGAGGATGCGCGGGTGGCCGCGGCCCGCGCCAAGGAAACCGAGCAGCGGACCCAGGTTCAGATCGAACCCCTGGTGACCAAGGTCATTTCCGTGAATTACGCCAAGGCCGGGGACGTGGTGAAGAACCTGGACCGCCTCAAGACTCCCGGCCGGCCGGACGTCAGCATCGTGACGGACGACCGGACGAATTCCCTGATCATCCAGGAGACGGCCGGGACCATTGGAAAGATGGAGACCCTCCTGCGGCGCCTGGACATCCCCACCCCCCAGGTAATGATCGAGGCACGCATCGTGGAGGCGACCCGGTCGTTCTCGCAGAGCCTGGGCGTGGAATACGCCTTCACGACGAATGCGCTGGGGACTCGGGGGACCGCCGGGCACAACCTGACGCCCATCAGCGTCTTCACCTCCGCAACCGCGACCGGCATCTTCCCCACGGCGACCAGCAACCCCCCCATCGCGATCTCGTTCCCGGCCTCGGGGGTCGGCGTGTCGGGCATCGGGTTGAACTTCGGCACCCTGGCGAACAATTTCCTGCTGGGCGCGCGCCTCTCGGCGGCCGAGAACGAGAACAAGATCCGGACCCTCTCGGCACCCAAGGTCGCGACCCTGGACAACCAGGAGGCGGAGATCCGCCAGGGAACCCAGGTACCCTACACCACGGTGGACAGCTCGGGCCGGACCGTGGTGGCGTTCCAGGACGCCTTCATCCGGTTGAGGGTGACGCCCCACATCACCAATGACCGGCGGGTCTCCATGAAGGTCGAGGCGGAGCGGAGTTTCGCCGGCGATCGCATCGACTTCGCCGGCGGCTTCGCCTTCAAGCTGGAGCAGCGCAAGGCCTCCACCAACATCCTGGTCTCCAATGGCTCCACGGTGGTCATCGGCGGCCTCATGCAGAACACGGACAGCGTGTCCGAGACCGGCCTGCCGTGGCTGAAGAACGTGCCGGTCCTCGGGTTGCTGTTCAAGAGCCATTCCATCGGGCCGAACGACAAGATCGAGCTCCTGATCTTCCTCACGCCGACGATCCTGGAGGAGCCGCGCCTGGGCTGAGCTCCGGCCCTTCGCACGGAGGAACACCCCAACGCACCCCCGGACGGGGGTGCGTTTTTTCTTTGGTGGGGCAGGGTGGAAGGGTATGATGTGAACAGGAGCAGAAACAGGAGTAGAGCATGCTGCGCTACATGACGGCCGGGGAATCCCATGGGCCAGCCCTGGTGGCCATCCTGGAAGGGATGCCCTCCAACGTTCCGGTGACCGCGGCCGACATCAATAGCGAGCTGCGCCGCCGCATGGGCGGTTACGGCCGGGGCGGCCGGATGAAGATCGAGCAGGACGAGGTCCAGATCCTCGGCGGTATCCGTCACGGCAAGACCCTGGGGAGCCCGATCGCCCTGGTGATCCGGAACCGCGACTGGGAGAACTGGAAAACCGTCATGGCGCCCGAGGCGGAGGCCGCCCAGGGCGAACCGGACCGGCCGCCCATGACGCGGCCCAGGCCGGGACACGCGGACCTGATCGGTGGCCTCAAATACGACCATCAGGACCTGCGCAACGTCCTGGAGCGCGCCTCGGCGCGGGAGACGGCGGCGCGGGTGGCCGTGGGCGCGGCCTGCAAGTGCCTCCTGCGGCAGTTCGGGATCCAGGTGGTGAGCCACGTGGTGGAGATGGGGGGGATCCGGGCCAAGACCGAGGGACTGGCCGCGCCCGAGATCGTGGCGCAGGCGGAGGTCTCGCCCGTCCGCTGCGCCGACCCCGATGCCACCCAGGCCATCCTGGCCAAGGTGGACGAGGCGCGCGCCCGGGGCACGTCGCTGGGCGGCGTCTTCGAGGTTCTGGTCGTGGATCCGCCGGTGGGCCTGGGGAGCTACGTCCACTGGGATCACCGGTTGGACGGCCGGCTGGCGCAGGCCCTCATGAGCATCCAGGCCATCAAGGGGGTGGAGATCGGCCTGGGGTTCGAGACGGCGCGCCGCTTCGGCTTCGAGGTCCAGGACGAGATATTCTGCCAGCCCCCCGGGCAGGAGCCGGCCGAAGGCGAGGGGTTTCAGCGGCGGACGAATTTCGGGGGCGGACTGGAGGGAGGGATGACCACCGGTCAACCCCTCGTCCTGCGAGCGGCCATGAAGCCACTCTCCACCCAGTACAAGCCGCTGGCGTCCGTGGACATCCTGACCAAGGAGGCGAGCAAAGCCGGGGTGGAGCGTTCGGACATCACGGCGGTCCCGGCCGCCGGGGTGGTGGGGGAGGCGGTGGTGGCCTTCGTGATCGCCCAGGCCCTGTGTGAGAAATTCGGCGCCGACAGTCTGGCGGAATTGCAACGGAATCATTCCGGCTACGTGGCATACCTCAAGTCCCGCTGAGGCGCCGAACGGAATACCCGAAGATCATCGGCAGCCCGCCCTGACCCCAAATATTTCACCGCCAAGGTCGCCAAGACCGCAAAGGTACGCCAGCCCTGAACCGTCTAGGGCCAGACACCGGACCAAACTGTTCCCAGCCGCCGATCGGCCCCTCCCCCGTCAGAATGTGAGTATCGCGAGTTCCTTGGCGTCTTGGCGGTTGAACTGAACTGTTTGGGCTGCCCCGCGGTCTCATCGCTCCCGGTTCGACCGTTCGGGTGCGCCCCCCCGCGCGTTCCGCCGCTAGAACGGCCGCTCGAAGGGTTTCCGGTGATAGGCCTCCACCAGGCCGCGCAGGATCGTGACCAGGGCGGCGCTGACCCCGGCCGGGATGCCGTCCACGTGGTTGATCGGCTGCCCGGTCCCGCCGTCCATCACCCGCATCCTGGCGGTCAGATCCAGGTACTCCAGCTCCCGCTTCGGATCGTGGCAGAGGCTGAGGTCGCCCGTCTGGAGGGCCAGCAGGGCGGCCAGCGCATAGCCCCCCCAGTTGGAGACGGCCGCCGGGTACAGGTGGGTGGTGGTGATCGTGCAGGCGATGGTCGGCCCGCAGGGGACGTGTGTGACGATGTAGTCGTGAATCTTGCCCCAGCCGATCTCGTTGCCACCGTCTCCGACGCCGATGGTCGCCTTGCCGTCCGCGGTCAGCTTGGCGATCACATCGTCAATATTCGCCCGGGTGTGGTCCCGGTTGTGGGCGTTGATGGAGTACATGTGCCCATCCGCGGTGGCCCCCTGCTTCTCGATGGTGATCCCCAGGTCCATCTCATCGGCATAGGGGAGGTTGGCAGCCCGGTCGGTCTTGTGTAGTTCCTTGAGGCCGGCCGCCAGCCTCTCCTGTCGGATCAGCTCTTCCAGGATCGGGAAGAGCTCCCGCTCGGCATAGAAGGTCACGCGGCACCCGATCCGCTCCAGCGCCCGTCCCGCCACGATGGACCCCAGGGGACCGTCGTTCTCGCCGTTGGGCATGTGCCCGGGCACGGGGGCCCCGGTGAAGATCCCCACCCGCTTCCCCCGGTTGGCCATCAGGGCCTGACCGACGGCCAGGCCCAGCGGCGGCCCGCCGGCGCGGGTTGCCGCGTACATCCCGCCGATGGCCCCCCGCGTCAGGCCGCGGGGGCGCACCTCCGTGGTGATCAGCCGCTCGATGTTGTCACACACGATCTCCATGTGTTGGTCTCCCGGCGCGAGGGAATCTCACGGCTTGCCGAGCCAGATGGCCTGGAAGTACTTCCGCTCGTTCGGCAGCAGCGCGAAATTCTTGAGGATCTTGTTGTACACCACGGCCATGTTCACGTGGGCGATGTAGATGTACGGCACGTCCTCGTAGACGGAATCCAGGACCTTCTGGTACATGGGGACCCGCCTGGCGGGGTCGCTCAGGCCCCGCGCCGTGTCCAGCAGCCGGTCCACCTCCGGGTTCTCGTACCCGTTGTTGCCGATGGTCTTCGTATGGTGGAACCAGTACACGGTGGAATCCGGGTCCGGGCTGACGATGTTCAGGTCCCGGGTGGCCATGTCGAAGTTCTTCTCCCGCCAGTACCGGGAGGCGAAGGTGCCGGAGTCCAGGCTCTGGAGCTGCACCGTCACCCCGATCTTCTGCAGCTGGGCCGCCACGATCACCTGCAGCCGCCTGAGCTGCTCCTTCGGGCTGGTGATGTACGTGGTGGTGAAGCCATTCCCGTAGCCGGCCTCCACCAGGAGCTGCTTGGCCTTGGCCACGTCCGCGGTGTCCAGGAAGTGACGCCGGGCCGGGTTGTCCGCCAGCATCCCCGGCGGCATCGGGTCGTCGGTGATGGTGGCATGGCCGTAGTAGACGTTGTCCACGATCTCCTTGCGATCGATGGCCCAGGCGATGGCCTGCCGGACCTTCTTGTTGTCGAAGGGCTTCCGCTTCAGGTTGAAGGCGATGAAGTCGAAGTTGTGGCCGGCCCGGCTGGCCACCACCAGGCGGGGATCCTCCTGCAACGCCTTCAGGTCCTTGAAGTCGGGATGGGTGAACATGTCGATCTCGCCGTTCTTCAGCATGTTCAGCCGCACGAAGGCATCGGGCACGATGCGATAGTGGATCCGATCCAGGTATGGTTTCCCCCTGTCCCAGTACTTGTCGAACCGCTTCAGGATGATCTGGGCCGCCGGAGACCACTCCACGAATTCGAACGGGCCGGTGCCGACGGGATCCCGGTTGAAGGCCTTGAAGCCGCGCTCCTCGAAGGCCTTCTTGGACACGACCATCCCGGAGCCGTAGAACAGGGAGGTGACGAGGAAGGGGGCGAAGGGGGCGGTGAGCGTGTACTTCACCGTGTACCGGTCCACCACCTCGGCCTTGTCCACGAAGGTCACGTAGGTGTAGGCGTTGGTCTTGTTCTTCACGATGTAGTTCATGGTGAAGGCGGCGTCTTCGGCCGTCATCTCGCCGTAGCCCTTGTGGAATTGGACCCCTTTCCGCAACGTGACGAGCCACGTCTTGTCGTCCAGCGGTTTCCACTTCGTGGCCAGGCCGGGGTGCACGGTCGAATCCTTGTAGTCCACCACGACCAGCGAATCGAATATCCCGGTGATGATGTTCTGCTGCACCGGATCGCCGGCCGACTCCATGCAGTTCAACGTGTTCGGATCGCTGTACAGGCCGATCCGGAGCGTGCCACCCCGCACCGGCTGCTCGCCGGCCCAGCCGACCGCTGCCGGGAGTCCGATCACGGCCAGGGCAGCCAGGCAGAGGCCCGCCGCCCGCCCGATTCGTCTCGTGCGTGTCCCTCGCCGATTCATCGATCCCCTCCCCGATCCCTCAGGATCGTCCGTGAGTTCCCCCAGCCCACGGGATCATCGCCCGCGCAGCTTGGGGTCGATCGCATCCCGCACCCCGTCCCCCAGCACGTTCAAGGCCAGGACCGCCAACATGATGGTCATGCCCGGGAAGATCGGCAGCCAGGGGGCCTGCTGGATGTATGTCCGCGACTCGCTCAGCATGGAGCCCCAGGTGGGGGTGGGCGGCTGCGCGCCCAGCCCCAGGAAGCTCAAACCGGATTCGGCGATCAGGGCCTGCCCGAACGTCACCGTGGTCAGGACCAGCAGGGGGGCGATGGCGTTGGGGACGAGGTGCCGGATCAGGATGCGCCCGTCGCCTGCGCCCAGGGCCCGCACCGCCTGGACGAAGTCCTGGTCCCGCAGGGACAGCACCGTGGCCCGGCTCAGCCGGGCGAAGCGCGGCGCGTAGACCACGGTGAGGGCGAAGACCACGTTCTGGACGTTCGGCCCCAGGATCCCGACCAGGGCGACGGCGATCACCAGCGGCGGGAGCGACAGGAGCCCGTCGGCGACGTTCATCAGCACCTCGTCCGTCAGGCCACCCAGGTACCCCGCCAGGCAACCCACCGGGACCCCGATGGCCACGGCCGAGAGTACCGACGCCAGGGAGATCCCCAGGGAGATGCGGGCGCCGTACACCAGCCGGCTCAGGACATCGCGCCCGAAGGAGTCGGCCCCCAGGAGGAACGTGCGGCTCGGGGGGGAGAGTTGGGCGCGAAAGTCCATCACCAGGGGGTGCTTGGGGCTCAGGAGCGGCGCCAGCAGGGCCACCGCGCACAGGCCGACCATCACGACGAACGCGGCGGCGACCATCGGACTCTGGAAGAGGCGACGCACGCCTACTCCTTGGCCTTCTCCAGGCGGATGCGCGGGTCGATGAGGGCGAACAGCCCGTCCGCTAGCATATTGACGCACACGAAGCTGACGCTCATCAGGAGGACGATGCCCTGGATGACGGGATAGTCTCGCTGCTCCACGCCCTGGAGCAAGAGGCGTCCCACGCCCGGGAGGGCGAAGATCTCCTCGATGATGATCGTCCCACCCAGCAGGTAGGCGAAGTTGATGGCGATGGTGGTCAGGACCGGGATGAAGGCGTTCCGCAGCGCGTGGCGGACCAGCACCGCCAGCGGGCCCAGCCCCTTGGCGTGCGCCGTGCGGATGTAGTCGGCCGACAGGACGTCCACCAGGCTGGAACGGGTCATGCGGGCCACCAGGGCCGCATAGGCCGCGCCCAGCGCCAGCGTGGGCATCAGCAACGTGCGCAGGCTTTCCCCCGGTGCGTGCAGAAAGTCCACCGGAGGGCCGGAGATGGGCAGCCAGCGCAGCAGGACGCTGAACAGGATCATCAACAGGATGCCGACGAAGAAGTTCGGCAGGGAGATTCCCAGGACGGCGACGATGGTGGCGAGCTGGTCCCATACTCGGCCGCGGTTGGCGGCGGCCACGATCCCCAGGACCGTTCCCAGCAGAATGGAGATCCCGGTGGCAAGGACGGCCAGGGCAACGGTGGTGGGGAGTCGGCCCACGACCAGCGCGACCACCGGCTGTCCCGTGCGGATGGAGATCCCCAGGTCGCCCCGGACGACCTGGCCGATCCAGGTGACGTACTGCCGGTGCAGCGGGAGATCCAGTCCCAGCCGATGCCGGACGTCCTCCGCCATCTGCGGGGTGGCGTCCGGACCCAGCATCGTGGTGATGGGGTCGCCCGGTGTCGCGTGGAGGAGCAGGAAGGCCACCACCGACACCACGAATAACGCGATCACCACGCGACCGGCCCGCCCGAGAAAGTAGGCGGTCATGACCGGACGCCTCGGGGAGAGAGGACCATGGGACTCAGACGGCCACCTCGAGGGAGCGACCCAGCGCCGCGGTCCAGCAGACGGGGCCCGATTCCTCGATCACGAAGGTATCCTCGAAGTGGTACCGGGCGCCGTCCAGGTAGAAGCTGTGCTCGATGCAGATGACCATCCCCGGCTCCAGGACCATGGGGTTCCCCTCGTGGAGCCGGGGCTCTTCGTGGGGGCCCAGCCCGATGCCGTGGCCGAGAAACTCTCGCGCGTACCCCGGGAGCCGTTCGTTCATGAACGTGAAGCCCCAATTGTACACGTCGATGCAGGAGCGCCCGGGCTTGAGGTACATCCCGATGGCCAGGCTGCCCTCGTCCAGGGCCCGGTAGACTTCTTGCTGCCGGTCGGTCGCCCTCCCGAGGATATAGGAGCGGACGAAGTCCGACTCGTAGCCCCGGTACACGCAGCCCATGTCCACCTTCACGAAGTCCCCGCGCTTCAGCGGGACGTCCGTGGGGAACGGGTGGTGGGCGAACCCGCGAGTCGCGTTCGAACCGACGTAGATGAACCCGACCTTTTCCGCCCCCTCGCGCAGCATGGTGAACTGGGCAGCCAGGGCCAGATCTCGCTCGGTCGCCCCCACGGCGATCGCCTGGCGGAAGCTGTCGTGTGCCTTGACCGTGATCTCCGCCGCCCGTTTGAGGTTGGCAATCTCCTCGGGGGTCTTGACGGCGCGGATCCGCCCGATCATCTCCGATGCAGGCACCCAGGAACAGCCCGGCAGGGCGGCACGCACCTGGTCGAAGAACGGGGCGGGCAGGAAGGTCTCCTCGTAGCCCAGGCGAAGGCCGGCGGCTTTCCGGTCCTGAAAGCCGGCCCGGACCGCGGCGAAGAAGTCGGGATAGAATTCCCGGTCCCGATCGCTGGCCTTCTCCGCGCGGATGTAGGCGCGGACGTCCTGGATCCAGCTCATGTGCTTGGCCAGGCGGAAGTCCACCGACGGGACCACCAGGAAGGGTTCCAGGGCAGCGTCGCGGAAGGCGACGGCGGCGAACGGCCGGCTCGCCAGGCTGGCACCCGCGTTGTGGAAGTCGCTGGCGTAGGTGACGTTGAGGGCGTTGCGGAGGAACAGGGCGTCCAGCCCCTGCTCGGCCATGAGACGCTGGGCCCGGGAGCGGTTCATGAGCATGGGGGTTCCTCTTCGTGGCGATGCTGACCCACTGCGAGATGTCGGCCAGAACTTGGAAGGCCCTGCGGCACTGCGACGGGCTGTCCACTCGTGAAGGAGACACCCCGTAGGTTGCGCTGACGCATTGCCTATACTCCAGGGCGCTCGCGCAAGTCAAGGGATTTGCCAGCCCGTGCCGGAGTTCCCCTCGGGCTGCTTCGGGGAGGTTTCACTCGGCATCCTCCTGTCCGATCTCCGCGTCCAGGATCTCCTGGGCAAACCGCTCGTCCGACGGCCGGACAAAGACCCGCCAGAAACTCGCCGGCCCGATGCCGAAGTGGATGGTGTCGCCTGTTCCCCGCACGAGACAGCTCACGCCGTGCGCCTCCAGCAGCGAGACCACGACATCCACCGATGGGCGATCCCATGTCTCAAAGATGAGGGCCGTGGGCCGCTGCCGGACCGCACTGCCCGTCAGTTCGAGGCCCACGTGACAGGTGGGACAGACGGTCGTTCCCCACGGGTACGCCGCGGCACATTGGGGACAGCGGGCCTCTGGACGGGACATGAGCGGACTCAGCGGGGCCAGATGTCGGCATTGGCGAGTTCCAGGAGATTCCCGTCGGGATCGCGGAAATAGAAGGAGCGGCCGCGCGGCCACTCCGTCTCCTGCTCGATGGGGATGCCGTGGTCCCCGATCCGCTTCTTCCAGGCCTCGTATCCGGCGGGCGACGTGGTGAAGCACACATGGATCTCCCCGTCGGCCCCGTGCGGGGGAAGGGACCCGGCCCGCCGGGTGGTCTCCGCGCGGAAGAGCAGGAGCACCCCGGACCCGACCCGGAAGAAGACGTGCCGCCCGGGCTCCATCCCGATCTGCTGCATGCCCATGACATCGCGGTAGAACCGCTCCGCGCGGTCGATGTCGGCCACATACAGGACCGTTTCGAGGATCCCCGTTATTCGGGGCGGCCGGTCAGCAGGAGACACCTCTCCCTCCGTTTTTCTGATCAGTGGCGCACGCCAAAGCCGCGCTCCCCCCGGGGCGTCTCCCACGCGACCTCCACTCCCGTCACCCGGGAGGCGGGTGACCCGCGGTGACACCACTGGATCAGGGCCTCGACCGACGGACGGTCCCCCTCGAACACCGCCTCGACGCGACCATCGGGCGCGTTCCGGATCCAACCGGCCACCTTGCGAAAGGCGGCCTCATCCTCGGCATAGGCGCGGAAGCAGACCCCCTGGACCCGTCCCGACACCCAGACGTGGGCACGCACGCGATCAGGCCTCGCCTCCTCCATCATGGCGCACCCATCAACTGGCCGGCGTGCACGCCCTCCCAACGCGATTCCGGACCGCTTGGTAATATCGGTCCAGGCCGCCATTCGACCACGCGAGCGCGGCGGAACGAACGAGGATCCCGTAGATCGCCGGCCGAGAGATCTTCACCGTCACGCGGGGGTCGAGCAGGTCGCGGGCCTGCTGGACCCGGTCGAGCGTCCGGAGCCCGATGAGCAGGGGCCAGGCACAGGCGAGCCGCAGCCGGATCTCCGCCGGGGTGATCGCCAGGATGTAGGCCCATCCCTCGGCGTAGTGCGCCAGGGTGTGTGCGAGAAGGTCCTGCAGCAGGGGACGGAGCCGCTGGATGGCCGCGGGGTCGAGAAGATCCTCGGGGATGAGGCCCAGGGTCGCGAGATCCTGCCGCGGCAGATAGCACCGGCCAATCCGGAAATCCTGGGCCAGATCGCGGAGCACGTTCGTCATCTGGAGGCCCTGGCCGAAGCGGACGCCGCGCCGCCGCATGGCGACCGCATCCCAGTCACGCAAAGCGGGACAGTGGGCCATGGCCATGTCCGTCCAGAACTCCCCCACGCAGCCCGCGGCGTAGTAGGTGTAGCGGTCCAGATCAGGGCGGGTCTCCAGGGCGACCAGCCTGCCTTCGCTTTCCCCCGGGAACGTGCGCAGGTCGCTCTGCATGCCGTGGGTGAGGGTCAGCAGGAGGCTCCGAATGCGCAGGCGATCTTCTTCCCGCAGGCCACGGAAGAGCGCGAAGCACTCCGGGAGACGCAGCAGCAGCTCCCGCTCGGCCGGGATCCGCTGCGGCCCCGTGACCGCCTGCGAGACCTCGGTGAGGCGGGAGGCGGCGGGAAGGTCCAGCTCCTGCCGGAAGAGGTCCAGATAGCGAAGCCGATCGGCCCGCAGGATGAGGCGCGTGTCGGCGATGGTGTCGGCCGCCCGGGCCAGGAGGTACGCCAGTCCCACGGGCCTCCGCAGGGACGAGGGCAGCACGGCCAGGGTCAGGAAGAACGACCGGCTGACCTGCTTCAGTATCCTGCGCAGTTGATCTGGAACGTCGCCCACCGTC
>JACPAT010000306.1 GCA_016180655.1 Candidatus Methylomirabilota bacterium | reverse complement strand
AACCGGTCTCTCGCCAGGACAAGGAGAAGGCCAAGAAGGCCGAGATCGTGATGAGCACGGGGCATTACTTGTAAGGACCCCCCCACCCGGCTGCAGGCTCAGAGCACGGGGGAGGACGGACGCATGGCCAAGCAGGAAACCACGCAGGACAAGAAGACCCCGCAGCGTCGCGAGGCCGCCGAACCCGAGGCCAAGGCGGCGACCGCGACCACGAAGCGCGGCCAGGACATCAAGAAGGACCTGGACAAGCTCATGGACGAGATCGACGACGTCCTGGAAGAGAACGCCGAAGAGTTCGTCCAGAATTACGTGCAGCGCGGCGGGGAATAAGACTGCGCCGCGGAGAGCGGCGCAGGAGAGAAAACCGAAACGGGGGGCGCGAGAACGCGCTCCCCGTTTGTGGCTTTCAGAGGACTCCGGCGGGAATTACAGGTACTGGCCGTAGCGGATCTTCTCGATGATCTCCTTGGTCTTGCGGTACTCCTCGATGGTGTGCTGCAGATCCTCCGCGGTGACGGGGCCCGGCTGGGCGCCCGCGCCTTCCTGCTGAACCTTTCCCTCCAGGGCTTTCTGAACGATCTCGGCGATGTCCGCGCCGCTCATCTTCACCGTGCGCGCCAGGATGGCGTCGAGATCCAGGGCGCCGAAGAGCGTGCGCCCGGCGATGGCCTCGGCCCGATCCACGTGGATCTGGAGGATCTCGCGCTTTCCCTCGTTCTCCGGCAGGGGCACCTCGATCAGCCGGTCAATGCGGCCCGGCCGGATCAGGGTGGGATCCACGGCGTCGGGGCGATTCGTCGAGGCGACGGCCAGGGTGTCCCCCGACCGGCCGATGTCGTCGAGCTGCTCCGCGATGCTGTTGACGAGGCGGCGGCTGGCGGCCCGCAGCTCCTCCGGGGCGGCGCGGTCGAAGACCAGGTCGTCAATCTCGTCCAGGAAGAGGATGCAGCGCCCGCTCTCTTTCACCTGCGCGAAGACCTCCTGCAGCACCTCCCACGACTCGCCGTACCACTTGGTGACGACGTTCGTCACGCGCACGTGGAAGAAGACCGCCTCGGCCTCGCGCGCCAGCGCCTTGGCCAGGAGGCTCTTGCCCGTCCCCGGTGGTCCATAGAGCAGGACCCCGTTGGGCGGTTGCGTCCCCCATTTCTTGTGCAGGTCCGGGCTCTTGAGGGAGAAGACGAGGCCGGCGATCTCCTGCTTGGCCCGCGTCAGCCCGCCGATGTCCTTGAAGGAGACGTCGGGCTGCATGGCGGTCTCGATCTTGCCCTTCATCTCCCCGAAGCGTTTCGACAGACGCGCCAGGAAGTCCTCGAGCTGCCGCCGCAGGAGGATGGGCGTGTGGCCGGTGAGCATCTTGCGCTCGATCATGAGTGGCACCCCCGGCAGGCTGTTTCCCGGCACCCTGCTCGCGGCCGGATGCTACACAACACGCGAAGGGCTGACAAGCCAAAAGGCGGTTCCCGCGGGGGGCAGAGAACGGCGCGAGGACGTCCGGAAAGGCCGGGACCCCCCGCAAGGAAAAGCTCCCCGCGGGGAGGGGGGTCAATCGTCCACGGACCCCGCGGCGCGGAGAAACGTCTCCTGCATCTTCTGCATCAGGGCAGGGATGTCGGTGGTGAGGATGACCAGGTCGTGCTTCCGCCCCTGCAGGTCCACGATGTGGTTGACCAGCCGCGCCTCTTGCTGGAACCCCAGCTTCTGGAAGACCTTGATGGCCGCGACCTGGTCCGCCGCCATCTCGGCCACCATCTTGTCCAGGCCCACCTGCAGCGCCAGATAGAAGATCTCCCGCCCCATGGCGGAGGCCAGCCCGCGCCGCCGGAAGTAGGCATCCGTCACCACGCGGATCTCTCCCACGTGGCGCATCCAGCCGTAGGCCTGCCGGTGCAGCGTGGCATCGCCGACGATCCGCCCCTCGTGTTCCGCCAGGATCGGGAGGACCCGGTCGTAGTTGAGGTCCCGGGCCCAGGCCTCGATGATGTCGGCGCGCGTGACGTCATCCTTGAGAAACTGGCGATCCTCGGGCGGCAGCCGCCGGAAGAACGCCAGGAGCTCGCCCCTGTCCTCCCGGACCATGGGACGCAGGGTGACCACCGTGCGGTCGCGCAGGGTGACCTGTTTGGGAAATCCCTTGACAGGCATGACGGACCTCCTGAAGCCGAAGGATGAGACCGGTCGGTGCGGCCGAGACGCACCGCACGCTAGCAGAGGTCGTGTCGCAGGGCAAGGGAGAGATCGGGGTTCCCGGTCGAATGTCAGGAACTTCAGGCGAGGGATCGGGGCAGGGGGGCAGAGGTGCGAGGGGGCAGGGGAGCAGGGGGGAAGGGATACGCGTGACCGGTTCGCGCGGGGGGCTATCCAGTGGAGAGCAGCTGGACGAGCATCTGGGCGTTGGTTACGGCCTGGCCGCGGGCGTGCCACCTGCGGGCGGGCCGCTCGGGAAGGTGGCTCATGCGGAAAGCAGGTTGATGAGCATTTGCGCGTTCATGACAGCCTGCCCTCGGGCGTGATTATTGAAGAACGCGTAGCACTTCTGCGTGGCGACGACCAGGTCTCGGATCTTGGGAACCCATTCGAGCAGCTCCGCCTCGCTGTACAGGTAGTCGTACCGCTCCCAGGCCTCGGCGTGGGTCCACCACTTCTGGCGGTTCCGGCCGTGGAACCGCACGTAGGCGATGGGGGCCGTGGCCCGCACCACGGGGGGCGGCAGGTTCGGCAGCCGTGGCTCGTCCACAGAGCAGTAGGCCACCCCCAGCTCGCCCAGGAGGCCGAAGGTCTCGTCGGTGGTCCAGCTCCGGTGGCGGAACTCCACCACCACGGGATCGGGGGCGAGGTCAGCGGCGACCCGGCGGAGGAAGTCCACGTTCCCGGGCATGGCCTTGAAGGCGAAGGGGAACTGGACCAGCACGCAGCCCAGGACGCCGGCCTCCCGGAGCGGCGCCAGGGCCTCGCGGAAGGGGGGCAGCGCGTCGGCGTACTTGTCGCGGGTGTGGGTCATATCCTGGTGGGCCTTGACCGCGAACTCCAGCCGGCCTTCGGCCCGCCTGGCCATAGCGGCCATGTTCCGCGCCGGCGGGATGTGGTAGTAGGTGGAGTTGATCTCGACGGCGGAGAAGTGCTTCGCGTAGTAGTCCAGCATCCGCGGCTGGGGGAGTTTCTCCGGGTAGAACGGCCCGCGCCACTCAGGGTAGCTGAACCCACTGGTGCCGATCTTGATCATGGGAGAGTTGGATCCGGTTTCGGGGGGTTACCCTGCGCGAGAAGAGAGGTGTCCCTCTTCAATCGTCAAGTTGGTCACCTGCATGCCCTCTCGATTCACCCGGGAGAGGACTCGAGGTGGTTTTGGGGGCCAAAGCGCGCTTCCCATGGAGCTGAAGCGGCCGCCTTATCTTCTTGATGACATCCCCCCACTCGAATGATCGCGATGGCCAATTTCGATCGTTGCTGGTTACAGCAAGCCGGCGACTCTTCCCATAAGCGTCGAGCAGGGAATCGATCTGTCGGAGTGGGGCTTCAATCTCGTTCCATTTCTCTTCGGGTCCATGGAATCCATTGGGCATATTTCGTGATCTCTCGCTGGGGGCCCAACGGGGCGGCGGCTGAGCCGCAGGTGC
>JACPAT010000305.1 GCA_016180655.1 Candidatus Methylomirabilota bacterium | reverse complement strand
CCGGATGGTCTCGTCGGCCGCGAAGGCGTCCAGGCCCCACAGGTGCCCCGCCTCCCGGATGGCGACCGCGTCCTCGGTGATCCAGAGATAGACCGGGCGGTCCGCCGCGCCCGTGACGACGAGGACATCGTAGCCGGCCGCCTTCAGTGCCATCCCCCACTTGCCCCCGACGTCCCCCTCGCCCCAGATCCCCGTGAGGGGAGACTTGGCCACCACCGAGTGCCTGCCCGACAGCGGGATGGGCGTCCCCACGAAGGGGCCCACGGCGAAGATGAGGGGATTCTCCGGTGCCAGCGGGTCCACGCGCGGGTCCACCAGATCGTAAAGGAGCCGGATGCCGAAGCCGTGGCCGCCCCAGTACTGCTCTACCAGGGTCCGGTCCAGGGGCTCGGTGCCCCATCGCCGGGTGGTCAGGTCCACCCGGAGGATTTTCCCCATGTAGCCGCCAGGCAACCCAGCGCTCATGACACACCGCGCTGGAATGCAAAATGGAAAACGAACAACCGACAACTCACAATGGCAGAGCCTCTGACGGACGGGGAATAGCTGGCAAACTGACGGTCTCTTCGTTGTCGGTTTTTCATTGTCAGTTTGAAATTGTCCATTGCGGCGTCGTCATCAACCCCCCGCGTGGGGGGCGAAGAGTTTGACCTCGGCCCCGTCGGAGAGCACGTCGTCAGGCAGCAGGATCGTCTCTCCGACGCAGGCCAGGAAGTAATCCGTGAAGTCCACGGCGCCGTCCCCCGTCCGCCTCAGCAGGTACCGCTCCAGCGCGGGATGCTCTGCGACCAGCCGTATGAGCACATCGGCCAGTGTGGGGGTGCCTGGGAACTCCACGACCGCATCCCTCCGGCCGCACAACCGGTCGAATGGCGCAAACAACCGGACGCGCACCAGGCTGCCCACGCATACCCCCGTCCGCCGGGCCAGGGGTCCCGGCGACCGGCCTGACCCCGTGGCGCTCACTTGGCCTTCTGGGAGATGAGATGCAGCGCCGCCTCCAGCCCCAGGATGTAGCCCTGGACCCCGAGTCCCATGATGACACACTGGGCGGTCGGGCCCGGGATCGAGACCATATCCTTGGGATACCGGGCGTAGAGGTTGGACACATGGACCTCCACGTAGGGGAGCTTCGTGCTCCGGACCGTGTCGGCCAGGGCGTACCCGTTGAAGGTGAATCCGGCCGGATTCATCACCAGCGCGTCCACGCCCGCCTCCACCGCCTGGTAGATCCGATCAATGGCCGCGCCTTCCGTGTTGGTGTAGAAGATGTCCACCTCGTATCCCTTGACCTCTGCGTGCCGGCGGATCATCGCATCCAGCTCCGCCGCCGAGGTGGAGCCGTAGTGCTCGGGCTGGCGCTTGCCCAGCCAGTTCATGTTCGCGCCCTGAACGACGAGGATCTTTGGCATGGTCTCCCTCGAGGATCGTCGGGCCCGGGGGGTCCCGCGACCTTCACTCCTTTCCTTACGGGTTCGGCTCCGCGAGCATCTTGCCATCGGCGGTGCCGGCCGCCGCCAGCACCATCACGGCTGCTTCCCCTTGCTGGCAAGCTGGCCGGCCAGGTTTTCCCAGAAGTCCGTCACACCGATGGCTCCGCATACAGCACCCCGACCCGCTCCAGCCCGGCGACCCGCTCCTCGGAATACCCCAGCACCTCCCGCAGCACCTCGCGGTTGTGCTGGCCCAGGAGCGGCGCCGGACGCCGCGGCGAGACGTCCGCCCTGGAAAAGTGGAACGGCAGGTTCGGCAACCGCACCTTGCCGGCCGTCGGGTGCTCCATCTCGACGATCATGCCGCGGGCCGCGATCTGGGGGTCGTCCACCACCTCCCGGATGGTCTGGACGCGGGCGCAGGGGGCCCCGGCCTCCTCCAGCCGTCGCAGCGCGTCGGCGATGAACGGGCACCCCATCACCCACTCCTGCACCAGCCGGTACACCTCGTCCCGGTGCCGGGACCGCTCCGCGTTCGAGGCAAAGCGTGGGTCCGTGGCCAGCTCGGGGCGCCCCATGGCCTGGCAGACCTGGGCCCAGTTCTGATCCGAGGGCGCGCCCAGGACCAGGCAGCCGTCCCGTCCGGCGAACACCCCGTAGGGCACCGACCCCGGCAGCCCGCTGCCGATCCGGGTCGCCTCGACATCCCCGCCGCTGAGCAGGAACTCCTGGATCGCGTACTCGTGCAGGGAAAACATGCAGTCGAGGAGCGCGATGTCGATGTGCTGTCCCTCGCCGGTCTTCTCGCGTGCGTACAGCGCGGCGCACACCGCCGCCACGCCGTGGATCCCGGTCAGGGTGTCCGCCACCGGCATCCGGATGATCGGCGGGGGCCGGTCCGGGAAGCCGGTGATGTGCAGGGCGCCGCTCAGGGCGTCGGCGATGATCCCGTAGCCGGGGCGCCGGGCATACGGGCCGTCCTGCCCGAAGCTGGAGACGGAGCAGTAGACCAGGCGCGGGTTGAGTGCGGACAGGGCCGCGTAGTCCAGCCCCATGCGGGCCATGACGCCGGGCCGGAAGTTCTCCACCACGACGTCCGAGGCCGCAGCCAGGTCGCGCGCCACCGCCTGGGCCTGGGGACGCTTCAGGTCCATGCACAGGCCGCGCTTGTCGTGGTTCTGCTGGAGGAAGTAGCCCGATTGGCCCTGGATGAAGTGGGGATGCCCCCGCTGCTCGTCCCCGTGGGGCGGGCGCTCGACCTTGATGACGTCCGCGCCCATCACCCCCAGGGCCCGGGTGAGATAGGGGCCCGCCAGGAACCGGGTGAAGTCCAGGACCCGGATGCCGTCGAGCGGTCGGCGCTGCTGCGTGATACCCTGCATGAGTTCACCTGCCCTCGGAGCGGGGAGTGGGTTCTTACGGCGTCAGGATGATACGACCCACCACCTCGCGATTCGTGAGGAGGCGGTGCGCCTCGGCCGCGCCGTCGAGCGGCATCGTCTTCCAGATGGTCGGCTGAAGCGCTGTGCGGTGCATGAAGTGGAGGATCTCGTTCAGGTCCTCGCGCGAGGCGCTCTCCACGCCGTAGATCTCCCACTCTTTCAGGATCACCAGCGCCAGGTTGATTTCCACCGGCTTTCCGGTCAGCTCCCCGATGACGACGTACCGGCCGCCACGCGCCAGGCTCCGCAGCGGGCCCGGGAAGACGGCGCCGCCCACCGTCTCCACCACCAGGTCCGCCCCGATCCCGCCGGTGAGCTTGCGCACCTCATCGCCGAACGTGCCGTCCCGGTTGACGATCACCTCGTCCGCGCCCAGCGCCTTCAATCGTTCCGCCTTCTCCGGAGACGTGGTGATCCCGATGGTCCGGGCGCCGGACACACGCGCGATCTGGATCGCCGCCATCCCCAGGCCTCCGCTGGCCCCGGTCACCACCACGGTCTCCCCGGGCCGGACCCGGCCGACCTGGCGGACCGCCTTGTAGGGAGGCGCGAAGCAGCAGGCCCCCAGGCAGGCATGCTCGAAAGGCAGGCCGTCCGGGATCCGCACCAGATTCGCGCGCGGGATGGCGACGTACTCGGCATAGCCGCCCTGCCGGACCTGGCCGATCTCGCCCCGGGGATGCATGCACAGCGACGCCCGGCCCACGCGGCACCACTTGCACTCGCCGCAGACCTGGTAGTTGATGGAGGCCACGCG
>JACPAT010000085.1 GCA_016180655.1 Candidatus Methylomirabilota bacterium | reverse complement strand
GCGAGCTGAATACACCGCAAGGCTCCCGCCCTGTCATGGATGCGACCGAGGAATCTCAGCTCGTGATCGTGAAACGATTGGATGCCAACGCTCAGCCTGTTCACGCCGAGGGAGCGAAAGGCCCGCAATTTCTCGCCGGTCACTGTGCCTGGATTCGCTTCCAGCGTGACTTCTGCCCGAGATCCAATCCGGAATGTGGCCTGAAGCTGGGACAGGATTCTCTCGACCTGTCCGGGCGTGAGGAGGGACGGGGTTCCGCCGCCAAAGAAGATCGTCTCGAAAGCCGTGCCGCCGCCGTGATCCTTCTGGAGGGCGATCTCGCGCGCCAGGGCTGCGAGAAAGCCCTCCAGCCTCTCGGTGTTCTCCACCGAGTAGAAGTCGCAGTACCGGCATTTCCTCTCGCAGAAGGGAATATGGACGTAGAGCGAAGCCAGGGGAAACCTCACATTTCCAAGGTCCGGAGTCGCTGCAGTCTCTCGGCCGCGGCCCGGAGGGTCTCGTCCCTCTTGGCGAAGCAGAACCGGGCCAGCAGCGGGGCGCGGCCGGCATCGGCATAGAAGGCGGAGGGCGGGATGGCCGCCACGCCGATCTCGGCCGTGAGGTACCGGCAGAAGCTGACGTCGTCGGGGAACCCCAGGCCCGTGAGGTCGGCCAGGAGAAAATACGACCCCTGCACCGGGAGTGTCGTGAGCCCGGCGGCCTGGAGGGCCCCGGCCAGCAGGTCGCGACGGGCGGTGTATTCCCGGCGAAGCCGGTCGTAGTACCCGATGCGGACGGCCGTCTCCATGGCCGTCGCCATGGCCTCCTGGAACGGGGTGGAGGTGGCGAAGGTCACGAACTGGTGCGTCGCCCGGACCGCCTGGTTGAGCGCCGCCGGGCCCACCGCGTAGCCGATCTTCCACCCGGTCATGCTGAAGGTCTTGCCGGTGCTGTTGACCGTCAGCGTCCGCTCCCACATGCCGGGGAGGGTCGCCATGGGGACGTGGTCCGCCCCGTCGAACCGGATCTGCTCGTACACCTCGTCGGTGAGGACGAGCGCGTCGTGCCGCTGGCAGAGCGAGCCGATGAACGACAGCTCCTCGCGGCTGAACACCTTGCCCGTGGGGTTGTGGGGCGTGTTGATCAGGACGAGGCGCGTCCGGGGGCTGAAGAGGTCGGCCAGCGCCTGCCGGTCGAAGTGCCAGTCGGGCGGCAGGAGCGTGGCGAAGCGCGGGGTCCCCCCGGCCATCAGGACGTCCGGCAGATAGCTGTCGTAGAAGGGCTCGAACAGGATCACCTCGTCGCCGGGGTTCACCAGGCCGAGGATCGCATCCAGGAGCACCTCGGTCGCGCCGCTGCCGACGCTCACCTCCGTCTCCGGGTCCAACGCGCGCCCGGTGGCCCGCTGCCAATTCTCTGCGATGGCCTGCCGCAATCGCGGCGTGCCGTGGCTCACGGCGTACTGGTTCAGGTCCGCGCGGATGGCCTGGATGGCCGCCTCCTTCACGAAGTCCGGCCCCGCGAAATCGGGAAAGCCCTGCCCCAAATTGACGGCCCCGTGCTGGACCGCCAGCCGGCTCATCTCGGTGAACACCGAGGTCCCGAAGCCCGCCACCCGCTTGGCCAGATGGTCGCTCATCCCCTCTCCCGGGTCTGCCGCCGTCCTGCCGCACTGGACGAGGAACGGCACGGCAGTCTACTGTACCGGCTCCCGCCCCGTCAAATCTCAATGACCCATCCCAAGAATACCTTGACAATTCCCCAGGGGTCGTCTAGTGATCGCGCCTAGCGAGCGTTGTCTGGGGTGGCGATGCCAAGGCCAGTGGCAACGGATGATCTTGCCCGTCTCAAGGGGAAGCGTTCGGTCGTCCCGACGACAGGCAACCTGCTTCGTCCGGGTCGGGCCGGCGACCGGCCGCCGGACCCCGTCATCCTTCTGTGCGGGCCGTCCGACGCAGAGGGCACCCAGGGGATCCTGCGCCCCGGCGTCAGGGGGTGAGGGTGAACATCCTGATCGTCGAGGATGACCCGACCGTCTCTGAAACCCTGCGGCAGGCCTTTGCCGCGGACAGGCACGAAAGCCTGGCCGCCTTCAACGCCCTGGCCGGCCTCGAGCTGCTGCGCAGCCACCCGGTTGACCTGATCCTTCTCGATATCAACCTGCCCGGCGGCCTGTCCGGATACGCCGCCTGCGAAGCCTACAAGAACCTCCGGCCCCAGTTGCCCGTGATCTTCATCACCGGGGCCTTCACGAGTGATGCCGACGCCCGGTTGGCGGAACATGTGGGGGCCGCCGGCTTCCTGCGAAAACCGTTCGCCGTCGAAGAACTCTTCGCGACGGTGGACCGCGCCCTGGCCGCTGCCAAAGCGGCTCCCCCGGCCTTCTTCGCCTTCCGCTGCGAGGAGTGCGGCGCGGAAAGCCGAGTCCGGCAGCAGATCGGGGACGCGCGCCGCCTGCGCTGCCCGAACTGCGGCGCCATCCGCGTCGTCAAGATGGACGAGCTGCGGCCCCTTCCAGAGCCGCGGTTTCACTTTCCGCCCACGACCCTCCGGCGGCGCATCCTGGTGGTGGACAACACGGAGCACTTCCGGCTCTACCTCCTGGACCTGCTGACGGAGGTGGGGCACTACGTGGTCACCGCCCGGGACGGCCAGGAGGCCCTCCGCCTGGCCCAGGAATGGGTGCCGGACCTGGTCATCACGGACATCCTGCTGCCCGGGATTGACGGCATCGCCCTGTGCCAGCAGATCAAGGCGAACCCCCGCCTCAGCCGGACCTCGGTCATCACCATCACCAACCTCAAGAACGACGAGTACCGCCTCCAGGGGCATCAGGCCGGCGTGGACCTGTTCATGGCCAAGCCCATCCAGGCCGAGGACCTCTACGAGAAGGTCCACGCGCTCCTGACCCGCGCCCCTCACTGAGTCCGCCCGAGGACGCTCGGGTCTCTCCCGGGGCCTCTTCCCCCCGGCTCTCCCTTCTCGGTTCGCCACCCCATCGGAAGCGCATCTCACCCTCACTCCAGCCGAGGGCTGACCGCCGATCGCCGAAGGCCGACTTTCGTCTTGACATTGCCTTGGGGCGCGCGTTAGCGTCAGTCCAATTGACGATTGCCCTTCGGTGGTTGTGAGGGGGAAGGGCGATGTCGGGCAGCAGCAATCCGTTAACAAGCGAAGGGAGAATCCTCCCTTTGCGCGTTGGAACGCATGGCCTCTTGGGCTGCCACAGGGCCCAAGAGGCCGTCGTGTTTTCGAGGAACCTCATCGGAACGGGGGCCAGGGACCGGGGGACAGGGATTGGGCGTCCCCTCTCCCTGCACGGTTCGCGGCAGAGATCGGGTGGGCGGCGGCGCCCTCCGCGCCCTGTCGCATCCCGTCCGAAAGGGGGGCTGGCCAAGCCTAGCTTGGACCAGACTGATTTCATCTTTGACACAGCGGACGGGGTGTTAGCCGTGGACCGGGAGCAGAGGATCGTCCTCTGGAACGAGGGCGCCCAGGCGCTGCTGGGATTCAAGGCCGAGGAAGTCCTGGGAAAATACTGCCATGAGGTGCTCGGCTGCCGGGATGATTCGGGCTGTGTTGTGTGCCAAGCAGGCTGCCCCGATATGATGAGGATGCTCCGGCGCGAACGCGTTCGGGCCCGCGATCTCCTGGTCCGCACGAAGGGCGGTCGAGAAACCTGGCTCAGCGTCAGTACCATCCGCATGGGACCGC
>JACPAT010000243.1 GCA_016180655.1 Candidatus Methylomirabilota bacterium | reverse complement strand
GCCTCGCGTGCCCGCAGGAGCAGGAAGGCGTCGCTGCTGTTCCCCAGGGTGAAGAGCGTCACGATGACGAGCAACCCCTTGAAGCGCGCGTCATACGGGCGGAGGGTGAGGAGCGGCAGGCGCTCGGGCGGCCCCTGGGCCGGGACCTCCCGCACGGCGGCGACCAGGACCAGGACGCAGAGCGCCGCGGGGATGCCGGCCAGCTAGAAGATGGCCCGGTAACTCCCGCCCACCAGGGGCAGGAGGAGGAACGCCAGGACCGGCCCCAGCACGGCGCCGAGGTGGTCCATGGCACGATGAAACCCGAAGGCGGCCCCCCGGACGTCCACCGGGGTGGAATCGGCAATGAGCGCATCCCGGGGCGAGGTCCGGATCCCCTTCCCGATCCGATCCAGGAACCGGATCAGGAGGACGTGACCCGGGGTGAGCGCCATGGCCATCAGCGGCCGGGTGAGGGTGGACAGCGTGTACCCCCAGGCCACGAGCGCCTTGCGCCGGCGGAGGCGATCCGAGAGCCAGCCCGAGGTGAGCTTCAGCAGGCTAGCCGTCGTCTCCGCCACCCCTTCCACGAGGCCCACGAAGGCAGTGCCGGCGCCCAGGCTGCGCGTGAGGAAGAGCGGGAGGAGCGGGTAGATCATCTCCGTGCTGGCATCCGTCAGGAGGGAGACCAGCCCCAGCGCCCGGACGTTGGGGGTGATGGCGGCGCTGAAAGGGCGGCGGCCTGCCTTCACGGCCACCGGCCTCGCCGAATCAGTCATGGCACCTCCTCGCGACCTCGAGTTCTTCTTCAGGATGCCCTATCCAACCTCCAACGGGTCCATGTTCACCCCATCTCGAACATGCCGGGGCCACGGGCGCGCGGCGGGGAGCCACATCCAGGCTCCTGGAATGCTCCTACTCCAGGAACGCGAGGCGCTCTCGCATCGCCCTTTCAACCTTCTGGGTGATTCGCAGGGGCCATTCCTTAGCGTCGATGATGATGCGCATGGTATCCGTATCCGGCTCGTACCGGGCGAGGCCGGCCACTCCGCACAGCTCCTGGAGGCCGGGGAGGATGTCCAGCAGCAGCCCAGGCTCCTGATCCACCAGGGACTCGATGTCCACGGGGATGGTCGGCGGCCAACCATAGCGGTCCCGGAGCAATGTCTCTGCGCGCCGCTCCAGTTCAGTGGCCGAGTACCGGGGGACCTTGGTGAGCCTCACCGAGCGCGCTTCCCGAGCTGGCGGTTCACGTACTCGGTCAGTCGCTCAAGGTCCTGATGGGTCAGCCGCTTGTTTTCGATCGTGCGGAGGAGGACGGGGATGCCAGGGGTGCGGCCCGCAAAGGTGGCAACATCGGGGGGCAGGGTCCCCGGTCTGTGCTTCGCCGCCAAGTCAAACAGCCGCCGCCGCTCCCGTGAAGCCTGAGGGAGTCCCAGGGCATCGGCGATCCTGGCGAGAACCGCCTCCCTCTGCGGGGGCGGCTGGCGCCCATACTCAATCGCGCAGAGGTTCGAGGGCTTCAGTTCGGCCGCCTCCGCGAACGTCCGCAGCCCGAATCCAGCCTTCAGCCGGCAGGCCCGCAGGTATTCCCCAAATGTCATCCTCCTCCCCATCTGCTCCACCTCCTCTCGGAGTGTTATTGGCCTTCATAACACTAGCCCAGCCCAAGGGAACATGTCAATGGAGGAGTGTGGGGGTGCCATCCCTTGCGTGCGGGGCGGCCCCGCCCCCCCGCCTGTTCCACCCGACCCCCGCTTCCGGGAATCCTCCCGGGACGTGCTTCCGGTACAGGACGCCGAAGGGCTCCGCGGCCAATGCCTCGGGCTGGCCGTGTCTCGTCGCGAACGGAAGGCCGGGGACGAGCTGCTCACAAAACTTCGTGTAGCTCGAACCTCTTACCGAAACGTGTAGTTGGTCCCGGTCGCGGTCAGCATGATCGGGCTCGTTCCAGTATGCGCGGGGGTCCCAACCTCTCTCCCCTGGCCGACCCCACGTCACCCCTGGCCTTCTGATTCGTCGGGTCGTTCCCGCGGCCACAGCTCGTCTTTATCGAGGCGTTTCTCGATCACCTGGGGAGAGACCTCGAACCGCCGGGCCAGCCAGTCTGCAACGTAAGATCTCGCCACCTCCCCTGCCTTCTGGAGCGACAGGCCAACACGCGCCGCCACCCGGATCGCCTTTTGGTATTCGGTGAGGAGCGGCTCGGCGGGCACCAAGATCAGGCCCGCAAAGGCATAGGCCTGCCACTCCAGCCACCGACGGTCCTCCTCGTCCATGTCCCGCTGGAAGCGCTTCCAGTCCTTCACGCGCCGAAACCGATGCGCCTGGTAAATGCGCCGGTGGAGGACCGCATGGGCAACCTCATGCGCCAGGGTGAAGCGGTAGCGTCCCGGCCGGTGCTCGTACACGAAGGCGTCCACCGTGATCGCCTTCAGGTCGCTGGAGATGAACCCATCCACCTCGAATGCCTCTTGCAGTCCAGGCACCGGGATGATGTCAATCCGGTAATTGAATTCGACGATCTCCTCGATGGGGATTGGGATCGTCCCTTTGGGATGATGCGTCCTGAGGAAATCCCCAGCCCGGCGCCGCAGGCCTTCATAGGACAGAACCGGCGGGTGAAGGCGGTCGGGCATGCCTATGCCCGCCGGATCATCTCAATCAGTTCGTTCAGCTTCTGCTCAGACACCTTCTGCCCCCGGAGCGTCCGGAACAGGAGTGGCAACCGCGCCACCACATCCCGCTTGCGCAGGATCTCAGGGGGCAGCTTCCCCCGGGAAGCTCGGGCTAGGTCGAAGAACTGATACCAGGCATCGCTCCCCCGGCGGATCTTCAGGGCCTTGGCGTATTCGGTAAGCTTTTCCTTGGATTCGGGTGGCGGAAGCAACCCCCGCTCCAGCTTGCTGATGTTTCCTGGGTCGTACCCATGGCCCTCACAGAACTGCCTGAGGGTCACCTTTTGCCTGATCCTCAATTCCTTGAAAAGGCTTCCGAATGGGCTCTTCGGCATGGCCTCTCACCTCCTTCTGTTGTTACCAGAGTACAACAGACGTGCGAGGTCTGTCAAGCGGCCCAACCGTTTTCGGCGTCTCCGGGCTCCCGTGGTGGCTTCATGGGCCGGTGGCCGTGTCGGCGGGGCCCCAAGGCCTCTCTGTTCCACCCCCGGGGGCCTTCCGGGGGGCCCCTCCCTGATCTCGAACCGCCAGGGACCCATCGTATTCCATCGGCCCTCCCCTACCCTTGCAGCTACACGACGGCCTCATCGCGTGGTTGCCATGCCACCCCGGCAAACCCAGTCCCTGGAAACCCCTGCCCCCGGTCGTCATGCGGTATTCCGTTGCAAAGGCGGAGAAAAGCCGTTAGGCTTACGCCGCAGGTCGCGGGTAGACTGGAGACAGCGCGATGGCGATTTCCGCACGGGGCGTCCCGGCACCCCGCCCATGATCCAGCTCTTCCACGTCTACAAGACCTACGCCAGGGACGTCGAAGCCCTCGTTGACATCAACCTGCACATCCAGAAGGGGGAGTTCGTCTTCATCGCCGGTCCCAGCGGGGCCGGCAAGACGACGCTGCTCCGCCTGATCTTCCGCGACGAGCTGCCGACGTCGGGGCAGATCCTGGTGAACGGCCGGAACGTCGTGAAGCTGCCGGACCGGGCCATCCCGCACCTGCGGCGGAGCATCGGCGTGATCTTCCAGGACTTCAAGCTCCTGCGGGATCGCACGATCTTTGACAACCTGGCGCTGGTGTACCGGGTCCTGGGAATCCCCTCGGCCACCGGCAAGCGCAAGGTGGCCAACCTGCTGAAGCTCGTCGGCCTGAGCCACAAGGTGCAGATGACCCCGTACCGGCTGTCGGGGGGCGAGCAGCAACGGGTCGCCATCGCCCGGGCGCTCATGAACGATCCGCTGCTCCTCCTGGCGGACGAGCCCACGGGCGACCTGGATGCGGATCTGTCCATGGATGTGATGCGCCTTCTGGGGGACATCAATGCCCGGGGAACCACGGTGGTGGTGGCCACCCACGACCTGGACGTGGTGCGGGAGTTGGGGCGGCGCACCATCGTCCTGAAGGCCGGGCGCCTCGTCGAAGAGCACCCCTAAGCAGGCAGCGGAGCAGCGCACGCGATGGAACGCCTCCGGTACATCCTCCAGGATGCCCTGGTCAACATCCGCCGGAGCGGGTGGGGGGGCCTGGCCTCCATCGGAACCATCGCCGTCTCCTTCGTCATCTTGGGGATCTTCCTGATCATCACCCGCAACCTGGGGGCCGTGGTGGCCGAGTGGAAGGAGCAGTTCCAGGTGACCGTGTTCCTGGAGGACGGGATCACCGCCGAGCAGCTCGCCCTGGTCAAGAAGCGCATCCAGAGCGAGCGTGCGGTGAGGGCCATGACCTACACCTCCAAGGAGGAGGCCCTGCAGAGCTTCAAGCGGGAGCTCAAGGGCAAGGAGTCGCTCCTGGAGGGTTTGGGGGAGAACCCCATCCCGGCCTCGCTCCAGCTCCGCGTCCACGAGGCGTATCAGACGCCCGAGGCGCTCCGGCAGTTCGCCGCCTTCCTCACCCGTCTGGAGGGGGTGGAGGACGTCTTGTACGGCCAGGAATGGGTGGACCGCGTGGCCTCCGCCGTGCGGGTCCTCCGCCTGCTGGGCCTGAGCGTGGGCTTGGCCCTGGGTATGGCCTCGCTCCTGATCGTGAGCAACACGATCCGCCTGGCGGTGTATGCCCGGGCGGAGGAGATCGAGATCATGCGACTGGTGGGCGCCACCAAGACGCACATCCGGGCCCCCTTCCTGCTGGAGGGGATGATCCAGGGCGGCCTGGGGGCGGGCCTGGCCCTCCTGCTCCTGTTCGGGGCGTACCGGGCCACCCTCTGGCAGCTCCAGCTCACGCCGGGACAGATCTTCGGGGTGGGCGTGGGGAGCTTCCTGGATCCCCGCTGGGCCACGGCCATGCTGCTGGCCGGGGCCAGTGTGGGCGCATTCGGGAGCCTGATCTCGGTAG
Organism: Candidatus Methylomirabilota bacterium; assembly: GCA_016180655.1. Classification (GTDB taxonomy): domain Bacteria; phylum Methylomirabilota; class Methylomirabilia; order Methylomirabilales; family 2-02-FULL-66-22; genus 2-02-FULL-66-22. The sequence continues at coordinate 27,425 of JACPAT010000243.1, read as the reverse complement.
GCCGCTTCCTGCGCGCCTGAATCGTCGGGGGCACGATCCTCCTGAAAGCAGGCGTTCGGTGGTTCGGTCGTTCGGTGGTTCGGTGGTTCCGCGGGTGAGGTCCAAGACCTTGAGCCTGGTCGTCGTCCTGCTGATGTCCGTCTCGGCGGCCCTCGGGCTCGTGACGGCGGGTCCGGCCCTCGGGGCGAGCGAGGCGAAGCCCCCCCGGGCGCAGGAGAGCCGGGACCGCCTGAAAGAGGTCCAGCGCGAGCTGGGCCGCGAACGCGAGCGGGTAAAGGAGGCGGGACGGAAGGAGGCCTCCCTCACCCGGGAGCTGGCGCGGCTCGACCAGGATCTCAAGGAGAAGACCAAGACCCTCCAGGGCCTGGAGGCGAAGCTTCGCACCAGCCAGCAGCGGATCGTCAGGCTGTCGCAGGAGATCGCCTCCACCGAGACGCGCCAGAGCCGCAGCCGCGGCCTGCTCAAGCGGCGCCTCCGGGCGATCTACAAGCAGGGGCGGTTCGGCTACGTGCGCATGCTGCTGTCGGCCGAGGATTTCTCGGCGGCCGGCCGCCGCCTCAAGTACCTGTCGGCCGTGGCCGGCCAGGACCAGCGGCTGATGCGGACCTACAGCGCGACGCTGGTTGACCTCGCGCAGAAACGGACCGAGCTGGAACGCTCCAAGGCCGAGGTGGCCGACGCCAAGGAGAAGGCCGCGGCCACCCGCGCTCAGATCGCCGAGGAGCAGCGCAAGCGCCGGGTCCTGCTGGCCAGCGTGCGGGAGGAGAAGGCGGGCCATCTGGCCGCCATCAAGGAACTGGAGGCCTCGGCCAAAGATCTGCAGGCCCTCATCGCGCGGCTGCAGAGCGAGGAGGAACGCCAGCGGCGCGCCGCCCGGACGGCCCCCCGGCGCGAGGGCGCGCGCGGAGAGGCCCCGGGCAGGAAGGACGAGGTCCCGGACCCTCGCGATGACGGCCGCTTCGCGCAGTTGAAGGGGAGGCTCTCCTGGCCGACGACCGGGTCGTTGGCCTCCACCTTCGGACGGCAGGAGCACCCCCGGTTCCGCACCGTGACCTTCAACCGGGGGATCGAGATCGCGGCGCCCGAGGGCCGGGACATCGCGGCCGTGGCGGACGGGACGGCCATCTATGCCGACTGGTTCAAGGGGTATGGCCGGCTGATCATCCTGGACCACGGGGGAGGATACTTCACGCTCTACGCCCACGCGTCCGAGCTTCTGGCGCGGGCGGGGGAGGCCGTCCTGCGGGGCCAGGTGATCGCCAAGGTCGGAGATGCCGGGTCGCTGGAGGGCCCGCAACTGTATTTCGAATTGCGCCACAAGGGGAAGCCGCAGGACCCGCTGGCCTGGCTGCAACCCCGCTAGCGCGCCATGCGCTGTCCGCGGGTTCGCGCGCGGACCCTGGACGCGATCCACACATGCATCGGCCGACGGCTGGGAGGCGATCCCGTCCCGGGAATCGGGACGGGCGAGCCGTCCCCGGCCCCGGTGGTCTTGGAGGGAGTTTGAGGGAGGGATTTCCCATGCGTCCCATCCGGCACAGCACCTGGTGGAAGGGTTTCATCTTCGCCGGTACCCTGGCGCTCCTCGTCTTCACCGGCGGGGTGCAGCACGGCACCACGGCGATCGAGGACACCTACGAGAAGCTCAAGGTCTTCACCGAGATCCTCTCGCTGGTCCAGTCCAACTACGTGGACGAGGTGAAATCCAGGGAGTTGATCTACGGCGCGGTCAAGGGGATGCTGGAGACCCTGGATCCCCACAGCGCCTTCATGCCGCCCGAGACCTTCCGGGAGATGCAGGTCGAGACCCAGGGCATCTTCGGCGGCTTGGGCATCGAAATCACGGTGAAGGATCGCACGCTCACCGTGGTTGCCCCCATCGAGGGGACCCCGGCCGACCGGGCCGGCATCCAGCCCGGCGACCGGATCATCAAGATCGAGGGGCAGCCCACCAAGGACATGACCCTGATGGACGCGGTGCGCAAGCTGCGCGGGCCCAAGGGGTCGAAGGTGACCATCACCATCCTCCGGGAGGGATCGCTGGAGCCCCTGGACGTCACCCTGGTCCGCGAGGTGATCGAGGTCAAGAGCGTCCGCAGCAAGGAGCTGGGGGACGGGATCTACTACGTCCGCGTCAGCTCCTTCCAGGAGCGGACGTCCAAGGATCTGGAGCGGGTGCTGGAGCAGGCGCAGAAGGCCGGCAGCACCGCCTTGGTTCTGGACCTGCGGAATGACCCGGGCGGCCTGCTGAACCAGGCGGTGACGGTGAGCGACATGTTCCTGGACAAGGGCCAGCTCATCGTCTACACGCAGGGGCGGATCAAGAACCAGGACCTGCGGTTCACCGCGGAGCACAACAACGGCTTCCCCAGGTGGCCCATGGTGGTGCTGGTCAACGGCGGGTCGGCCAGCGCGTCGGAGATCGTGGCCGGCGCCCTGCAGGATTGGAAGCGGGCCGTGATCCTGGGGACCAAGACCTTCGGGAAGGGCTCGGTGCAGACGGTGATCCCGCTCTCCGACGGCTCGGGCCTGCGCCTGACCACGGCCAAGTACTTCACGCCGCGGGGGCGCTCCATCCACGGGACCGGGATCATGCCGGACATCATCGTCGAGCCGCCCAAGCCGGAGGTCTCGACACAGCGCCAGCGGGAAGAGGAGGCGCGCCGCCTCGCCCCCGCTGAGCGCCCGCGCGAGCAGCGGATCGGCGACCAGGAGGGCGAGGGGGTGGAGATCGGGCGCCGGGACGTGGTGGATCTCCAGAAGGACGTCCAGCTCCAGCGGGCCATGGAAATCCTGAAGGCCACGCGGATCCTGGAACGCAACGGCTCCGCCCCCAAGGGCGAGGCGAAGCCGGCCGGCTAGGTTTCCCACGATCCTTAAACCGCAAATTCGCGAAATGTCGAATGTCGAATGACGAACGGTGAGGGGAGCGGCTGCGGGAACCGCTTTCGTTCGAAATTCGCCATTCGCTGTTCGACATTCGATATTGTTTCCTGTGTGGTTCCGACCATGCCGGGTTAGGTCATAGATGACCCTGGTTCTCGGCATCGAGACCTCCTGCGACGAGACGGCGGCGGCGGTGCTCGAGGACGGCCGCCGCATCCGGAGCAACGTGGTCGCCTCGCAGGTGGAGGTGCACGCCCCCTACGGCGGGATCGTCCCGGAGCTCGCCTCCCGCCGCCACCTGGAGGTGATCCACCCGGTCCTGGATCGGGCCCTGGCCGATGCCGGCGTAGGCCTCGAGGACCTGGCGGCGCTGGCCGTGACGGTGGGACCGGGGCTGGTGGGCTCGCTCCTGGTCGGCGTGTCGGTGGCCAAGGCCATCGCCTTCGCCCGCCGCCTCCCCCTGGTCGGCGTGAACCACCTCGAGGGGCACATCGCCGCTGCCTTCCTGGAATCTCCGACCCTGACCCATCCCTTCGCCGCCCTGGTGGTCTCGGGGGGCCACACGCACCTCTGCCACGTCCCGGCCGAGTGCGAGTACCGCCTCCTGGGCCGGACCCGCGACGATGCGGCCGGCGAGGCCTTCGACAAGGTCGCCAAGCTCTTGGGGCTCGGCTATCCCGGCGGGCCGGCCATCGAGCGGGAGGCGCGGGGCGGCGATCCCCGGGCGATTCCCTTCCCCCGGGCCGTCTTCAGCGACGGGAGCCTGGACTTCAGCTTCAGCGGCCTCAAGACGGCGGTGGTGCACTGCCTCCGGGATCTCGGGCGCGCGGCCGCGCCCTCCGGCGCGCCTCCCCTCGGCCCGCAGCAGGTGCGGGACGTCTGCGCCAGCTTTCAGCAGGCGGCCGTGGACATGCTGGTCGAGCGGGTGATGCGCGCCGCGCGGGATCACGCCCTGGGCGTGATCGTGGTGGCGGGCGGCGTCGCCTGCAATGGGGCCCTGCGGCAGGCCCTCAAGGCGGAGGCGGAGGCCGAGGGGATCCAGGTGGTCGTGCCCTCCCCCGCCCTCTGCACGGACAACGCGGCCATGATCGCCGCGGCCGGCGCCGTCCGCCTCCGGCGCGGCGAGCGTGCCGGCTGGGACCTGAACGCCGTGGCGAGCCTGCCGCTATGCTGACCGGTCCCCCCATGACCCGCCCCATCCTCACCTACGGTCACCCGATCCTCCGGCAGACGGCCCGGGCCGTCTCCAACATCGACGGGGAGCTGCAGCGCCTCATTGGCGACATGGTCGAGGCCATGTACGGGGCCCCGGGCGTGGGCCTGGCCGCCAACCAGGTCGGCAGCCTCCGCCGGGTCTTCGTGGCCAACCCGTCCGAGGATCACGACCCGTCGAGGCTCCTGGTCCTGATCAATCCCGAGCTGGTGGAGGCCGAGGGTGAGAGCGTCGCCGAGGAGGGCTGCCTCTCCATCCCGGATTTCCGGGAGGAGATCCGGCGCGCGCGCCGCGTTCTGCTGCGCGGCCTGGACCGGAACGAGCGCCCCGTGGAGATCGAGGGCGAGGACCTTTTGGCCCGCGTCCTCCAGCACGAGCTGGATCACCTCAACGGCATCCTCTTCGTGGACCGGCTGAGCCCGGCCACGCGCGACATCCTCCTCCGGAGGCTCAAGAAGGCCTTCCGCCAACGCTGAACCCTCCCCTCTCCCCACCGCCCCCGGAACGCTCCATCCGCGGGGCCACGTCTATCCGCTCGTCCGCAATTCACCCCTGAAATATCCAGCGATGCAAATGCGGCATCCCGTGCGCCGCCCATGAACGGGGCCGGAGTTGTGCCTTGGCGGAGTCTCGGCATATCAATACTTCAATGGAACGTCCCCGAGGGGCCAGGCTTGCGTAATTGCTGGATCCGGGCAACCCAACGAAAGTGTGTCGTGAGCGGGGGTAATAATAAAGTACCAATCCAGTTCCAATCCGACACCGGATAATCTTTGTAACCCCTTGTCTTTGCGGAGAGATCGGCCTGTGCTCCCCTGCCAGATAGTTCCAATCGGTGCCAAATCCAGGGTCCCAAAGATTGCCCCGCTTCTGCTGAGTAGGGCAGCACACCATTCCACGGACATTGACCCCGACTACATCGGACATTGCCACCCAGGATAAGGTTGCGGCGGCAGCTGTTCTGTGGTACATTCCGTCTGCAGAAGAAGACGTTAGCTGCGAACAGCGTGGTTTACAGTGTACCGTATTCGCTGGTTTAATGGGTCTAGGATGTCGCGCGAACTGTCGTATCAGAGAGAAACGTCACCGGAGCGACTCGTGCTGTCTCCCCGCGGACGCAACCGCCTGTCCGCTGTCCTCCGGAAGGCGGGACACCTGATCAGCGTTGACGACACAACTGCCGCCCTCGGCATCGGCCGCGCGGCGGCGGCGAAGATGCTCGCGCGCTGGCAGGAGCAGGGCTGGCTTAGCCGTGTCCGACGGGGCCTTTATGCTCCCGTCCCGCTAACGGCAATGCCGGCCGACCATGTGATCGAGGATCCTTGGGTTCTCGTGCCCACCCTCTTCCGTCCGGCGTACATCGGCGGGGCAAGCGCCGCACACCACTGGGATCTGACCGAACAGCTCTTCCGCAGCGTGTTCGTGTACACCGCCCGATCGGTACGACGATCTCGCCAGACCATTCAGGGCGTCACGTTTATTGTGCGCCAGGTTGCGGAGGCGAAGCTGTTTGGGACGAAAGCACTCTGGCGCGGTCGCGTGAAGTTGCAGGTCTCTGACCCCCACCGCACCGTCATCGACATGCTGGACAATCCGGCGATGGGCGGCGGCATTCGGCACGTTGCGGACTGTCTCCGCGCTTACCTGAAACGGGCCGACGCATCTCCCGAGACGCTGATTGCGTACGCTGACCGCCTAGGCAATGGCGCCGTCATCAAGCGCCTTGGCTTCCTCGCCGAGCGTGTCGGCGGGTCGGAGAAGCTCATTTCGGCCTGTGCCGAGCGGCTGTCCCAGGGTAACGTCAAGCTCGACCCCGCACTTCCCTCCCCGCGCTTGGTGCGCCGCTGGCGGCTCTGGGTGCCTGATCGCTGGAAGCTCGAGCCCGCCGATGATTGACCGTTCGGAGGTTCTCGCGGTCGCCAACGACCTCTCGCTCACCCATGACATCGTCGAGAAGGACTACGTCCTCGGCTGGCTTCTGGCGGGAATCTATGGGCACGAGGCCCTGGCGTCCGCCTGGACGTTCAAGGGCGGCACGTGCCTGAAGAAGTGCTACTTCGAGACCTACCGCTTTTCCGAGGACCTCGATTTCACTCTCAGCGATCAAGCGCACCTCGATGATAGGTTTCTCCGTTCCGCCTTCGCTGCCGTATTGGCTTGGGTGTACGAGGAGAGCGGTCTGGAGCTTCCGGTTGACCTGATGCGGTTCGAGACGTACCGGAATCCCCGCGGAGGATTGAACTGCGAGGGCCGGATCTACTACAGCGGTCCGCTCGGCCGCGGCGGCAGCCTGCCTCGGATCAAGCTCGACCTGACCGCTGACGAGCTTCATGTGCTGCCTCCGGTGGAGCGACCGGTCAGCCATCCCTACAGCGATGCGCCAACGGACGGCATCGTTGCGCGTTGCTATGCCTATGAAGAGGTCCTTGCAGAGAAGGTGCGTGCGCTTGCTGAACGCGCGCGTCCGCGCGATCTATACGACGTGATCAATCTGTACCGTCAACGGGATTTCCAGCCCGCGGCAGCCACCGTTCTAGAAGTTCTCGCCAAGAAATGCGCCTTCAAGAGCATGGCCGTGCCGACGCTTACGAGCTTGACTGCCGCGGTTGCCGAGCTTCTCGCCGACTGGCAGGCCATGCTCGGCCATCAGCTTCCGGCGCTCCCGCCCTTCGAGAGCTTCTGGGCCGTACTTCCCGAATTCTTCGGCTGGCTGGAGAGTGGCGCGGCGCCGCCCGCCTTGGCGAGCCTGCCCATCGGCGCTGACGAGGAAGTCTTCCGCCCCGCCGTCGGCTCGCTGCGCCGCCAGGGCGTTGCCGGGTCGTCCTTCCTCGAGCTCGTTCGCTTTGCGGGCGGCAATCGACTGTGTGTGGACCTCGCCTATGACGGCAGCATCCGGCGGATCGAGCCGTACTCGCTTGGCCGCACACTGGCTGGCAACATCGTACTGTACGCGGTGCGCGTGGACAGTGGCGAGCCGCGCAGCTACCGCCTCGATCGCATCCAGGGCGTGGAGGTTACCGGCCAGGGTTTCGTCCCCCGCTATGTCATCGAACTTTCCCCGACGGACCTGGGAATCCCGCCGACAACGCGACGCAGCGGTGGACCGACGCGGAGCTCATTTCCCGGTGGTTTCCGTCCACGCGTGCGACCATCCCGGCCGAAGAGTGGGCCAACTTACGTCATCCAGTGCGGTGTGTGAGGCAAGAAGTTCGAACGAACGACGCAGAGCCAGCAACTGCGGGCACACAAGAGCCCGCAGGGGTGGGATTGCTCTGGACGCACCGGCTTTTTGGTCAAGACGAAATACTGAGCCCGGTGTTGGGTCCTGGGTGGTAGCCGAGGGGGGCCTGACGTGAAGCCCAACATCCCCCTGGCTGTTCGGCACCTGATCGAGCAGTACCGCCGCTTCCTGCGCACGTCCTACCGGTTCCTCGACCCCCATCGTCGCTCTCAATTCGAAGCGCATCTCGCCCAGGCCGACGTGGCTTGCGGCCAGGCTTGCGTAATTGCGGAACGCGAATTCGGGCGGGTTCAGTGAGGGGGGGTGCCGACGAACAGCCCCCGGTAGATGAAGAAGAGGGCCATGGCGGCGAGCAGGAACCGGAGGAGGCGCGTGAAGGTCTCCTGGCGGACGCGATCCTGCGTCATCAGGCCGACCCAGAAGGCCGCCAGGGCGATCACCGTAAGGGCGGCCGACCACTGCAAAATCGGCGGGGTGTAGAGGCCCCAGCGCGCGATGGCGGCGAGCTGGCTCAGCTTGGCGGCCAGGAAGATCGAGGCCAGGCCCTTGACGAAGTCCCGCTTCTGGAACTGGAGCGCCAGGAGGTAGATCGTGGCGATGGGGCTGAAGACGTTCGTCACGCCGTTGAGGACCCCGCCGACGAGGCCGGTGAGGGGCCCGAGCCACGGCTCCCACCCCGGCGGGACCCGCAGGCCCACGCGCATCCGGCTGGAGGCCAGGAACAGGAGGATCATGGCGGCCAGCGCCAGGAGGATGGCGCGCTCCGGGACCGTGACCAGGATCTTGGTCCCCAGGAACACCCCCACCACGGTGGCCGCCAGGAGGGGGGCGAGACGCCGCCAGAGCGCCCAGGGCAGCTCGCCGCGCGCGATCTGCAGCGCATCCATCAGAATGTTGGGCATGAGGAGGAGGGCATAGGTGGTCCGGATGTCCACCAGCAGGGCGACCATGGGCGTGGCGATGAGCGGGAACCCCATCCCCGTGGTCCCCTTAACGTAGCTCGCCACCAGGAACGCCCCCGCCACCGCGACCCACGTCGTTTCCATGCGCTCCCCGCTCACCCGCGATCCCGACCAGTCGTCCCCTGTCTTCGGAATGTTTCAGGTTCGCGTTGCGCACGCTCCACCGCACGGCCTGGATTTACTTCCCGGATCACACACCGCACGGCCTCTTTGAATTCTCAGAGCTCGCCTCGAAATGCAATCTCGAGGATTGCCTGTTCGAGTTGGTCCAGGCATTCGCGGTCCCGCTCCTGCAGGCGCCGCATCTCGTCCAGGTGGGACGCGATCTCATCGATCAGAGGAGACCGGGACAAGTGAAGCGGTCACGAATTCGTCTGGGACTCGCGGTTGGCCGACCGCGCCGCGAAAGTGCGTTCTCGCATTCTTACGAAAGGTCAGCCGGCGAAGGAAACGATGAATCCAGTCGCTCATCACCCGTTGTCCGGGCCGCAACACGTGGAACTCGGTTGACCCGAATCCAATACCCCCTTCAAGTCTGCGAGCCACCGCACACTTCCCGTTCTGCATGGAAGGTGTGATCTTGGCGAACAGAACATCGCCCTCCTCGAAGTAGGTGAAGCCGCGCATGACCTCACTATAGGGTCTCACTTCCAAGCCGCTGATCCTTCCGTGGAGCTCGTCAACTCCCGACATCGGTAGGAACGAGGTTGGCGCATCAGGCGGGCGCCGTAACCGTGGTCTAGCAGGATTGATGGTGCAAACAATGCCAAGCGGAACCCATTCCCATCCAGAGGGAAGACTCCATGGGCCCTGGGTGGCCTGTGTGCCAGCATTGGAGGGGGAAGGTGTTTCAGGGGCCAAACGAAGAGCCTCCGAAGGCGTCCATCGGCGATTTCTCCGTTCTTCGGAATCGCCAACTAATCGCCAACTCGTTTCTTCAGGACATAGGCCGTACTGCGTCCCTTGCCGACTTGCTCAAGAATGCCAAGATCGAGTAACCCCGCGATTTCCTTGCGCGCGGCCTCATCAGACAGGCCGGTCAGCTCGCGATAAGCCCGGTTTGTAATCTTGCCATGCTCCCGGACGTATGCGATGAGCTGGAGTTGGCGATTATTCAGCCCCATCTCTTGCAAACGCGCCTTGATGGTTGGCCCCTCCCGCAGAATGACTCGAAAGCGGCCTGCCGTCCCAGCATCGAATTCCGGAGCGGAGTGCCCGGCTTCCTTCAGCGCAGCCGCCATGCGGATGGTTCCGGTTCCCCACTGCTCGACCAGCCCGGCGAAGAAGAAGGCTGCGGCGATCTTTGGGTTTCGCGGGATCGAGTCATGGTCGCGCAGAAGGTCCGCCGGCTTGAGCGGCGCAAGCAGGCCGCCAGGATTCCAAATTTCCAGACGATCATCGTGGAGGCGGACCTGAACGTGTCCGGTACTCAGGTAATCGCGGTGGCAGACCGCATTCACGACCGCTTCGCGCACCGCCTCCAGCGGATATTCCCAGATCACCTCCCGCTGCGGCCTGCCGGTGACCTCGAAGCGGGTCTGGAGCCGCTCACGGAGCCAGGCCATCGTTTCCTCGACCTGGTTCAGCAGCGTTCCGGAGACTTGGCGGTCATCCACGATGAGCGTGGGGGAGCGAAACCGGCCCAGCTTGACAAACGCCGAAGGATAGAACCGGGTGGGCGTCTTCCCGAACAGGAGGAGCGCGGCCCGCGTGGGTCTTGCGCCCGCCAAGAGATCGAGCTTTTGCAGCACCCCGCGTTCCGACGCTCTCGCAGGAATCGGCCTCCGGCCCGTCTGACGGATTACGGCAACATAGTCCCGAATCCGGCCCTTGTCCAAGTCCTCCCAGGTTGCCTGCGGCTCGACCGATGCGTCCCAGCTCAAACCGGATGCATTCAGCAGTCGCTGAACGATCTCCTCATGACTCATGCGCTGGTTTGTCCGCCCGACACGCCTAAAGAATCGTCCGCGAACACTCACCGGTCCGGCCGCCGCCGACTGCACCTCGATGATCACTAATCATTTTCCCGTTGTGCTCCACTTTGGTCATGGAAGGCTGCAGGCGGGGGTCGGTAGCCTCCTGGATGCGATTTGCCCAATCTTCCAAGGTCTTCTTGCCGACGGAAACTCCGGGGACTGCTCCCGTAGGCTCAACACCGATGAGCAACGAGCCTCCCGCGGCGTTGGCAAAGGCGCCAATTGTCTCAAGCGCTTCATCGTTGAAGGACGCTTTGAATTCGACGGTCTCTGATTCGCCCTGCGAGAGGAGCCGAGCCAGATTCATGATGTCTCTTTGCCTTCGTCGTTGCCGTTGCCCAGCATGCTATGGAGGTTCTCCAGAATCGCGTGTAGCTCTCGGTTCCGTTCCAGAAGCGTAGCGGTCAGCTCAATCGGAACCGCTCCCGGAGCCGAGACCGGTGGCCGGCCGCTTGGGTGGCGGGCTGTTCGTTGCCATCTGCCTTGCCCATAAGCCCGGTCCCCGCAGATTGTTGCTTCGGAGGATCTCCCGCCGGACGAGGGTCACTCAAGATGAACGCTGAATATCACGGTCGACTTTGGAAAGACAAGTGGTTTTCGGCAGAGTCTCGTACAGGGAAAATGCGGCCAGGGGGTGACTTGCGTGCCGGGAGGCTTTCTTAATAACGGCGTGGCACGAGATCGCTCGTGAAGCGCTACTAGAGGGGCGAGTGTGCGCGTGGTGGTGACGAAGGAGTTGCCGGTCCCTCCTGCTGCTCTGACTCGGGTCGCGAGGCCCTACGGCTTCTTGGCTTCGACCCCCAGGTCCTCCGCCCGCACCAGCACCTGGATGAAGGCCCGGGCTCGCAGGCTCGCCAGCCAGTCTTTCCGTTTGGCCTCGAACTTCTCTTGGAAGAGTTGATCGCGGATGGCTTCCCGCACCTCGGCGTAGGGCGCCACCGGCTCCGCCTGGACCCGGTCCACCTTGATGATGTGCCATCCCGACTCCGTCCGGACGAGCGGGCTCACCCCCCCTGCGGGCTGGCCGAAGGCGGCGGCCTCGATCTCCGGGGCCAGTTCCCCGCGGTGGACGGTCATCGGTTCGCCGCCTGCCGTCCCCGGGGCGCCGTCGGCATACTGGCGGGCCACCTCGGCGAAATCCGCCCCGGCCTGGATCTTGGCCCGGGCCTCCTCGGCCCGGGCGCGGGCCGCCGCCTCGTCTCCCCCCGGCGGGATGGGGATCAGGATGTGGCGGATCTCCGCTGACGGCTCGCGCTTGTACTTGTCCGGGTTCGACTGGTAGGACTGCACCAGCTCGTCTTCGTTGAGGATGATCGCCGAGCGGATCTGCCGGGCCAGGAGGCGGCCGATGGCCAGGCGCTCCTCGACGTTCCGGCGGACCTGCTCCAGGGTGAGGCCCTCGGCCCGGAGCAGCGCGCGGAACTGGGCATCGTCGGTCACATTGTTGTTCCGTTTCAGCTCGTCGATGGCCCCGGTGACCTCGGCCGCCGACGGCAACATCCCCTCGCGCTTCGCCACCTGGTACATCAGCCGGCGGTCGATTAAATCATCCAGCAGCCGCTTCTGGGCCTCCTCCAGGCGCCGATCTCGCTCCTCGCCGACGAAATCCTGGAAGATCCTGCGGACCACCGGCTGGCCTTCCTCCTGGATCTCGCTGAGCGTGACCGCCTCGTCATTGACCACGGCGACCACGCGATCCAGGACCATTCCCCCGGCGGGTGGTCCCGCGGGCTGGCTGGCCCCGGAGGCCGTCCCGGCCGGGAGCGTGCCCGTCAGGAGGGCCGCGGCCAGGGTGAGCCCGGCGCCCCGCCACACCCCTCGCACGGTCCGCCTCACAGCTTGCCCCCGCCCTTCCCATCCCCGGCCGGCGCGCCGGATGGGCCCGGAATGCCAGGCATCGGCTTGCCCACGGGGAGCAGGGAGTCGTCCCGGATGATCTGGGCCGCGGATTCCAGGCCCTTGATCCATTCCTGGAACCGCTGGTTCTGCCGCTCGTCGAAGAGGCGCCGACGGAGCTGCTCCTTGACCTGCTCATAGGTGGTGGGCTGGCCCTTCTTCCGATCCACCAGCTTGATGATGTGATAGCCGAAGGGGGTCTTCACCGCCCCGCTCACCTCACCCGGCTTCAGGGCGAAGGCGGCCTTGGCGAACTCGGGGAGCATCTCTTCCCGCCGGAAGTACTCCAGGTCACCCCCCTTGCTGGCCGTGCCGCTATCCTTGGAGAGCGTCCTGGCCAATTCCTCGAACGGCTCCTTCTTGGCCAGGCGCTCCAGGATCTGCTTGGCCTCCTCCTCGGTCTTGACCAGGATGTGCCGGGCCCGAATCGATTCGCCCGAGAACTCGTCGCCGATCTTCCGCGTCTCCGCCTCTTGGAGGAGGAGTTCCCGGCGCACCAGCCGGTCCAGGAACTGCTTCTGGCCATCCTTGCTGGCCAGGAGCTGCTGCATCTCCCGCGGCGCCCGCCGGAGTTCCTGGGTGATCTCCCGCTCCAGGTCGGCCGCCGTGTACGACCGCTCGTTCACCTTCAGGACCACCGGGCCCTGGGCCTGGCCGCCCTCTTTTCCGCACGCGGCCAGCGCCAGAGCGGATCCTGCGGCCACGAGGAGGCGCATCCATATCATGCTGTGCACTTAGTCGCTCCTTCTTCTCACTCTCATTTGAAAAGTCGAATATCGAACAACAAATGTCGAATGACGAACCCCAGGGAAAGCGGCTCCAGGAACAGCTCTCCTTCGAAATTCGTCATTCGCTATTCGACATTCGATATTGTTTGAAGACTTGCCCTGTGTGCTGCCGGCAGGGCCGACAACGTCAGCGGACCGTAACACCCGTCCGGAGTCTTTGCAAGAGGTTTCTGGCCGCTTCCACCCGCGCCTCGGGGGTGTTGGCGCCGGTCCGATACTCCAGCGTGTCCTCGGGAAGGTACCTGAGGCGGCCGCGCTCCGCCCGCAGCAGGGCGAGGATGCTCTCGGGCGGCACCGGGGGCTCCGGCCCGAAGATCAGGCGGATGGCCTCGCGGCGGGCGTCGATCTCCCGCACCTTGAGAGCCCGGGCCTGGATCTTGAGATCCATCACCGTGAGCAGCCAGCGCGCCTCCGGCGGGACCGGCCCGAAGCGATCCTGGAGCTCCGCGGCGAAGTCCCGGAGGCGGTCGGCATCCGGGACGGCCAGGAGCCGCTTGTACAGGTTCAGCCGGAGGGTGGGGTCGGGAACGTAGCTCTCGGGAAGGAACCCCTCGGCGCGCAGGCGGATGACGGGGTCCAGCGTGACCTCGGGCGGCTCCCCCCGGAGCTCGCGAATCGTCTCCTGGATGAGCTGGGTGTACAGGTCGAATCCCACGGCCGCGATGTGGCCCGACTGCTCCGCTCCCAGGAGGTTTCCCGCCCCCCGGATCTCCAGGTCCCGGGTGGCGATCTTGAAGCCGGAGCCCAGCTCGGTCAGCTCCGCGATGACCTGCAGGCGCCGGCGCGCCACCTCGGTCATGCCGCCCTCGGCCGGGACCAGGAGATACGCATGGGCCCGGTACCTGTCCCGGCCCACCCGCCCACGGAGCTGGTAGAGCTGCGCCAGTCCCAGGGTGTCCGCCCGGTCGATGATGATGGTGTTGGCCGAGGGCACATCCAGCCCGGACTCGATGATGGTGGTGCAGAGGAGGACGTCCACCTTCTTCAGGTAGAAGTCCACCATGATCCGCTCCAGCGTCGCCTCCCGCATCTGGCCATGGGCCACGGCCAGCCGCGCCTCGGGCACCAGCCGCTTCAAGTGCCGGGCCACGGCCTGGATGGTCTCCACGCGGTTGTGCACGTAGAAGACCTGGCCGTCCCGCTGGAGCTCGCGCTGGATCGCCTCGGTGATGACCTGGGGGTCGTGGGGGGTCACGTAGGTCCGGATGGCCAGGCGCTCCTCCGGCGGCGTCTCGATGGTGCTGGCGTCCCGCACCCCCAGCACGGCCATGTGCAGGGTCCGCGGGATCGGCGTGGCCGTCAGCGTGAGCACGTCCACCTCGCGCCGCAACCTCTTGAGCGCCTCCTTGGCGGCCACGCCGAAGCGCTGCTCCTCGTCCACCACGAGCAGGCCGAGCGCGTGGAACGTGACGTCCTTCTGGAGCAGGCGGTGCGTGCCGATCACGATGTCCACACCGCCCTCGGCCAGCCCCCGGATCACCTGCGACTGCTCCGGCGCCGGCCGGAACCGCGACAAGAGCTCCACGCGGATGGGGAAGTTGGCGAAGCGGGCGCAGAAGGTCTGGGAGTGCTGCAGGGCCAGGACCGTCGTGGGGACCAGGACGGCGACCTGCTTGCCGTCCATGACGGCCTTGAAGGCGGCCCGCAGCGCCACCTCGGTCTTGCCGTAGCCGACGTCCCCGCACACCAGCCGGTCCATGGGCCGCGGGGCTTCCATGTCCCGCTTGACGTCCCGGATGGCCTGGAGCTGGTCGGGCGTCTCCTCGTAGGGGAAGGCCGCCTCGAACTCCGTCTGCCAGGGCCCGTCGGGGGCGAAGACGTGGCCGGGCACGACCTGGCGCGCGGCATACAGCCGCAGGAGCTCTCCCGCCATCTCCCGGACGCTCCTCCGCACCCGCTCCTTGGCCTTCGCCCACGAGGTCCCTCCCAGCCGGTCCAGCGGGGGGCCGGCCCCGCTGGACTCTCCGCCGACATACCGCTGCACCAGGTGAAGCTTGGAGACGGGGACGTAGAGCCGGTCGGTGCCGGCATACTTGAGGTGGAGAAAGTCCCCCTCCTCGCCGCCCACCGCGAGCTGCCGCAGGCCCAGGTACTGGGCGATGCCGTGGTCCACGTGCACGACGTAGTCGCCCTCCTTCAGGTCCTCGAAGGAGGTGAAGGGCAGCGCCTCCTTGGGCCGCGCGCGCCGGCGAGGGAGGGTCCGCGTCCCGAAGATCTCCGCCTCCGTGACGACGCTGAGGCCCAGCGACTCGATGCGGAATCCCGCGGAGAGGCCGCCGACCCAGAGCGTGATCCCGCCCGGCTCGGGCACCTCCCGCGAGAGGCGCGCCCCCAGGTCGTGATCCCGCAGGATCTCTTGCAGGCGCTTCGCCTGGGCCTCGCTGCGCGCCACCAGCGTGACCCGCTCCCCGCGGCGTCGCCACGCGTCCAGGTCCTGGAGGAACCCCGCCATGCGCCCCTGGTACGCCTCGACGCTGGTGGCCGGGATGTGCTGGGCGGGCTTCGCCTCGGCCCGCGCCCCGGGCGGGGGCGCGAACGCCTCCAGGACGATGCCTGGCCGGGCTCGCGCCGTGTCGCAAAATTCCCCCCAGGAGATCCATCGGTCCTCACGCGGCGGGACCAGGGGGGCCAGATCCGGCTCCCACCCGCCAGGCGGGCCCCCGCCAGACGGGTCCCCGGCCAGGGCACCCGCGCGCTCCGCCAGGGACGACGGCTCGTCCCAGACGATCAGGCCCTCAGGGGGAAGGTAGGCCTGGATGGTGGCGAGGTCCGGCAGGAAGTAGGGCAGGAGGGCGTCCCATTCCGGGATCGGGCGGCGGTGCTCCAGCGCCTCCAGGAGCGCCGGCGGAATCACAACCGCGTTCCGGCGCGCCGCCGCCCGCAGGCGCTCCGCGGCGGCGGCCACCGCCATCTCGGTCATCGGGATCTCGGCGAGCGGCAGGATCGTCACGGCCGATTCCGGCCCGAGGGACCGCTGGGTCTCGGGATCGAACCGCCGGAGGGAGTGGACCTCGTCCCCGAAGAACTCGATCCGCACCGGGTGAGGGATCTGCGGCGGGAAGCAGTCCAGGATGCCGCCCCGGACGGCGAACTCTCCTGGCTCCGTCACCTGGCTGACGGCGCGGTAGCCCGCCGCCGTGAGGACACGCAGCGCCTCGTCCCGAGGGATGATCCGCTGCGGGTAGAGCGACAGCGCCGCGGCCGCCAGCGCCGCGGGCCCGATCGTCCGGGGAAGCGCGGCGGCCACCGACGCCACCAGGATGGGTGCCTGCCCAGCGCTCAGCCGATGCAGGGCCTGGACCCGCCCGGCCCGCAGGTCGAGGTCGGCCTCTCGCTCCGGCAGCAGGGCCACCCCGTCGCCCAGGAAGCACTGCAGGTCGGCCGCCAGCGCCGTCGCCACCTCGTCGGTCCGGCAGAGGACCAGACACGGCCGGCCCGTCCCGGCGTGGCACGCCGCCACGGCCAGCGCGCGGGCCGTCCCGTGCAGCTCGTGGAGGCGGACCTCGCCCCCGGGGGGGAGATCTTCAAAGAGGTCCGCCAGTTTGGATTCGCGCCAGAGGAATTGCGGCAGCATGATCGGGGAAGTGGTGGCTGGCGTTCAGCCGTCAGCCCTCAGAGCTTGTGAAAGAATCCCAAGTGGGTTGCAGGCGGTGTACGTCAAAGCTGTTCACGGCCGTCAGCCCCGCGAAATCCCCCCTCGCCCCCCTTTGATAAAGGGGGGTTGGGGGGATTTGCTCGAACGGCGACATCAGAAGATCCGACCGTACGGGAACCGGCTGTTCGCGCTTGGGGGAATTTTTCACAGGCGCTCAGCCTTGGGGAGGAGGGCCGCGCGGGGTGTGCGCCGGCGAAGCATGGGCTTGCGTCGTTCATGGCGACGCTGATGGGTGACGGCGCCCCCCAGAGACCAGGCGACGGATCAACGCCGAGGTGGAGGCTCCCTTGACGTACGGGAGACTGCGCACCTTCCCGCCGATTTTCCGGACGTAGTCCGCGCCGACGATCCGGTCCGCGGACCAGTCGCCTCCCTTGACCAGGACGGCCGGCCGCACGGCTCGGATGACCCGGCCCGGATCCAAATCGTCGAAGGTCAGGACCAGGTCCACCGCCGCCAGGGCCGCCAGCACCTCGGCACGCTGGTCGGCGGGGACCACCGGACGGCCGGCCCCCTTGAGCCGCCGGACCGACGCATCACTGTTCACCGCCACCACCAAGAGGTCCCCCAGGGCCCGTGCCCGCTCCAGGTAACGGATGTGCCCCCGGTGAAGCAGGTCGAAACAGCCATTCGTGAAGACGACCCGCTTCCCGGCCGCCCGCGCCGTGCGCACGGCACGGACTACGGCACGGAGGGACCTGACCTTGCGGATTGCTCGCGTTGGGATAGCCATCAGCCTTCACGAATCCGACAGCGATATCCGGGTACCCTCTGGGTGGGGACAGCGAGGAGATCCGATCGCTGTCCCTGTCCCTGTCGTCATTCTCTCGGCTCTCGGCTCTCGGCTCTCGGCTCCTCCACGCCCTCAATCAGCGCGGCCGCCAGCAGCGGCACCAAAAGCTCGTGGTGGCCGGTCAGGGCATACCCCTTGCCCCCCTGCGCCACCGGACGGCGCACCACGTTCTCCGTGGGACGGTAGTGCTGGATGAAATCGAGGTTGACCGTCACGAAGTCCCGGACCCGGTGACCGAGGTTCCGGGCCAGCGTGAGCGCCTTGAGAAACACCTCGGGCAGGAGCACGGCCGAGCCGACGTTGAGGTACACCCCCCCATCGCCCAGGTCGGCCACCACGGCCGCCAGGAGACGGAAGTCCCGCTGCGTGGCCTCGCCCACCGCCGCCCCGTTGCAGCTCGGGTGCATGTGGACGATGTCGGTGCCCAGGGCCACGTGCACCGTGCAGGGCCGATCCAGCCGCGCGCACGCCGCGAAGATGCTCTGGGCAAGGTGGGGCGGCCGCATGGTCAGGAGCCGCTCCCCCAGCGCCCGGCCGAAGCCGCATCCGCGCCCCACCCCCTCCGCCACCGCCTCGTTGATGACCCGGCCGGTCTCCTCCGCCATGCCAAACTCGCCCTCGGCTAGTTGGGCTTCCACATCCTCCGAAGTGATGCCGGCATAGGCCAGCTCGAAGTCGTGAACGGCCCCCGCCCCATTCATGGCCACGGCCGTCACGAGCCTTCGCTCCAGCAGGTCCACCAGGATCGGCGAGAGCCCCACCTTGATGACGTGGGCTCCCATCCCCAGGATCACGGGCTTGCCGCGCCGCCGCGCCGCCAGGACGGCCGCCACGATTTCCCGGAAGCTCTGCACCGCCAGCTGGTTCGGCAACGATTCGAGGTAGCGCCGAAAGCTCCCGCCGGCCTGCCAGGCGTGCGCCACATCCGCCACCGAGACCTTGCTCGGCCGCGCGGCCAGCGGATACGTCTTCACCTTCCGGGGGTCCAGCGGCTCATAGCGTTTGGTCATCAGGGCGTCCCTTCCGGGCTTTCCCCCTGTCGATTCGTCAACGGGTCAAGAGGTCAACGGGTCTTCGCCAATCGACGAATCGACCAATTGACCCCTCGACGCCCCGTGGCTCTCGGCTCTCGTCTCTCGGTTCTCGGCTCTCATCAAGGTGTTCCCCGGCGAAGCCGCTCCAGTTGATCCGAGAGGGCCCGGAGCTGGACCTCCACTTTGAGTTCCTCCTCCAGGCGCCCCCGCGAACTGCACTCCGCATCCCCCAGCGGCCGGTTGCCCCACAAGGGCGCATCCGAATACCGCTGGGTGCGGAAGAAGGCTTCCATGCGCAATCCGGTCTCGCCGCGCCGGATCGGCCGGAGTGCCAGGACCAGCCGCGCTTCCTTGGCGCGGAACGCCTGGCCCAGCCCCGGCTTGCCGCAGGTGGAGTAGCGATCCTCCCGCTCGGTGACAAAGACCGTCGCGGTGTAGTCGGGATTAATCGTCAACCATCCGGTCTCGATGATCCCTGCGGGGCGATCAATCGTCCGGATGTCGTAGCCGCGTTCCGTCAGGGTCCGGATCGCCGCCTCCCAGGTCTGGTCGAAGTCCGCCTCCAGGCGGCGGAACTCCTGGGGCATGCGCCGGCGGGGCTCCAGCCCCCCGCACGATCCCAGCAGGCCCAGGCAGAGCGCGGCCAGTATGAGGTGTCGCATCCTTCCATCGCGTCATCGCGTCAGCCCGGGCAGCCGGCCCCGACCGTCTCGCGGGCGCGAGCCGCAGCCCACCGCCGTCGGCGGCGACTCTAGCACAGCGGCCATGCCCAGTCAAAAATGCGGGGGTTAGGGGTCGGGTGCTGGGGGCAGGGGACTTCGGCCGATCCCCGACCCCTGGCCCCCGGCCCCATCATCCCGGCGGCTGACCGCTGATCGGTGACGGCTAAAGGCTTCTAGTGTTTGGTGGCGGACGCGTAATGACGACCCGGTGGGGATAGGGGATCTGAATGCCCTCGCGATCGAAACGCGCCTTGATCCGGCGGCGCAGCTCGCGGGCGACCTCCCACTGCTTCAGGGGACGCGTCTTGGCCAGCATGCGGATGGTGACCTGGGAGTCCGCCAGGGCCTCGACCCCCAGGACCTGGGGCGGTTCCAGCACCAGCTTGCCGAAGGCCTCGTCATCGGCCAGGGAGTGGCCGACCTCGGTCAGCACCGCCATGGCGCGGTCCACGTCTTCCTCGTAGCCGACGCCGATCTCCAGGACCGCCCGGGACCACTCCTTGGTGAGGTTGCTCGCCACCTTGATCTCCCCGTTGGGGATGAAGTGGACCGCCCCCTGGAGATCCCGCACGATGGTCATCCGCAGCGTCATCCGCTCCACCTGCCCGCTCACGCCGCCCGCCTGGATCACGTCGCCCACGTGGAACTGATCCTCCAGCAGGATGAAGAAGCCCGCGATGACGTCCCGGATCAGACTCTGGGCGCCGAAGCCGATGGCCAGGCCCGCCACGCCCGCGCCGGCGATGAGGGGCGTGATGTCCAGCCCGATCTCGCGCAGCGCCATCATGACAGCCACGACGAGGACCAGGGTCGTCCCCACGGTCCGGAGGAGGCTAGCCAGGGTGCGGGCTCGCTTCTCCCGTTCCGTGACCGCGGGCTCTCCGCCGTCGGCCATGAGGCGCAGGATCCGGTCCGCCACCACGCGAAGGAGGCGGACCAGCAGGATGCTCCCACCCCCGATCACCACGAGCCGGAGCCCGCTGCTCTTCAGCCAGAACAGGATCTCGCCGAACTCGTTGCGCATCGCCGATCGCCCCGGCTGCCGGTTCCCAGTGATCGAACAGTAATCGGCGTGGACCGACATTGTCAAGGCGTGAGGGGCCCCCCGCGATGCGCGGGCCTTGGGAGCCCGTCGGACCCGCGGTGGGGTTCCCCGGCCTTCCGGACGGGCTTTGTCCTCTTCTCCGGACGCGGGGATTTTGCCCTTGACGAGGGGCGGCAGATCGAATATGGTTTCATTTGATCACCCAGCCCAAAGGATATGGCAATCGCCCTCCCTCTCATCCGGGGCCGATTCGGCCTTGGTTTCGCCCCTGTCCGATTCGATTCCCTTAGCCTATCCAAGCCTATCCAATTGTCGCCCTGCGTCCCGTGGGCGCGGAGCGGACCAATCCGTCCGGAAGGAGGCCAAAGATGAGCGATACGGAAGCGCAGCTGTTCGCTCGGCTGAAGGAGGCGAACCCCGAGTTCCGCCGCCTGGCCGAGAAACACCGGGAGTTCGATATCAAGATCGGCGAGTACGACCGCATCTACTACCTGACCAGCGAGCAGGAACGGAAACGCAAGGAACTCCAGAAGCTGAAATTGAAGCTCAAGGACGAGATGTACGCCATCATGCGGCAGCACCGGAATGAGCAACACCAGGTTGTCTCATCTTGACGCCCGCGGCCAGGCCCGCATGGTGGATGTCGGGGCCAAGGGTGAGACGGACCGCGAAGCCGTCGCCCGCGGGTTCGTCACGCTCCGGCCCGACACCTTGCGTCTGATCCGGAATCAGGCGCTCCCCAAGGGCGACGTGTACGCCACGGCCCGCCTGGCCGGGATCCTGGCAGCCAAGCGGGTCCACGAACTGGTCCCCCTGTGTCACCCCCTCCTGATCACGGCGGCCGAGGTCGCCTTCCGGGCCTTCCGCCGCCCCTCTGGCATCGAAATCGAATCGCGGGTGAAGACCACCGGACGGACCGGGGCCGAGATGGAGGCCCTGACGGCGGTCTCGGTGGCCGCCCTCACGATTTACGATATGTGCAAGGCGGTGGACAAGGGCATGATGATCGGCGATGTCCGCCTGGTGTACAAGGCCGGCGGCCGCAGCGGCATGTACCGGCGGCCGGGCGAGGCGCCGCCGACCGTGGGGGCGTGAGGGGGCCATGGTCTTCCGGACCTGGCGGGTCCGACGCCAGGCGGCCCCCGGGACCACGATCCCCCGCATCTGGTCGGGCGTGTTCAGCGGTGACCCTCCGACAGGCTCAGGGCTGACGCGGGATGACGACAGCCCCCGAAACGGCCTTCATCTATTCCGAACGGTACCAGCAGTTCGATTATGGGCCGGACCATCCCCTTCGCAACACGCGCCTGGCCCTCACCCATGAGCTGTGCCAAGCCTACGACCTCCTCCGTCTCCCCAGCACCCGCCTCGTCGAGGCCCGGGACGCCGCGGAAGAGGAGATTATCGCCTTCCACCGGCCGGATTACGTCGAGGTGTTCCGCGCCGCGGACCGCGGCCAGGCGCCCCCCACCCTGTGGGACTACGGCCTGGGGACCAGCGACAATCCGATCTTCCCCGGCGTGTACGCCTGGTCGCTGCTCTCCACCGGGGCGTCGCTCCGGGCCATGGAACTGGTGGATTCCGGCCAGGTCGCCTGCGCCTTCAACATCGCCGGTGGATTGCACCACGCGGCGGCGGCGCGTGCGGCCGGCTTCTGCTACTTCAACGATGCCGCCGTCATCATCAAGCACCTGGTTCGCCGGGGACGGCGCGTGGCCTACGTGGACATTGACGCGCACCACGGGGACGGAGTGCAGTTCGGGTTCTACGACACGGACCAGGTCCTCACCCTGTCGATTCACGAGAGCGGCGAGAGCCTGTTCCCCGGCACCGGCTTCGTGGAGGAGATCGGCCGGGGCCGCGGGATCGGCTACGCGGTGAACGTGCCCCTCCTGGCGGGCAGCGACGACGAGATCTTCCTGTGGGCCCTGGACCAGGTGGTGCCGCCCCTCCTCACCGCGTTCAATCCGGACGTGGTGGTGACCCAGCTCGGGGCGGATACCCACCGGACCGACCCCCTGACCAACCTGGCCCTGACCACGAACGGATTTGCCGAGGCGGTGCGGCGCCTGCGGTCCCTCTGCCGGAGGTGGATCGCCCTGGGGGGTGGGGGGTACAACCTGGAAAACGTCCCCCGCAGCTGGACGCTGGCCTGGGCCATCATGAATCAGCGCGAGGTTCCGGACGAATTGCCGGAGTCGTTCCGCGCGACCTTCGAGCGGCTGGGGTTCCGCCCGTCGCGGATCCGGGACGATCCCTACCTCGCCGAGGCATCCACCCGGGAGCAGGCCTGGCGCTTCGTTCGAGAGCAGGTCCATCGCCTCCAGAAGTTGGTCTTCCCGCTCCACGGGATATGACGACTTTCCGGTCCCCACATCACAGGAGGGTAGCCAGCCAAACACTCAGGGCGCGGGTCGCGAGGTGAAGTCAGGGATCGTCTGCCGAGGGAGGAATCCGTATGTCGTTCCAAGACAAGAGCTTGACCTGTATCGATTGCGGACAGACCTTTGTGTTCACCGCCGGGGAACAGGAATTCTTCGCGCAGAAGGGCTTCCAGAACGAGCCCAAGCGCTGCAAGGGCTGCAAGGCCTCGAGGCGGGGCGGTGAGCGGTCGGGATCCGGGGGGCTGGGCACCGGGTCGGGCGCAGGCGGCACCCGGGAACTGCACGAGGTGACCTGCTCGTCCTGCGGCCAGAAGACCACGGTCCCGTTCAAGCCGACGCTGGATCGCCCCGTCTACTGCCGCACCTGTTTCCAGGCGCGGCGCGGGGCCGGGATGCGCTCCGTCTAGCCCGGATAATTCACGATTGATCGTTGGTAATTGGTCGTTTCACCGGTTCGACGCCCGGGCCAGGCGTGCTCCGCCGATCCGCGCGGGGGGCCTGGCCCGCTTTGTTTTCTGTCCCGCCCCGGCGACCCGCGGGCGGGCGAAAGACGTTGAAGGCCCTGCGGGTCGTGTGCTACAAGTGTAGCCATTCAGCGCTGCGTGATCAGTGACCAGGTTGGAACGCGGGGATCGGGGACCGGCCCCAACCCCCCGCCCCTGAACCCTGACCCCCAACTGCCGAGGCAGGGATGAGCGAGGCGACCCAGCCCGAGATGGGAACGATCCTGCGGAAGATCCCAGCGGTGGATGAGCTGCTGGCCACCCCCCGGATCCAGGACCTGTTGGCCGTGCATCCGCGCTGGGCCGTCCTGGAGGCCGTGCGCGAGGTCCTGGCGGGGCGGCGCGGGCAGATCCTCCGCGGCGAGGTGCCGCCGGAGGCCGCCGAGCGGCTCCTGAGTCCGGCCGCCCTCTCCGCCGCCGTGGCCGAGGCGGCGGGAGAGAAGGCCGGACCCTCCCTGGTTCCCGTCATCAACGCCACCGGCGTCGTCCTTCACACCAATCTCGGACGGGCGCCGTTGGCCCCCGCCGCCGTCCGGGCCATCGAGGCCGCCGCCCGGGGGTATGTCAACCTGGAATTCGATCTGGCCGCCGGCCGGCGCGGCTCCCGCCAGACGCACGTCGAGGCCCTCCTGTGCGCCCTCACCGGGGCCGAGGCCGGCCTGGTCGTCAACAACAATGCCGCGGCCGTCCTGCTGGCCATCAACACGATTGCCAGCGGGAAGGAGATCCTGGTCTCCCGTGGACAGCTGGTCGAGATCGGCGATTCCTTCCGCATTCCGGACGTCATGGTCCGTGCGGGGGGTCGCCTCCGGGAAGTGGGGACGACCAACCGGACGCACCTCCGAGATTACGAGGAGGCCATCGGGCCGGAGAGCGCCCTGGTGCTCCGGGTGCACCGGAGCAACTTCCAGGTCCTGGGCTTCACCGCCGACGTCGAAACCGCGGATCTGGTCGCCCTGGCGAAGCGGCGCGGCCTCCTGGTGATGGAGGATCTGGGGAGCGGCGCCCTCCTGGACCTCTCGCTCCTCGGCCTCAGGCGCGAACCCCTGGCATCCGATGCCATCCGCGCCGGCGTGGACCTGGTGACTTTCAGCGGGGACAAGCTGCTGGGGGGGCCGCAGGCGGGCGTGCTGGTAGGCCGGCGTGACCTGCTGGAGCGCGCCCGGCGCAACCCCTTGGCGCGGGCCGTCCGGATCGACAAGCTCAGCCTGGCCGCCCTGGAGGCGACGCTGCGCCTGTACCGCGAACCCGAGCGGGCACTCCTGGAGATCCCCATTCTCCGGATGCTCCGCCTGACCGCGGACGCCATCGGGGCGCGGGCGCTGGCGCTGGCCGGCGCCCTCCGGTCCGCGGTCCCGGATGTGGCCATCTCGCTCGAGGACGAGACCTCCGAGGTCGGCGGGGGCGCCCTGCCCCTGCAGGCCATCCCCACTCGCGTCCTGGCCCTCCGGCCGGGCCGGGAGCGGGCCACGGATGTCGAGGCACGCCTGCGGGGGGGCTCTCCCCCCGTCCTGGTTCGCATCAAGGAGGACCGGCTCCTCCTGGATCTCCGCACGGTGGCGACCTCGGAAGAGGCGGCGCTCCTCCAGGCGCTTCGCGCGGCGCTGACGCCGCGGACGGGAGAGAGGACATGACCCAGGACGCGGCGGCGCCAGCGGAACCGGCGGGCCTGTCGGCGGCCGACCTGCTCCCCATCGCGCAGAACCAGCGGACGCCCCCCGAGGTGCTGGAGCAGATCCTGGAGCATCCCGCCCTCTCGGCCGACGTGGTCGTGGCGCTCCTCCGCCACCCGCAGGCCTCAGGCACCGCCATAGCCCAGCTGGCCGAGGGCGCCACAGGCGCCATCCTGGAGGTCCTGCTGGGCTCGCTGGACCGCCTCGGGCGATGGGTGGAGGCGCTGGAGGCGCTGCTCCGCAATCCGGCCGTCCCGGAGGTGAAGCATTCCACCCTCCAGCGACAGATCGAGGTCGCCAAGAAGCGGGACGCTGAGGGGTCGAAGAAAAGCCTGCTGCTCCAGATCAAGGAACTCCCCGTGGGGCAGAAGCTGGCCCTGGCCAAGAAGGGGAACAAGGACGTCCGGATGATCCTGATCAAGGACAGCAACGATATGATCGCCCTGGAGGTGGCAGGGTCCCCGCGCATCACGGACGGGGAGATCCTGGCCATCGCCCAGATGCGGGACGTCTCGGACAAGATCCTGCGGTTCATCGCCTCCAACCGGAAGTACCGGCAGAATCACCAGATCCTGCTGTCGTTGCTGCACAATCCCCGGACGCCGGTCGGCGTCTCCCTGGCCCTGGGCATCAACGGCCTCTCGGAACGGGAACTGACCGACCTGGTCAAGAACCGGAACATCCCGGGGGCGGTCTCCCGCGCCGCCAAGCAGATCCTGGACCGGCGCAAGGCACCGCAGACGTCGGCGGGCGGCGGCCACTAGGCCATGCCCGGCCTCTTCGTCACCTTCGAGGGGGGAGAGGGAACGGGGAAGACCACCCAGCTCAAGGCGCTGCTCACCCACCTGCGGGCTGCGGGCTGGGATGCCGTCGAGACCCGGGATCCGGGCGGCACGCCCATCGGAAAGCAGATCCGCGGGCTCCTCCTGGACCCGGAGAACACCCGGATGGCGGCCGCGTCGGAGTTGTGCCTGTACGAGGCCAGCCGGGCCCAGCTCGTGCACGAGGTGATCCGGCCGGCGCTGGACGCGGGGCGCATCGTGCTGTGCGATCGGTTCACCGATTCGACGGTGGCCTACCAGGGCTACGGGCGCGGGTTGGACCTGGACCTGATCGCCCGGATGAACGCCCTGGCGACGGATGGCTTGCGCCCGGACCTCACGGTCCTGCTGGACCTGGACCCGGAGGCGGGACTGGCGCGCGCCACCCAGCGGGCAACCCAGCGCCAGGGGCGACACGACCGGATCGAGGAGGAGGTGCTCGCCTTTCACCAACGGGTTCGTGCCGGGTACCGCGCCATCGCCGCGGCCGAACCCGGGCGGGTCGCCGTGCTGGACGCCGCCCGGGGCATGGTAGAGATCGAGGGCGACGTTCGCCGCCGCGTGGACGAACTGCTCCGGCGATCCGGGCCCCCCGGGGGCTCTCGCGTGCCGGCCTCCGGGTGAGAGGATGCCCCTCGCCGAGATTCTGGGACAGGATCGCGCGGTTGCCTTCCTGCGGTCCGCCTGGCGGACCGGCCGACTGTCGCAGGCCTACTGCTTCGCCGGCCCCGCGGGGGTCGGGAAGCGGACGGCGGCGCTGGCGTTGGCCCAGGCGATCAACTGCCTCGCGGCCGGCAACGCTGCCTCCCAGGCGACGGCGGACGCGTGCGGGCGGTGCGCGGCGTGCCGAAAGATCGCCGCGGGCAATCATCCCGACGTGATCGAGGTGCGGCCCGAGGAGAAGACGGTCATCACCATCGACCAGATCCGGGAGGTGGCGGCGCGGGCCAGCCTGCGGGCCTACGAGGGCCGGGCCAAGGTGTGGATCCTGGATCCCGCCGACCAGATGCAGGAGCCGGCGGCCAACGCCTTCCTGAAGACGCTGGAGGAGCCGGCCGGCGTGTCGCTCTTCATCCTGGTGACGGCGACGCCCAGCGCGCTTCTGCCGACCATCCTGTCCCGCTGCCAGGAGGTGCGATTCGACCTGCTGGGCGAAGGCCACCTCCGGGACCTCCTGGCTCGCCATGGCCGGCCGCCCGAGGCCGCGGCCCTGGCGGGCGGCAGCGCGGCGCGCGCCCTGGCCCTGGATGTGGCGGAGGCGCATGCCAGGCGCGACCGGATCGTGCAAGAGGTGTGGGACGCCCTGGGCTCGCTGCCCGCCGTCCTGGAACGCGCCGATGATCTGGGCTCGGATCGGCCGGCATTCGAGGCCGCGCTGGAAATCCTGGCCGGCTACACCCGGGACATGATCGTGGCCAAGATCGCCGGGGGGGCCGTCCCGCTCGTGCACGGGGATCGCGAGGCGGACGTCGCCCGGCTGGCCGCGCGGTATCCGGTGGGGGCGATCCTGAACGTCTTCGAGGCCCAGGTGGAGGCGCAGCGCGCCCTGGCGCGCCGCGCCAACCCTCGCTTCACTGCAGAGCGCATGCTCCTCAGGATGCGCGATGCGGTCGGGAGGGGGCAGCCTGCCTGCGTCCCGCGGACAGGCAGGGAGGGCAGCCATGGCCCGCATGGTTCGGGTTGAATTCAATGGCCCGGCGCGGCATCAGTACTCCCCCGCGCCCGAATACGCCCTCCGGGCCGGCGACGTCGTGGTCGTGGAGACCGACTGGGGCGTGGGCATGGGGGACGTGGTGGCCATCCTGGAAGAGTTCCCCCAGGAGGTGCTGAAGG
>JACPAT010000084.1 GCA_016180655.1 Candidatus Methylomirabilota bacterium | reverse complement strand
GTGAGGTGGTAGGCAAACCGAAAGACGGTGGGATAGTGGCGACGGCAGAGGGCGTTGAGGGCTTCCCCCTCCCCTCGATCGAACCGGGCAGCCAGGTCGCTATCCGATAGGCCCGCGTAGGGATCCTCCACGGCCACCTCGGGAGCATGTGGAACGACGCCTGGTAGGGTCCGCGTGGCCCGAAGCCTACCAGAGACCGACACACTCCACAACCCCGAACCACTGCGAGAGTAACCATGGAGCCCCTCGATAGGATTAACCGGGGTGCGCCGGAAAAGGGACATGGGGGTGCCCCGGTTCTTCAGTGCCACTTTTCCCACGTGGCAATGCAGAACCCTGGTCCCCTTTCACCTGTGCCAGGCGTTAACGTAGCAGGATGGAGGACAGAGATATGATGAAGCGCGCAGAAGGGAGGAGGACCATGGGAAACTTCGGAAGGTTGCTGAGCGGGTTGGGCGCGGCCTCGGTTCTTCTGGCATTCAGTGGGGACGTCGAGGCTCGGGGAGGAGGGTTTCGGGACCGTTCGTTGGGCCCCGGATTTGGCAGCAATCCGCGATCACACCCGGTGAGGCCCTATGTCCGGCCGGATGGGCGGTTCGTGGAGCCGCACTGGCAGTCAAACCCGAACAAGGAGTGGCGAGACAACTGGTCGACCAACCCGAACGTGAATCCGTTCACCGGGAAGGAGGGCTCTCGGATCAATCCACCGCGACCATAGCCGCAACCTTCGATGCTTTCCCCTCGCGGCTCTCGGCTCTCGGCTCGGCTCGTCTCTCAGGAGGTGACAGCGCCCTCGGAAGCCGAGCCGACGAGGCGCGCGTATTTGGCCATGACGCCGGTCGTGTAGCGTGGCTTGGGGGGCTTCCATGCGGCCAGCCGTTTCTTGATCTCGGCGGCCGGCAGCTCCACGTCCAGGCGGCGCCGCTTGATGTCGAAGACGACGATGTCCCCGTTCCGGAGCGCGGCGATGGGACCCCGGGCGGCCGCCTCGGGCGCCACGTGGCCGACCATGAAGCCGTGGGTGGCGCCGGAGAATCGCCCGTCCGTCATCAGCGCAACGGAATCCCCCAGCCCCGCGCCCTGCAGCGCCCCCGTCACGGCCAGCATCTCCCGCATCCCGGGTCCGCCCCTGGGTCCTTCGTACCGGATCACGATCACGTCTCCCGGACGGATCTTCCCGGCCTTGATGGCGGCAAAGGCGTCTTCCTCGCGGCCGAACACGCGGGCCGGGCCGCGATGGATCGTGCGGGTCTGTCCCGAGACCTTCGCCACACAGCCCTCGGGCGCCAGGTTGCCCCTCAGGATGACTATTCCGCCGGTGGGCTTGATCGGGTTCTTGAGCGGGCGGATGACCTCCTGTCCAGGCGTCTCCCGCGCGGCCTTGGCCTCTTCCCCGATCGTCCGGCCAGTCACGGTTCGCTCGCCGGCATGGAGCAGGCCCGCGTCGAGCAATCGCCTGGCCACCACCGCCATCCCGCCCGCCTGGTACATCTCGGGAGCCGTGAAGCGCCCCCAGGGTTTGAGGTCCGCCAGCAGCGGCGTCCTGGCGCTGATCCTGCCGAAGTCGTCCATGGAGAGCTTGACGCCGGCCTCTCGCGCCACCGCCAGGAGGTGCAGCACCGCGTTGGTGGACCCACCCGTCGCCATGACCCCCGCGATGGCGTTCTGGAGGGCCTTCCGGGTAATGATCTGCCGCGGCGTCACCCCCTTGCGCAAGAGCTCCATGACCAGCCGCCCGCATTCGAAGGCAACCTCCTCTTTCCGTGGGTCCGTCGCCGGCACGCCGTTGTAGCCCATGGGAGAGATCCCGAGCATCTCGAAGGCAGTGGCCATGGTGTTGGCGGTGAACTGGCCTCCGCATGCCCCGGCGCCCGGGCACGCGTGGGTCTCGATGTTGCGCAGCTCCTCCGCGGAGATGCGGCCGGCGTTGAAGGCGCCCACTGCCTCGAAGACGTCCTGGACCGTCAGGCGTCGGCCCTGGTACTCGCCGTACATGATCGAACCGCCATACAGCATGACCCCGGGAATATTGAGGCGGGCCAGGGCCATGACGATGCCGGGGATCGTCTTGTCGCACCCCGTGATGCCGACCACGGCGTCCAGGAGGTGGCCGAGCGCCACCACTTCCACGGAATCCGCCACGACCTCCCGGCTCACCAGGGAGGCTTTCATGCCCTCCGTCCCCATGGCGATGCCGTCGGTCACCGAGACGGTATTGAACTCCACCGGGGTTCCGCCCGCCGCGCGGATCCCCTCCTTCACCTTGGCCGCCAGCGTCCGGTGATTCCAGTTGCAGGGGGTAACCTCGATCCAGCAGTGGGCCACGCCCACCAGCGGCCTGGAGAGGTCCGCGTCGGTGAAGCCGATGGCCTTGAAGTAGGTTCGCGCCGGGGCGCGATCGGGTCCCTCGAGGACGATGCGGCTCTTGTGTCTCGCGTCGTACGTCATGGGTTCCTCCTTGGAGTCCAAATTACCATAATTGCCCTTCCGCCTCCAGAATACACCTCCCCTGGGGTCTCGGGCCTGGAACGGTATTCGGGGAGCGGGGGAAACAGGAAGCGGATCCTGATCGGCGCTCGAGAGGACCGTCGCGCAGGATCGGGTGCAGGGACGTGAGTCGGTACTCGGGGGAATGAGGCCGAGGGGTCAGGTGCTAGGAGAACACCTCGGGGTTGACGACATAGGGTGGCCGGCGACCTTCGAGCACGTCCACGATCGCCCGGGCGGCCCCGGTAGCCATCCGGATGACGCACTCGACGGTCAGGCCGGCCGAGTGCGGCGTCAACACCACGTTGGGCAGGGTGAACAGGGGGTTCTTGGGATCCGGAGGTTCCTGGTCGAACACATCCAGCCCGGCTCCGGCGATCCTCCCCTCTGTGAGGGCGGCGAACAGCGCCTGCTCATCCACGACGGGGCCGCGCGCCGCGTTGATCAGGAACGCGGTGGGCCTCATCAGCTTGAATTGCGCTTCCCCAATCAACCCCTTGGTCTCGGGCGTGAGCGGCGTGTGGACCGTGACCACGTCCGATGCTCGGAGCAGCTCAGGGATACTGCCGACGACCCGTGCCCCAGCCCGTTCCATCGCCGCGTGCGGGACGACCGGGTCGTAGGCCAGCACCTCCATGTCGAAGGCGGCCTTGGCCTTCCTGCAGACCAGAGAGCCGATCCGGCCCATCCCGAGGATGCCGAGCACCTTGCCATTCAGGTCAATCGCCCGATAACTGTTGCGGATCTCCCAGTCTCCCTTCCGGGTCGCGCCATCGTATTCGAGGAGGCGCTTCGCCAGGGCGCCCATGAGCACCAGGACGTGCTCCGCCACCGAGAGGGCATTGGCATCGGCCGTGATGGCCACGGGGATGCGGCGCCGGGTGGCCGCCGCCATGTCAATGTTCTCATAGCCCACCCCATGGCGGGCGATGACCTTCAAGCCCGGCGCGGCCTCGATGACCGAAGCCGGGATCGGCGCCGTGCGGACCAGGAGGCCCGAGCAGTCCCGGATCTCCCGGACCAGAGTCGCCGGGGAGGGGTCGGGTGAGACCCGCACCTCGAATTTCTCCGCCAGGAGGTGGACACCCGCTTCGTGGATCGGCTGAGAGATCAGGACCTTCTGCTTTCTGGGAGTCGCCATTGGTTTTTCGCCCTCACGCAGCCTGGGCCACCCCACATGGGCGGCCCAGCCCCCTCGAACTGAGTCGAATGGTCACGCTGCGATGCACACGCCCCCAAACGGCTTTGCACGTGTCTCGACTTGACCTCGCTCCACACGTCGCCGGGATTGTGTGCAGAAGCGCCGCCAAGATCAAGCATCAACCGCGGGACAGATGCACGAGGTGTGATGTTCGATACATATGACAGAACCACGCCCCTCCGGTTTGCCCGCAGCGGCACCCTCCCGCCGCGAGAGCAGCGAGAGGAGTCCCCCGACGATGCCGGTGGAGGAAGAAGGACGGAATGGCTTACCGTGGGAACGGCCGATTGGGGGCAACCGGCGGCGCCGGCACATCCAGAGGACGGGTGTGGGGCGATGCGGGGAAGAGCGCCGACGCGGCTTCGGGAAGAACCTCCGGGACCGGAGCGAAAGCGGATCCGCGCCCGGCCTGGCGCACCCGGCGCTTCCGCAGGGCGCGCCGGACGGCGTCCCAGATCCGGATGCCCAGGAGGAGGCTCAGGATCGCCGCATAGACGTACGGGTCGATCCGGCCCTTCTTGGCCAGCCACAGGAAGTGCAGCGCCGCCAGCACTCCCACGACGTAGATCAGACGGTGCAGGCGCCGCCAGGCGGCCCCGCCCAGGCGTCGCACCATGGCGTTCGTGGACGTGACGGCAAGCGGCACGAGGAGGGTCAGGGCCAGCTGATCCACCAGGATCCAGATGCTGAAGTGCAGGCACGCGTAGGAGAAGGCGAAGAGGCCCAGCAGGCGCCGCAGGCTGATCGGCCAGGAGATCCCGAACAGCACGCGGATGGGCGTGAGGGCCAGCGTGGCCAGAAGCAGCCGGAACGTCCACTGGCCAAGCCAGTTGGTGACGAAACTGATGGGGTTCGCGCCCAGGTCCCCGGTGGCGGCGCGATAGCCAAGGACGACCAGCGGCAGCAGGCAGAGGATCCAGACGCCGGCCTTCAGGACGATGCGGGACTGCCGGCTCACGCGGCGAACCCCCAACGAGAACAATGACCAATGTCCAATTCCCAATGACCAATGAGGTAGCCCCGCGCGATCATCGGCCATTCCGCATTGGTCATTTGCCATTGGTCATTGGTCATTGGTTAGTAGTTCTTCCGCAGGTCCATCCCCGCGTACAGCGAGCCGACCTGGTCGGCGAAGCCGTTGAACATCAGCGTCTTCCGCCGCAGGAACTCGCCGATCCGGCGCTCGGAGGCCTGGCTCCAGCGGGGATGATCCACCCCGGGATTCACGTTGGAGTAGAAGCCGTATTCTTGCGGCTGCGCCTTCTCCCAGGCGGTCTTCGGCTGATCGCTGACCAGCCGGATCCGGACGATGGACTTCGCGCTCTTGAACCCGTACTTCCACGGCACGACCACGCGGATGGGGGCGCCGTTCTGGTTCGGCAGGACCTGCCCGTACATTCCGACGGTCAAGAGCGTGAGCGGGTGCATCGCCTCGTCGAGGCGGAGCCCCTCGACGTAGGGCCAGTCCAGGGAGGAAAAGTTCAGGAGGCCCTTGCGCTGCGCCGGAAACTGCTCGGGATCCAGAAGCGTCGTGAACTCCACGAACTTGGCCTGGCCGGTCGGCTCGACCCGCTTCAGGAGTGAGGCCAGCGGGAACCCGATCCACGGGATCACCATGGACCATCCCTCCACGCAGCGCAGCGCGTAGACCCGCTCCTCCAGCGGGGACAGCCGGAGCAGCTCGTCGATGTCATAGGTCTTGGGCTTGGCCACGTGGCCGTCCACCCGGACCGTCCATGGCCGCGGCCTGAGCGTGTGGGCCAGGCGGGCGGGGTCCTCCTTGTTGACCCCGAACTCGTAGAAGTTGTTGTAGGTGGTGGCGCTCTCG
>JACPAT010000083.1 GCA_016180655.1 Candidatus Methylomirabilota bacterium | reverse complement strand
GGTGGCGGGTAGGAGTGGTGCAGCCGGAACGCCGTTTCCGATGCCCACGGCGGCGCAGGCGGCCTTGAGCGCGGGCAGCCAGTGGCCGTGTGTGTGCAGGCTACCCAGGTCCTCGACCTCGACCTGAAGGCGCGCGCATGTCCCAGCATCCCCGCGCGCCGCAGCCTGGTGCAGGGCCACGAACAGGGCGGGCGCGACGTTGGCCGATCCCGGCACCAGCCCATCCCCCCCCTGGAGCAGGCTCGCCGCCGAGAGGTGCTCGTATCCCTGCAGCACGCGGAAGCCGGGCACGCCCTGCTTCACCGCCAGAAACTTCAGGAAGTTCTCGAAATCGCCTGCGGAGTCCTTGATTCCCACGACGCGTGGGTCCCGAGCGAGCGTCCCGACCATCGCAGGCGACAGTGTCTGGTGGGTGCACTGCGGGATGTTGTAGAGCAGGACCGGGAGATGCACGCTGGTCAAGACCGCCTCGACGTGCCGCTGTTGCGTGGCGCCATCAACGGTGAAATAGTACGGCGACCCCACGACCAGCGCGTCGGCGCCATCGTCCGCCGCCTGTCGGGCGGCTTCGATGGCGGGCCCTGTCGCGGGCAGCATGACGCCGACCAGCACCGGCGCCCGGCTGGCCGCGGCGCGGATCGTCGCCCGGACGACCGCCCTGCGCTGAGCGCCGGTCAGCCACGCGCCCTCGCCACAGCCGCCCAGGACGAACAGGCCGCTGCATCCGCCTCCCAGCACGTGCTCCACCAAGAGGTCAATGGCCGCCACATCCGGGTCCCCCGATGTCGTGAGTGGCGAGATGATGGGCGGGATCACGCCCCGAAGCGCCGTCTCCCACGACCACGCCCCACCAGCCTTGCCGTCACTTCCTAACATGAGCCCGCACTTCCCTTCGTGTCACTCGATCTTTTCGCTGCCGAGGTTGGCGAGAGGTACCGCATGATGCTGGGAGGCTGGAAGGCGAGGACGCTTGAGGATTCCTGCCTACTGCCTTCTGCCTCCTGGCCTCCTAGCTTCCCAGCCTCCAAGCATCCTGGCCGCGTGCCGGTCATCCCCCCGCCAGCTTGACCGTGTGGCCGAGCAAACGCAGCCGCTCCGCTGCTCGCTCCCGGTGATCCCCCTGGATCTCGATGACCCTGTCCTTCAGCGTGCCACCGGCGCCGCAGAGGCGCCTCAGATCGGCCGCCATGGAGGCCAGCGCCGCGGCGCCTCCCGGCAGGCCGTGAATGACCGTCACCAGCTTGCCGCCGCGGCCGGCCCGCTCACGCATGATGCGAACGACTCCATCCTGCGGCACCTTCGGTGTGGACTTCCGCCCTGCCTGACCCATCGAGGAAGGACGATCATCCGAGGAACGGACGCGCCCGCCATCGGTGGAGTAGACCAATCGACTGTTCTTCACTG
The DNA here is from genome assembly GCA_016180655.1 of Candidatus Methylomirabilota bacterium. Classification (GTDB taxonomy): domain Bacteria; phylum Methylomirabilota; class Methylomirabilia; order Methylomirabilales; family 2-02-FULL-66-22; genus 2-02-FULL-66-22. Next base: position 2,365 of record JACPAT010000083.1, on the reverse strand, counting down.
GCCCACCCCCCTCAGGGTCAGCTCCCTCGCCCGGTGGCAGCTCACGAAGTGGCCGGGCTCGATCTCCTCCAGCCGGGGGGTCTCCTGCCGGCAAGCGTCCACCGCGTACCGGCAACGGGGATGGAAGTAACAGCCCGACGGGGGATTCGCCGCGTCCGCGACTTCCCCTTCCAGGACGATGCGGTGGGCGCGCAGGCGCGGATCCGGCTTCGGGACCGCCGACAGCAGCGCCTCCGTGTAGGGATGCCTGGGCGCGGTGAACAACCGCTGGGTCTCCGTCATCTCGACGATCTTGCCGACGTACATGACGGCCACCCGGTCGCTCACGTGTTTGACCACGGAGAGGTCGTGCGCCACGAAGAGGTAGGTCAGATCGAGCTGGGCTTGCAGCCTCAGCATCAGGTTGAGGATTTGCGCCTGCACCGAGACATCCAGGGCCGACACCGGCTCGTCCGCGACGATCAGGCTGGGATTCAAGGCCAAGGCCCGGGCGATTCCGATGCGCTGGCGCTGCCCCCCGGAGAAGGCGTGCGGGTACCGCCGCATGTACTCGGGCCGGAGCCCCACCAGCCGGAGCAACTCCGCCACGCGCTCCACCCGCTCCTGCCGGGTCCCCACCTCGTTGGCCACCAGGGGCTCGGCCACGATGTCGAACAGCGTCCGGCGCGGATTCAGCGAGGAGAACGGGTCCTGGAAGATCATCTGCATCTGGCGGCGCAGCGGGCGGAGCTGGCTCTTTGGGAGCGAGGCGACGTCCACCACGGAGCCGTCTTGGCCCCGGAACAGGGTCTGACCTGACGTCGGCGTGATGGCCCGCAGGATACACCGGGCGGTCGTGGTCTTGCCGCAACCGCTCTCCCCCACCAGCGACAGGGTCTCCCCCTTTTCCACGTGGAAGCTGACATCATCCACGGCCCGGACCTGTCCCACCTCCCGCTTCAGGAATCCCTTCCGGATCGGGAAGAATTTCCGCAAGCCCTTCACATCCAGGAGCCGCACCGAAGACTCCATGCTCAGTCCGCCCATGGTCAGGCCGGATGATAGAGGAAACAACTGACGCCCTGGTTGTCGTCCACGGGGCGCAAGCTCGGCTCGCTCCGGTCACAGGTGCCCGGCATGAAATCCGGGCAGCGCGGATGGAACGGACAGCCGCTCGGCCGGTTGTACGGGTGCGGGATGGACCCCGCGATGGTTGGCAGCTCCGTGCGGACGGTTGCCTGGATGCTGGGAATAGAGCGCAGGAGCGCCTTCGTGTACGGATGCTTCGGCGCATGGAAGATAGCGTCCACCGGCCCCTGCTCCACCACGCGGCCCAGGTACATCACCACCACCTCATCGCACATCTCGGCGACGACCCCCAGGTTGTGGGTGATGAGGATGATGGTCATGCCCTCGCGGTCCTGCAGGTGCCGGAGGAGGTCCAGGATCTGGGCCTGGGTGGTGACATCCAGGGCCGTCGTCGGCTCGTCGGCGATGAGGATCCTGGGACCGCAGGACAGGGCCATGGCGATCATGGCCCGCTGCCGCAGCCCGCCGCTCAACTGGAAGGCATACTCGTCGAGGCGCCGCTCGGGTTTCGGGATACCCACCAGGTGGAGCATTTCAGTGGCCTTCAGGCGGGCCGCCTCTACGCTCACGTTCTGGTGAAGCTGGATCGTCTCGATGATCTGGTTCCCGACCGTGTGCACGGGGCTGAAGGAGGTCATGGGCTCCTGGAATATGAGGCCGATGTCGCCGCCCCGGATCTGGCGCATCTCGTATCCCGCCGGATCCAACCCGGCCAGGTCCACCCCGCCTGCCTGCCCATTCCCCGCATCACGCCGCAGCAGGATGGATCCCCCCACGATCCGGCCGGGTCGCTCGACGATCCGCAGGATGGACCTGGCCGTCACGCTCTTCCCGCACCCACTCTCCCCCACGATGCCCAGGGTCTTGCGCCGGGGGACGTCGAAGCTCGCGCCGTCCACGGCCCGGACCGTTCCCTCGTCTTGGAAGAAATGGGTCTTCAGATCCCGCACCGACAGGATCGGCGCCGCGCCGCCTTCGCTCGTCACGTCAGCCACTCGTTTCTTTCTGCCCGGCCCCTATCGGGATTCCCCTCGCACACTTCTCGACAGCGACAGCGAGATCCGACAGCGAAATCGGACCCGCGAACGCTATCGCTGTCGGATATCCCTGTCGGCCTTCCCTGTCCCTGTCGCTGTCCCTATCGGATATCGCTGTCGGTTCTTCGTCTCATTGTCCGTAGGGATCGGCGGCATCGCGCAGGCCGTCCCCCATGAAGTTGAAGGCGAGGATCACGATGATGACCGGGATCGACGGGATCAGCAGCCACGGTGAGATGGCCAGGGCCTGGACGTTCTGG
>JACPAT010000204.1 GCA_016180655.1 Candidatus Methylomirabilota bacterium | reverse complement strand
CTTCTTGGCCGAGATCATGCGGATGACGTCCTCGTTCAAGCCGCGAGGAATGGTATCCGCCTCGACCTCGGTCACGAAGCCGTACCTGTACTCGCGGTTGGCGAGGGCCTCGATCGCGTTCGTGGACGTGGTCATGATGTCTCCTTGCTCGCTGGGGGGCCGCCTCCTGTCCTGGCCACTGCCGCCCCCCGTCTCCAGCCGAGGCTACCGAATTCCCAGCACGGGTGCCGTCCCATTGGACCTTACCATTCCAGCTTGGCCAGATCCCTCTCGAAGAGACAGCCGATCATCCAGTCCAGGGCGACCCGCACCCGGTTCTTCCACCCGCGGAGCTTGGCCAGGAAGACCCAGCGCCACAGCAGCCAGGCGGGCAGGCCAGAGAAGGTCAGCCCGACGATCTCCCCCACGCCGTCCCCCGTGCCGAGGGAGACCAGGTCACCCCGGTGGCGATAGACGAAGGGCCGCTTCGGCTCGCCCCGGAGCTGCCGGGCGATGTTGCCGGCCACGGAGCGCGCCTGCTGGACGGCCACCTGTGCCGTCGGCGGCAGCACGGCCTGGAGCCGGGGGTCGAAGGAGTTGGCGCCATCCCCGATGACGTAGACACCCGGGAACGGCGGCAGTTCCAGGTACTCGTTCACCACCGCCCGGCCCAGCTTGTCCCGCTCGACGGGCAGGGCCTCCACGACGGGGGTGGCCCGCACCCCGGCCGTCCAGATGACGGTCTCCGCCTGGATCCGGTCGCCGTTCTCCAGCTCGACCGCGCCATCGGTGACCCCGACGACGGGGGAGTGCAGGCGGACCTCGATCCCCTTGCGCCGCAGCTTGTCCAGGCCCAGGTCGGCCAGCCGCTGGCTGACGCACGGGATGATCCGGCCGGTCGCCTCGGCCAGGACGATCCGGACCTCCCGCGGATCCAGACCCCTATAATGCCTCACCAGCGTCTTTCGGGCAAGGTCGCGCAGTTCGGTGGCCAGCTCCACGCCCGTGCAGCCGGCCCCTACCAGGACAAAGCTGAGCAGCCGCTTCCGCCTCCCCGGGTCCGGTTCGATCACGGCTCGCTCGAACATCTCCAGGACGTGGTTGCGAAGCCGGACGGCGTCCTGGAGTGTCTTGTAGGGAACCGTATTCTGCTCGGCTCCCCGGACACCGTAGTAGTCCGTCGTGCCCCCCAGGGCGATCACCAGGAAATCGTACGGCACCTCGCCCCGATCGGTGAGGACGATCTTCCGCTCCAGCTCGATGGACCGGACCGTCCGGCGCTCGAAGGCGAACCGCCCGGTGCCGCCGAGGGCCCGGACCGGCCAGGCCACGTGGCGGGGCTCCACGCTGCCGGACGTGACCTCGTGGAGCAGGGGCGAGAACAGGTGGAAGTTCCGCGAATCCAGCAGGAGGATCTCGGATCCTGTTCCGCCGCGAAGCCGCCGGCCCAGCTCCCGGGCCGTGAACAGCCCGCCGAATCCCGCGCCCAGGATGACGATCCGCCGTCCCATCATCGCGACCCCGCGCCGGAGGACAGCCCCATCCCCCGGATCTCCCCGATCTCGGCCAGGCTGGCCGCCAGGGCCTGTGGGCCGTCGCTCCCGCCCAACGGAAGCGTCGCGTAGGATACCCCCGTGTGGGAGACGGCCCGGGCATCCTCCTGGGGCGTGGCGGAGACGGCCACGATGGGCAGGCTGGGGGCCAGCTTCCGGACAGCCGTGATGAGCAGCAGGCCATTGAGCCCGGGCGTCTGCATGTCCAGGATGAGGAGATCGGCGTCCACGACCTCGACGGCGCCCAGGACCTCCAGGCCAGACTCGCATACCGTCAGATGAGGCCGCTGAGGATCGAGGACCCTGGTGGTCGCGTCCACGAGCGTGGGGTTATTGGAACAGACGATAATGTGCTGGCTCATCGCGAATCTTTCGCCGGCCCCCCGGGTGCCTCCCCAGGTCCGGCTCCCGATTTCCGTCTGCCGAAGCGACCATGAGAGAGGCAAGGATCGTACCAGCCACGGCGGGAGGCCCGGCCGGCCCCCCTGTCCCGACAACTCTCCATGAACAAAGCGAAAAGGCTGCCGCCCGGCAGGATTCCATTGCCGGTGACCCTCCAATTAGGGTGGGAATTCTTTCGGGGGGTCGGATTTTCTCCGGGTAGACGACCGACGCCGCTGGGATCGCCCTGCCTACAAGAAGGGCCGACCTGTCGCCTAACCGGGCCTGGCATCCTCAGACATCCCTGATCCGGAGCTAACTCGGTAAGTGCTTGCCAACACGAAAAATGCGTGAACCCAGCAGGTGACGCTTGACAGAGCGCATGGACGTGTGCTACATAACGTCCATGACTGACGCTCAACGCCGCCGTCTCGAGCAGCAGCGCGCTGCCCTCTTGGCTCGGCTGCACGCGCTCCCCAACCTGATGCGGGGCTCTGTCTACGAGCGGCTCCGCAAGTGCGGGCGGGCCAGTTGTGCCTGCGCGCAGGGGGGCCCCAAGCACCTGACCCGGCAATTGACGGTTACCCTCGGGGGGGCGACCCGCTCCCGGTACGTCCGCCTGGAGGAGATGGCCGAGGTGCGGGCGCTCATTGCGACCTACGAGGAACTCTGGGCGATCGTCAATGACCTCACGGCCGTGAACCTCGCTCTCCTGCACGGCAGGCCCCCAGGGGGGCGGCAACCGACGCGGCGGGCCACGCCATGAGCCAGGGGCTCCTGCCATACACGATCGAGGTGGTCCCGGACGCGGACGGGCTGACCAGCCGCGCCGGGCTGCCCCTGGTGCTGGAAACGATGCGCGCCCTCGGGCTGGACCAGGCGATCGCCCAGCACGTCCACCTCCGCGAGCGGCAGAGCGGGTACACCGAGACGGCGAAGATCGAGGCCCTGGTCCTCCTGCTCGCCGCGGGCGGCGACTGCCTCGACGACATCGCGGTGCTCCAGGCGGACGGCGGGCTCGGTCGCCTCCTGGGGCGGCGCTTCCCCTCGTGGAGCTGGGGGACGTTGTTGCCTTCATTAACTTACGCTTCTGTCTTCCGCAGGATCTTCGAGATCGCCGCCGTGGAGACTCCCAGGTGGCGGGCAGCCTGCGCCAGCGAGAGGCCGAGCCCCGCCACGAGGCGTCGTGCCAGGTCCGCGCGAACCGCTGAGAGGGGCCCGCGACGACCACCCCTCTTGAGTTCCTCCACGGATGCCCCCTCTCGCTTGCAGATCCTCGCCATCACCGCCTCAGTTTCTTGGGGCGTTGGCCCCCGCCGCAACGCGGCTGCCTGGCGCTCCTCGGCGTCCCGCAGGAGCCCTGCGACGAAGTCGCCGCTCCCCAGGATACGCGGGTCACCCGCCATCGGTTCCTTCTGGCGCCGAAGCGCCCGCACCTCGGCCCACCCCCCCGCGGACCGGACGAGGCCCCCGCCGACAAGTTCCGGGCGGTGACCGACCGGGATCCCCTCCCGCACGTAGTCTCGATACGCGCGCACCGCCCTCCCCTCCGTTTGTCCGAACCAGCCGAGGACGGTCCGGCGCGCCTGCCAGGGGCGCGGGATTCGCCCCACGACGGTGGCGTGGCCGCACCAGGGGTACCGATCCAGGGCTCGAAGGTCCGGGACCAGCTTGGCGCGGAGCGGGTTCAGATGGATGTAGCGGACCAACTCCCGAAAGTAGGCATCCTCGTCGCACACAATGGACTTGTAGCGGTTCTGGAAGAGGTGCCCCACGCGCTTATGGCGCCGGTTGAAGATGATGGCGTAGCCGGTGAGGAGCCGGCGCATGAAGCGCGGGAGCCCGGCGGGGCCACTCCGGAGCAGGATGTGGGCGTGGTT
>JACPAT010000129.1 GCA_016180655.1 Candidatus Methylomirabilota bacterium | reverse complement strand
GATGGGCGTGGCGCTGGTTTCCAGGGTGACCCGGTGGCCATCCTTGTGCAGGTTCACGTTATCCAGGAGCGCGAAGGGCTCCCGTGCGCCGGAGATGGGGGCGAACAGCTCGGCCACCCGGTTGGCCTCTTCCGCGGGCATCAGATCGAAGGGCGTCTTGCCGAGGACCTCTTCGGGAGCATATCCCAGGATCTCGCGGATCCGTGGACTGCAATACGTGTAGACGCCCCGTTCATTGATCTCCCACACCCAGTCGCTGGTTTTCTCGACCAGGTTCCGGAATTTCTCCTCGCTGCCTCGCAGCGCCGCGTCCGTCTCCTTGCGCGCCGTGATGTCCTGCAGGATGGCGATGAAGTGACTGATCGCCCCGCCCTCGTCCCGTACAGGGGTGATGGTCAATTCCTCGGTGAAGAGGCTCCCGTCCCTCCGGCGATTGGTGATCTCGCCGCGCCAGACTTGGCCGGCAAGGATCGTCTCCCACAGGTTCCGGTAAAATGCCTGATCGTGTCGGCCCGACTTGAGGAGGCGAGGGGTCTGGCCCAGGGTTTCCGCCGCCGTGTAGCCGGTGAGGCGGGTAAAGGCCGAATTCGTCCAGGTGATGAGGCCTTCGCGATCGGTGATCATCACGGCGTTCGCCGCGGACTGGAGCGCGGTGGTTTCCATGGAGAGCCGCTCCTCGCTTGCGCGGAGGGCGGCCTCCATTTCGCGGATCTGGGCGTCGCGGAGCTTGAGCCGCTGCAATTCCCGGCGCAGGAGGACATACAGCAGGAGCGCGGTGACGACGACAAGCGCCACGTCCTTGATCGTGTCCAGGTGGAGGACCAGGCGGGGGTCGGTCGTGAACGCCGTCAGGAGGCGATTGGTGAGGAAAATCCACAGGCCGGCGATGAGCGCGTAGGTCAGGGCGAGGAGCAGGGCGGTGCGAGGCTTCATGTCCCACCCCGAGGTGCAGAGGGCAAGGCACAGGGCGTGCGTGTGGGGACCGTCATTGTGATGCCATCCTCACAATTGTCAACTGCTTTCCTCTCGGTGATTCAACCCATAGTTCGAGGACCAGACGAGCAGGCCAGCTTGAGTTCGCCAGGAAGGAATCGAAGCAACAGAAAGCTCGCGGGGATCCTTCGGGAACAGTCGGCCCACTTCCCTGCCGCTGCTGCCAGGGGGTGGGCTGGCGGAAGGACGACCCGCGGTCTTCTCCCCCCGCGAAAAGGTCAGGGGGGAGGGACCGCCGGGGGCAAGGGCCCCCGCCTGGGGCCGGTCGGGTCCCCAGGCGTGATCCGAAGAGCGCGATGGGGTCTGGGCTCAGGTGATAATCCGGACCTGGATCGCCTTGGGCCGACCGCGGTCGTCCTGGCCCAGTTCGAACTCGACGGTCTCGCCCTCGCGGAGGGTGTGCCCGCCCTCCACGTCGCTGGCGTGAACGAAGGCATCCGGCCCCTTGTCGTCCCGCACGATGAACCCGTAGCGCTTCGTCACATTAAACCACTTCACCTTGCCCTTCATGGTCTCCTCCTCCCCAGTCAGGTGAGGCCATTAGCCGTTAGCCATTGGCCTTTAGCTTTCGAACGAACGTGGTGAGCATGCGACGCACCGACTTCGCCCCGCCAGAGAGTTGCTCATACTCGTTGGCCGAGATATAACCGAGGTCATGCGCGAATTGTGGTCCTTGCCAACGGCTAAAGGCTAACGGCCAACGGCCTCCATCGTCAGTTGCTGATGGCCGCCAGGCCATCGTCGGCCGTGGCCTCGTTCGCCTGGCCGAGTTCCGAGCGCACGCGCGTCTGCGTGTCGAACAGGAAGATCTTGGGCCGTCCATTCAGACGGTCCGATTCGAACACAATGAACCGGCCGTCGGCGCTGAGATGGGGGAAACCGTCGAAGGCGGTCGGGTGGTTCAACTCGGGCAGGGGGTCCAGCGTCCGCGTCTCCCGGTCGAACAGGAAGACGTCGGCCTGCCCGCGGTGGCGGTCCGACTGGAAGACGATGAACCGGCCGTCGGCGCTGATGGAAGGGTACCCATCGTTCCCGTTGGCGCTGTTGGCCTCTTCCAGGGGATCCAGCCGTCCGGCCTCGCGGTCGAGCAGGTAGATGTGATTCCGCCCGCCCCGTCGGTTGGAGGTAAAGGCCAGGAAGCGTCCGGGGAATCGGGCCCGGATCGAGAGGCTCATCGCGTTGGATGTCCCACCCCCCGGGCCGGGGGTCACCACGGTGACCGGGGCGTCGCCCGCCTGGGCGAGCAGCGCCGGCGGGATGACGGCCGTCAACTCCTCGCCTGTCTGGAATCGGGTCGCCACCGCCGTGCCGGCCACGTGCACCAGCGACTCCGGGCGAAACCCGCGGCCGCGAATGGTGAAGGCCGTCGCCGGCCCACCAGCTAGCAGCGGCGGGGCCTCCACGGCGGTCACCTCCGGCGCGGGATTGGTTACCGCCAGGGACAGCCCGTTGGACGTGCCTCCCCCCAGGGCGGCGTCGCTCACGCGCACCTCCAGGGTCTGCGCCCGCGCCAGGAGCGGGGCGGGGATCCGGGCCTTGATCCGCTGGGGGCTCACGACGGTGACGGGCACGGGGGCCTCGCCAATGCGCAGGCTGGAGGTGGCCGCGAAGTGCTCTCCCTCGATGGACAGCTCCAGCCCCTCTGTGCCGACCGGCACCGCGGGGGGATCCAGGCGGACCAGGCGAGGGGGCGGAGGGAGGTACGTGAACACGGCTGGACTGGTGGCGGTTCCCCAGAGCTCATTCACCACCTGCACCGGGGCCGGCCCGGGAACGCCGGGGGGAGTGACCGCTTCGAGCGTCGAGAGCCCGGTGCGGCGCAGCACATCGGCGGGGCGGCCGCCGAACTCCACCCGCAGGGGGCCCAGGACCACACCTCCCTCGATCGCGATGGACACCACGGTGCCGCCCCCGGTCGGGCCCTTCTCGGGGCTGAGGGCGACGATGCGGTCCTGGGCATCCGCTGTGGCAGGCGCCAGCAGCCAGACAACCGCCGCCAGCAGCAGCCACGGAGGAGAGAAGACACGGCGGAACACGAGGGCCTTGTTCCACACCTCGGGGCACGCACCACGGACTATCATGGCTTGCTGTCCACGATGCCCAGGCGGCGCTTCTCGAGTCCGGCGATCTTGTCCCGGAGCTCCGCCGCTTGCTCGAACTCCAGCCGCTTGGCCGCCGCCCGCATCTCCTTGTCGAGCTGGGCCATGAGGGCCGGGATCTCCTCCCGCGGGATGAATTCGATCTCCTCGTCCCGCAGCGCCGGGACGGTGTAGTAGTCGCGCTCGTAGATGCTGGCCAGGACGTCCTGGATGGACTTCTTGATCGTCTCGGGGGTGATGCCGTGTTCCCGGTTATAGGCGAGCTGGAGCTGGCGGCGGCGGGTGGTCTCGGCCATGGCCTCCTGCATGGATCGGGTCATGACGTCGGCGTAGAGGATGACCTGGCCCTCGACGTTCCGGGCGGCGCGGCCGGCCGTCTGGATCAGGGAACCCGCGGACCGGAGGAAGCCCTCCTTGTCCGCGTCCAGGATGGCCACCAGGGCCACCTCGGGGATGTCCAGGCCCTCGCGCAGCAGGTTGATGCCCACCAGGACGTCGAACTTCCCCAGCCGCAGGTCCCGGATGATCTCGTTCCGCTGCAGGGTATCGATATCGGAGTGGAGGTAGCGCACCCGGATCCCCACCTCGGACAGGTAGTCGGTCAGCTCCTCCGCCATGCGTTTCGTCAGGGTCGTCACCAGGACCCGCTGGTCGCGACTCGCCCGTTGCCGGATCTCGTGAATGAGGTCGTCGATCTGCCCCGCGATCGGCCGGACCATGATCTCGGGGTCGATCAGGCCGGTGGGCCGGATGATCTGCTCCGCCACCCGTCGCCCCACCTTTTCCAGCTCGTAGGGCCCCGGGGTGGCGGAGACGTAGACCACCTGGTTCACGCAGCGCTCGAACTCGTCGAAGGTGAGGGGCCGGTTGTCCAGGGCCGAGGGCAGGCGGAAGCCGTACTCGACCAGGGTCTGCTTGCGGGACCGGTCCCCGCGGTACATCCCGCGGATCTGGGGAACGGTCTGATGGGACTCGTCGATGATGACCAGGGCGTCGCGCGGGAGGTAATCCATCAGGGTGGGCGGCGGCTCGCCGGGGCCCCGGCCGGACAGGTGGCGGGAGTAGTTCTCGATCCCCTTGCAGGTGCCGATCTCCCGGATCATCTCCAGGTCGAAGGTGGTCCGCTGGCGCAGGCGCTGGACCTCCAGGAGCTTCCGCTGGCTCTCCAGCTCGCGGCCGCGCTCCTCCAGCTCCGCCTCGATGGCGGCGAAGGCGCGCTCCCGCAGGTCCTGGGGCGTGACGTAGTGGTTGGCGGGGTAGATGGGGACCCGGTGCAGGCGCTCCCGTTTCTCGCCCGTGAGCGGGTCCAGTTGCCAGAGCGCCTCCACCTCGTCCCCGAACAGGTCCACCCGGATGGCCGTGTCCTCGTAGGCCGGGAAGATCTCCACCACGTCCCCGCGGACCCGGAACGTTCCCCGGTGAAGGTCCAGGTCGTTGCGCTGGTACTGGATCTCCACCAGTTTGCGCAGCATGGCGTCCCGCGGGCAGGCGGCGCCCTCCTCCAGCAGGAGGACCATCCCGTAATAGACCTCCGGCGATCCCAGCCCGTAGATGCAGGAGACGGAGGCGACGATGATCACGTCGCGCCGCTCCAGCAGGCTCCGCGTGGCGGAGTGGCGGAGCTTGTCGATGTGGTCGTTGATCAGGGCGTCCTTTTCGATGTAGGTGTCGGTCTGGGGGATGTAGGCCTCGGGCTGATAGTAGTCGTAGTAGGAGACGAAGTACTCGATGGCGTTCCCGGGGAAGAACTGCGTGAACTCGTTGTACAGTTGCGCGGCCAGGGTCTTGTTGTGGGCGATGATGAGGGTCGGGCGCTCCACGTTGGCGATGACGTTGGCCATGGTGAAGGTCTTGCCCGACCCGGTGACCCCCAGCAGGACCTGGTGGCGATCCGCGCGCAGCACCCCCTCGGTGAGCTGCGCGATGGCCCGGGGCTGGTCACCGCGGGGCTGGTAGTCGCAGACGAGCTTGAAGCGGGACATGGTGTCTGCCGGGGTGCTCGCCCCCGGGGAGGGCCGGCCCGGGAGGACACACCGCGGGGTCCCCTCGCCGTTCACGCCCTGTTCCCCTCCGGTGCATGCGTCACCCGTTGGCTCAGGGGCGCGGCGCCGGGGAGGGCGATGGCGCCGAGGGCGCGGTGGGACTCGCGGGTGCCGCCGCGGGCGGGGACTCGCGGGCGATCGGGACCGGGATCTCGGGGACAGGCGGGACATCGGCCCTGACCCCGCGCCCCACCTGGGAGGGCGCGGGACGGGCCCGGGCGAGGAAATCGGCATAGGGCTCGGCCGGAACCACGGCGTTGGGAATCCGGAGCAGGATCCCCCGCTCGATCCGGTTCGGGTTGGGCACCTGGTCCCGGTTGGCCTGCCAGATACGTTCCCACCGGCGCGCGTCGCCGTAGTAGTAGCCGGCGATCAGGTGCAGATCATCCCCGGGCATGACCTGGTGGAGGGCGTCCTGGGGGCTCATGGCCTCGGCGGCGGCCACGCCGGCCGGGCGCGCCGCGATCGCTCCCATGCCCACCAGCGACCCCAGGATCAGCAGCAATGCCCGCACGGTCCACATGGCGGATCTCCTCTCACCGGCCGCCCAGCAGCGCGTGCCCGTCTGCCTCCACCGGCAGGTACTTGCTCCAGCCCTCGCAACGTTGGGCGGCGTGCGCGAGGATTCCGAGGTAGAAGGCCGAGAGGGGCTTTTTCGGCCGGCGCAGGAGGTGCATGCCGGCCTCGTCCAGCGGCTTGTTCCCCTTCTTCAGGTTGCAGGCCCGGCAGGCGCTCACCACGTTCTCCCACACGGTGCGTCCGCCGAGGGACTTGGGGATCACGTGGTCAATGGTCATGCGCTCGCCGCCGTTCCGCCCGCAGTACTGGCAGGTGTGGGCATCCCGCTTGAGGATGTTCTTCTTGTTGAAGGCGATGCTGGGCTGGACCGGCTTCCGCACGAAGCGCTGCAGGCGAATCACCGAGGGGAGCACGAAGGACGTGGAGGGCGAGCGGAGCACCCGCGAGGTGTCCTCGACGCGTTCGGCCTTTCCCGTGAAAAGGAGGATCACCGCCCTTCGAGCGCTGCACACCTGGAACGCCTCGAAGGTTTGGTTCAGGATGAGTACTTTGCCTGGGTCCATAGAGCAGTGGTATCGTGTGGCCTCGGCGTCCCGCGGCGCAAATCGTCCGTTCTCTTTAACAAAACGCCCCCACTTTGTCAAGCATGGCCGCCCCCGGTCCGTCCGGGGACCTGCCTCCTCGCTCTTCGTCTGCCTGCGGCGGACGACCCGTAGGCGCGCCGGGCTCGATTTCCTCAGGGTGCGGACGGCCCGCGACCCTGGCCCGGCACCCCAAGGGGCGACGGACCGGTAGCCGGCCGGTGGAGGAGGTCCAGCAGGATCCCCTCGCGCAGGCCCCCGTCGCTGACCGTGAGTTCGGGGAGGCCCAGGCCCTCCATCGCGCCGAGGCACACCAGGGCGCCGGCCACGATCACGTCCGCCCGCGCCGGTTCCAGGCCGCGGATCCGCCTTCGCCGGGCCAGCGGAAGGGAGGCCAGCTCCCCGCACAGCGTCGCGACCCGATCGCGGGTCAGCCGGTGCCCGTTCACCTGCTCCGGGTCGTAGGGAACCAGTGCGAGGTCAATAGCTGCCAGGCTGGTCACCGTGCCCGCCGTGCCCACGAAGGCCAGGCCCGGATGCAGCGCGGCCGAGACCAGGTCCGGAAGATCCCGGGTGCGAACACGCGCCACTCTGCTGGCCACCACGTCGCGGACCGCCGCCAGGTCCCCCGGCAGCGGCGGATCGGCCTTCAGGTGCGCCTCCGTCAGCGTCACCACCCCCAGGCCGGTGCTCACCGTCGCCCGCACCTCGGCCCCGTCGGCCAGGAGGAACTCCGTGCTGCCTCCGCCGATGTCCATCAGCAGCCAGGGGCCATGGCCGAGCGGGACAGCCGCGCGCACGCCAAGGAGGGTGAGGCGTGCCTCCTCCTCTCCGGAGACGACGCGCACCTCGAGTCCGGCCTCGCGCCGGGCCCGGGCCAGGAACGCCTCCCGATTCGTCGCCTCGCGAAGGGCACTGGTCCCGACCACGGCGATCCGGGTGGCCGCGTGGGATTCGGCGGCCCGGCGGAAGCGCTGCAGGGCGGCCAGGCTTCGCCGGATGGGTTTGGGCTTGAGCTCCCGGTCGGGCAGCAGCCCCTGGCCGAGGCGGGTGGTCTCCTGGGCCGCAAACACGGGCCGGAATCCCCCGGCGCCGTCCGGCTCGCCGACCAGGAGCCGCACGGTGTTGGTCCCGAGGTCAATGGCGGCGAAACGCATCGGCGTGCAATTGTTGATTGGTGATTTTCGATTGGTGATTTTCCGGAGGCTCAATCGGCAATCGCAAATCCGAAATCGAAAATCCGGGCGGCGCTAGCCGTCCCGCGCGGCGAGCTTCTGGACGAGGGTCTTGTCCGGGGTCACGATGACGGTCTTCTCCTGGCTGATGGTGACCAGGCCGGGCTTGGCCTTCCTGGGCTTGCGCACGTATTTCCGCAGCGTGTAGTCCACGGCGACTTTCCCGTGGTCACGGGCCTGGCTGTAGTAGGCCGCCAGTTGGGCCGCCTGGATCAGGGTGCGCCGGGGGACGCCGTTTGAGCGGCTTGGAACGCGGACCACCACGTGCGAACCCGGATGCCCCTGCACGTGCAGCCAGAGGTCCTGGGACTTGGCCAGGTGCTGGGTGAGGTAGTCGTTCCCTCGGGTGTTCCGTCCGACCAGGATGGGGAGCCCGTCGGATGAGACGAAGCGGCGAGGCTCCAGACCCGTCTCACCCGTTCGCCCGGGGCGGCCAGGCTTCCGGGGCGGACGGTGATCCGCAGGCGCCTGCTTCGATCGTCCCCGCCCGGGGGCGGACCGAACGGCAAGCATCGCCCGATCCTGGGGGGCCAGCAGGCGGCGGGCCACCTCGATCTCTTTCTGGATGGTTTCCAGGGTCTCCAGGCTGGACGCGTCGGCGACGCGCTCGGCCCAGGCGTGCACCTTTCCCAACTCCGCCTCGGTCTCGGCCAGCCGGGCCTCCACGCGGATGGTGCCGCGCCGCCCGCGCCGCGCCGCCTTGAAGAACCGCTCGGCATTGGCTGCCGGCGAGAGGGCCGGGTCCAGGGGGATGGTGATGGTGGAGCCGGGTCCCGCGGCATAATCCTGAAGGGTGACCTCGGTGGCCCCCCGGGGGACGGCGTCCTGGTGGGCCATGAGGACCTCGCCCATGCGGCGCGAGAGGTCGGCGCGGCCGAACTCCAGCGATTCGGCGGCGAGCTTGGCCCGGCGGGATCGCAGCCGGACCTCCAGCCGGCGCAGGAGCTGTCGCAGCATGGTCTGGTGGCGGGTGACGTCCTGCTGCCGGGTCAGATGGCTCGCCAGGCGCTTCAGCATCTCGCCCAGGGATGGACACGGCTGCTGCTGGGCCTCCGGCACATGCCGCAGCCGGACGGGAGAGGCGGCCACCGGGCGGCCGGCACCATCCAGGAGCAGGTGCGGGGTCCAGGGGCCGGTTTCGATCTCATGGATCAGGTCCAGGAGGGCCCGGGCCAACTCCGGGGCGCCGTGAGGGGCGGGGGCGCGTGCCACGACTTCCTTTGCCCACGCGTCCGTCAGGCCCGCGAGGCTCTGCCGCAGGGCGACGCCCGGACTGAGACCAGCGGCAAGGGGCGGCGCCAGCACCGCGCCGATCGCCTCGACGGTTCCCAGGAGGCGCGGGTCCGGTCGCGCCGACGCCAGAGGCGCCCGGTATGGCTGCTCCGGTTCGATGGATCGCCCGTTGGCCGCCGGGTCGTGTCGTGCCGCCTCCAGGATCTGCCCCGTCATCCGATCCACCAGGATGAGGTTGGGGTGGCGTCCGAACAGCTCCGCGATCAGGAGGCAGCCCGCCTCACCGGCGGGCAGAGGGTAGCCGAATTCCAGGCTGACCACACGGTCGAGTCCGTGATGGGTCACAGCTTGCAGGCTCGCCCCCGGGAGCACCCGCCGGGCGACCTGGGCGAGGGCGGAGAGGGTCGCCGCCCTGGCAGGCCGGCCCGCAGCGCGAGACAGCCGGGGGAACTCGTCGCCGGCCGAGACCAGCAGCGACTCCTCCCCGGCCGGCGTCGTGAACTCGATCCACAGGCCGTGTGCTCCGGCCGGCTGTACGCCCCGCACGCTGGCCCCGGTGAGGGCGCGCGTGAGGTCCTGAATCACCGCCAGGAGGGTCAAGGCATCCATGCCGCGCACTATACTCCAGGATGGGAGGCGTGCCAAGGCCCCTCGAAGTCGCCAGTATGCTGAAATCAGCTCCGGGGAGTTTGCTCATAGCTCATGGCTCATCGCCTCTAGCTACGAGCCCTCAACCATGAGCCGAGTTTCATTGACACCCCCGCCGACCCTGGGTAGACTGCCGCCGCGTGATTCTCGGAATTCGGTCCGACTCGATCCGGGGGAGGCATTCATGGCGGTGACGATTGATCTCGGGGGGAAGGTGGCGCTGATCACGGGGGCGGGCAGGGGCATCGGGCGCGAGACCGCACAGCTCATGGCGGCGGCCGGCGGCCGGGTGGCGATCGTGGATCTCCTGGAGGACTCGGCCAAGGCGGTCGCGGCCGAGATCGCGAAAAACGGGGGCCAGGCCATCGGGGTGTCGGCCGACGTGACGAAGCCGGCCGACGCCCTGCGCATGGTCGAAGAGACGCTGCGCGCCTTCGGGCGATTGGACATCCTGGTGAACAACGCGGCACGCTGGACGGTGAAGCCCTTCAAGGACCTGACCCCCCAGGATTACGACATCGACATCGGCATCGCCCTCCTGGGCACGCTGCACAGCACCCGCGCGGCCGTGGACCCCCTGGTGCGGCAGGGCTCCGGCCGGATCATCAATGTCGTGTCGGACGCGGGCCGCGTGGGGGAGCCGTTCCTGACGGTGTACTCGGCGGCCAAGGCCGGCGTCATCGGGTTCACCAAGGCCCTGGCCAAGGAGCTGGGCCGGTACAACATCACGGTCAATGCCGTGGCGCCCGGGACCACGCGCACTCCCGGCGCCCAGGAGTTCATCCAGGGGGTCGGCGAGGAGAAGATGGTGAAGGCCTATCCCCTCAGGCGGCTGGGCGAGCCCCGGGACATCGCCGGCGCCATCCTGTTCTTCGCCTCGGATCTGGCCGGCTACGTGACAGGCCAGATCCTGAGCGTGAGCGGCGGCTACAGCACGGCCGGCTAGCACGGGGGGCGCGGCGGAGGGGCAACCGGGCCCCCACGAGCGGAAGGACGAACTGCATGGACCTCCAGTTTGTCATCAGCTTCCTGAGCATCGTGGTCATTGACCTGGTGCTGGCCGGCGATAACGCGGTGGTCATCGCCATGGCGGCCCACCGGCTGGAACCGACCCAGCGGAAGCGAGCCATCTTCATCGGCGCGGCTCTGGCGGTCATCCTGCGCGTCCTCACCACCTTCGTGGTGGCGCAGCTCCTCCAGGTGCCGTTCCTCAGCGCCGTGGGCGGCCTCCTGGTCGGGTGGATCGCGGTGAAGCTGCTGCTGGACGAGGGCGAGACCGAGACGGCGAACCGCGAGGTCAAGGGCTTCTGGCACGCCATCTGGATCATCGCCGTGGCCGACTTCATCATGAGCACGGACAACATCATCGCCATCGGCGGGGCCTCCGGGGGCCACTTCGGGTTGATCCTGTTCGGGCTGGGCCTGAGCATCCCCATCATCATGTTCTGCAGCAACTGGATCGCCGGCCTCATGGACCGGTATTCCTGGCTGGCAGAGGTGGGGGCGGGAATCCTGGGGTGGACCGCAGGGCAGATGATCGCCCACGACAGGAAGGTGATCGAGTTGCTGCGCCCTTCCCTGCGTTCTGTCTGGCCGATCTTCGATTGGGGGATCCGGGTCGTCCTGGCGGTGGGGGTCATCCTGATCGCCAAGGGATGGATGCGCCTGAGGGCCTCGCAGGGCCGCCCGGCCGAGGGGGTCTCGGCGGTCGCCGTTGACAACCCACCCCACATCCGATAGGATCCAGCTACCGCTAGGGGAGCACGCGCTGAGAGTCGCCGTCCGGATGGACGGGGCAACCCTCTGAACCTGACCCGGGTAATTCCGGCGTAGGGAAGCGGGCGACGTAATGAGCCAACCGCGGCATCTCCTCTGGGGGCCGCGGTTTGTCATTTCCAGAGCCGTGAGCCAAGAGCCGAGAGAGGTGCGGCGACTCAAGCGGTACTCGGCTCTCGGCTCGCTGCTCTAGGCTCTTCGAGCGATGAAACGACAGTATCCGGATCGGCCGATCATGGCGGTGGGAGCCATCGTGATGAAGGACGGGCACGTGCTCCTGGCCCGGCGAGGCAAGGAGCCGAGCTATGGGCTCTGGTCCGTGCCCGGCGGCGCGGTGCGCCTGGGCGAGGGGCTGAAGCCGGCCGCCCAGCGCGAGATCCGGGAGGAGTGCGGCATCGAGATTGACGTCGCGGACGTGGTCGAGGTGGTCGAGCGGATGGTGCGCGACGCCGGCGGGCGGATCCAGTACCATTACATCATCGTGGATTACCTGGCGAGCTGGGTGAGCGGGGACCTCGCGCCGTCGTCCGATGTCCTGGAGGCGCGCTGGGTGCCGCCCGAGGAGTTCCCCCGGTACCAGATGACCACGGGGACGGCCGAGGTGGTGCATCGAATTCTGGCGGCCGGGAAACGGGCTGGCGTCATCTAATGGAGAGTTGAGAGCGGAGAGCCGAGAGCCAAGAGGGGACGGCGAAGGTCGGAAGGGGGCCTGAGGGATTCCGCCGGAACTCGCTGTCGGCGGACGCCGAGTCATTGCCATGGAAATTCGGTTGAACGGCAAGGTGCGGGAGGTGGCGGAGGGGATCACGATCCGGCGGCTGCTGGACGAGCTGGGGCTTCATCCGATGCGCGTGGCGGTCCAGCGGAACCTGGACATCATCAAGCGCGAGCGGTACGGGGAGGTTGTCTTGCAGCCGGGTGACACGCTGGAGGTCCTCACTTTCATGGCGGGCGGCTGAGAACCAGGGATTGGGGGTTGGGTGCTGGGGGCTGGGGAAGGCCCGGCCCTCGTCGGCAGTTCCTGGGTAGGAGGTGTGCAATGCGCGCTGGCGAGACACTGAAGTTCGGCGGGAAGGAATTTCACTCGCGCCTCATCGTGGGCACCGGGAAGTACCCTGACTATCACACCATGCAGAAGGCACTGGAGGCATCCGGGGCGGAACTGGTGACCGTGGCGGTTCGCCGGGTGAACTTGGACCGGACCCAGGAGTCGCTTCTGGACTACATTGACCTCAAGCGGTATACCCTGCTGCCGAACACCGCCGGCTGCTATACCGCGGAGGAGGCCGTCAAGTACTCCCGGCTCGCTCGGGAGGTGGGGATGTCGGAGATGGTCAAGCTGGAGGTCATCGGGGACCAGCGGACCCTCTTCCCCGACAACGAGGAATTGCTGCGCGCCACCCGGATCCTGGTCAAGGAGGGATTCATCGTCCTCCCCTACACCAACGATGACCCCGTCATGGCCAAGAAGCTGGAGGACTCCGGCGCCGCCGTGGTGATGCCCCTGGGGGCGCCCATCGGCTCGGGGCTGGGGATCCGGAACCCCCACAACATCCTGATCATCCTCCAGTCGGTGCAGGTGCCCGTGATCGTGGATGCCGGGGTCGGGACCGCGTCGGACGCCGCCATTGCCATGGAGCTGGGCTGCGACGGTGTGCTGATGAACACCGGGATCGCCGGGGCCAAGGACCCCGTGATGATGGCGGAGGCGATGCGAAAGGCCGTCGAGGCCGGGAGGCAGGCCTACCTGGCCGGGCGAATTCCGAAGAAGCTCTACGCCACGGCGTCCACGACCATGGAAGGCATGATCGAATAGTGGAGCGAGCCGAGAGCCGCGAGCCGAGAGCCGCGAGCCGTCCCCCGTCCCCCGTCCCCTGTCCCCCAGGAGAATGGGGCCTCTACCTGGTGACCGATCGCCACCAGACGGGGGGCCGCGACCTCCTGGAGGTGGTGGGCCAGGCCCTGCGGGCCGGCGTGCGCGCGGTCCAGCTTCGGGAAAAGGACCTCGCCACGCGCGACCTGTATCATCTCGCCGGGAAGCTCCTCGCCATGACCCGGGCGGCCGGGGCGGCGCTCTTCGTCAACGATCGGGTGGATGTGGCCATGGCGCTTCCGGCGGTCGGGGTCCATCTGACGCGGCGAAGCCTTCCCTCCCAAGAGGCCCGCGAGCTGCTGGGGCCGGCGGGACTCATCGGCATCTCCTGCCATTCCCTGGCCGAAGTCCGGGAGGCGGTGGACAGCCGCGCGGATTTCGTCGTCCTGGGGCCGATCTTCGAGACGCCCTCGAAGACGCCCTACGGTGCCCCCCTGACGACGTCGCTCTTGCAACAGGCACGGGCGGCGACTACACTCCCGATCCTGGCGATCGGGGGGATCAATAGGGCGCGGATTCCCGACGTGATGGCTGCGGGGGCCGACGGGGTCGCCGTGATCTCCGCGGTGATGGCCGCCCCCGACCCTGGCGCCGCCGCCGCCGAACTGCTGGCGGCCGTCGCTCGCGCCAGGAGGGTCAACTAGTCAATTCGTCGATTCGTCAATTGGCGAGGAACGAGTCCGAAAGCACGTGACCAATTGACGGCTCAACCATTTGACCAATAGACGGTTCTCATGTGGATCATCGTGGACGGGTACAATCTGATCCGGCAGTGGCCTGAACTGGCCATGTTGGATCGGGGCGATCTGCAGTCGGGCCGGGAGGCTCTGCTCCACGAGCTGCAAACGTACCGGCGGGGCAAGGGACACCGGATCACGGTGGTCTTCGACGGCCGGGAGCAGGGAGGGTTCTCGGAGGCAGGCGAGAACGTCGGTGGAATCAGTGTGCGCTATTCGAGGCGAGGAGAGACGGCCGACCTCGTCATCGCCCGCCTGGTGGCCGAGGGTGGTGGAGGGGCCGTCGTCGTCAGTTCCGATCGGGAGATTGCGGACGCCGCCCGCCGGCGGGGTGCCGCCTGGCTGTCCGCCCCGGAGTTCATGGCCCGGGTGGAGGCGAGTCGCCTGGTGTCCCTGAAGGGCGGCGAGGAGGAAGACCCGCCGGAGAAATCGGGCAAGGGGACCCCGCGGCGCCTTCCCAAGGCCGAGCGGCGGAGGCAACGGCGGCTGAAGGCCCTGTGACATGACAACGTCTAGTGTACTGTGTCAGAGTCCCAGCCGCGTTACTCTTGCGAAGCCCCCGGGGGCGTCCCGAGGCGCCGGGCCCGCGGGGCCGGCCGGGTCCGTTCCGGAGTCCGCCGTTCTGTGGCGGACGACCCGGAGCAAGGCCGGCCCGGCTTCGACGAGGCCCGACGCTCGGAGGGGCGGCTCCGGGGGCGAACGTCGGGGGATTCATGACACACCAGACTAGCGCATCGGACGGACCAGGCCTGCACGCCTCATGGTACGAGGAGGAGCGACTCATGCCGTCCACAGAGCCCGATCAGATCGTGGATCTGCGCAGCGACACCGTGACCAAGCCGACTCCCGAGATGCGGCGGGCCATGGCGGAGGCGGAGGTGGGGGACGACGTGTTCGGCGAGGACCCCACGGTGATTCGCCTGGAGGCCCTGGCGGCCGAGCGTCTGGGGAAAGAGGCCGGCCTCTTCGTCGTCTCCGGGACCATGGGGAACCAGGTCAGCCTGATGGCGCAGACCCAGCGGGGGGATGAGGTCATCCTGGACGAGTCGTCTCACATCTTCAATTACGAGGTGGCGGCGCTGGTGGTCCTCTCGGCCGTGCAGCCGCGGACGCTGCGCGGGCAGCATGGCATCCTGGATCCCGAGGACATCCGGCGAGCCATCCGGCCGCCCAACATCCACGCGCCGCGCAATACCCTCATCGCCGTGGAGAGCAGCCACAACCGGGGCGGCGGAACATGCTATCCCCCGGAGACCCTGCGCGAGATCCGGCGGATCGCCACCACCAACGGGATGGCCGTGCACCTGGATGGCGCCCGGATCTTCAATGCGAGCATCGCGACCGGGGCGCCCGTGCGCGAATTGGCCGCCCAGGCCGACTCGGTGACCTTCTGCCTGTCCAAGGGGCTGGGGGCGCCGGTCGGATCGGTGGTGGTGGGGCCGCGCGCCTTCGTTGACCGCGCGCGGCGGGCACGCAAGATGTTCGGTGGGGGCATGCGGCAGGCGGGCATCCTGGCCGCGGCGGGCGTGGTCGCGCTGGAGACGATGGTGGACCGCTTGCGGGAGGACCACGAGAACGCCCGCGTCCTGGCGGAGGGCCTGGCCAGCCTGCCGGGGATCGCGATTGACTTGGCCCGGGTGCAGACGAACATCGTGATCTTCAACGTGAAGCGGAAGGATCTGGACGCGCCCGGCCTCATCGTCAAGCTGGCGGAACACGGAATCAAGGCGTTCGCCATCACCCCGGATTCCATCCGCATGGTGACCCACAAGGACGTGAACCGGGCGGGGATCCTGAAGACGCTGGAGGTCCTGCGGACGATCCTCGGCTGATCAGGATCCGGCACTGGAAAACACGAAGGGCCCTGGGAGAACTCCCAGGGCCCTCGGCATTTCTGCCGGCGGCCAGGCCCGACGAGACCTCACCTACCGGATGGCATCCTTCAGCACCTTTCCCGGCTTGAACCTCGGCACCTTCGCGGCCTTGATCTTGATCGTCTCGCCTGTCTGAGGATTCCTTCCGTTCCGGGCGGCCCGGCGACCGACCGAGAAGGTGCCGAATCCGACCAGGCCCACCCGCTTGCCGCGCCGCAATGAGTCCCGCACGCACATCGTGAAACTGTCCAGGGCTGCCTCGGCCGCCTTCTTGGTGATCTTGGCGTCCTTGGCCATGCGTTCCACCAGTTCCGCCTTCGTCATGGGGCACCCTCCTTTCCTGCCTCCGGGCAACCGACTATGAATGAGGACTGAACCGACGGGCAGGGCGTGCCTCTTATCAGAGGGGTTCGTCAGGTGTCAAGGTAAAAAGCTGTGGGAGCCGTCAGCCGTCAGCGCAATAAACCGGGTGTTGGGGATTGGGTGCTGGGGGTTGGGGCCCTGGGCCCTGCCCGACGGTTCCCTGTCCCTTCTGACTGATCGCTGATGGCTGAGGGCTTCGAATACGACATCAGACTCTCCGGCGCCAGGCGGCCAGCCGCTTCCGGATCTCCGCCTCCAGCCCGCGATCGGTGGGGCGGTAGTACTTGCGGCCGCGAAGACTCTCCGGCAGATGGTCCTGCTCCACCTGGGCGTCCGGGTAGTCGTGGGCGTACTGGTAGCCTTCGCCGTAGCCCAGGTCTTTCATCAGGGGGGTCGGGGCGTTGCGGATGTGGAGGGGCACCGGCTCGGCCGGGGCAGAGGCCACGTCGGCCTGCGCCTCGTTGAAGGCGACGTAGACGGCGTTGCTCTTCGGTGCCGTGGCCAGGTAGGCCACGCACTGGGCCAGGGCCAGCTCGCCCTCCGGCGTTCCCAGGAAGTGATAGGCGTCCTTGGCTGCCACGGCCAGCGACAGGGCCGAGGGATCGGCGTTCCCGATGTCCTCCGAGGCAAAGCGGATCAGGCGCCGCGCAATGTAGAGTGGATCTTCGCCGGAGGCCAGCATCCGCGCCAGCCAGTAGAGGGCCGCGTCCGGATCGCTGCCCCGCAGGCTCTTGTGCAGCGCCGAGATCAGATTGAAATGCTCCTCCCCGGCCTTGTCGTAGAGCAGGCTCCGCCGCTGCGCGGCCTCCTGGATGATGGGCAGGCCGATGACGCCGGGCGCGGCCGACGCCTCGGCCAGGCGGGCGGACAGTTCCAGCAGATTGAGGGCGGCCCGGGCGTCCCCGTTGGCCCAGCGGGCGATGGCGGCCCGGGCGTCCTCGGCGACTTGCAGGGAGTTCTTCCCCAGTCCCCGGTCGGGGTTCTTGAGGGCCCGGTCCAGGATCAGGCCGATCTCGGCCTCGGACAGCGGGTGCAGGACCAGGACCTTGGCGCGGGAGAGCAGGGGCGCGATCACCTCGAAGGAGGGGTTCTCGGTCGTGGCACCGATCAGGGTGATGGTGCCGCGTTCCACGTGGGGCAGGAACGCGTCCTGCTGCGCCTTGTTGAAGCGGTGGATCTCGTCCACGAAGAGGATGGTGCGCTGGCCCGCGCCGCGGAGCCGCCGATCGGCCTCGGCGATGACCTCTTTGATCTCCCTGATGCCCGCGGTCACCGCGGAGAAGGGAATGAACGCCGCCCGGACGTGCCCCGCGATGAGCATCGCCAGCGAGGTCTTGCCAGTGCCCGGCGGCCCCCAGAGGATCAGCGACGGGACCTCCCCCTGTTCCAGGGCGACCCGGAGGACCTTGCCCTCGGCCAGCAGGTGGGCCTGGCCGATAAACTCCTCCAGGGTCCTGGGCCGCATCCGGTCGGCCAGGGGAGCGGCTTTTGACGGCGGAGCCGGCTCGCGGGGGAACAGCTCTTGGCTCATGGCAATCGCGGTGCGATGTGCGAAGTTCAAGGTTCAATCCCGCCAAGGCGGGAAACCTTACACCTTGAACGGGGAACCGCCACGGCGCTAGAAGCGAACCGTGGCGATGAAGTCCATGCAGCGTCCGAACTGCTCGGGGGTCAGCCGGCCGGCGTCTCGCAGGTGGACCAGGACGGCGGAGATCTTGAGGGCGCTGTGCAGGGCGTATCCCTTCTCGCGCAGCCGGTCGGCCCCGCCCTGCTCGCGGTCCAGGAAGATCACGAAGTCCTTGACCACCAGGCCGGCCTCCAGGAACGGCGCGGCCGCCTCGAACTTGCTGGCCCCGTCGGTGATCACGTCGTCAATCAGGACGACCACCTCACCCGGAGTAAAGGTTCCCTCGATGGCCCGGCGGGTGCCGTGATCCTTGACCTCCTTCCGGGCGTAGAGCATGGGGAGATTCCCCGCCAGGGCCACGGCCGTGGCGATGGGGAGGCCGGCGTAGGGGATGCCGGCGATCCGGTCGAGGCGGAGCGGTCGCAGGATGTCCAGGATGCGCAGGGCGACGGCCTGGAGGATGGGCGGGTGCGCGATGATGCCGCGAAGGTCCACGTAGAAGGGGGACAGGACCCCCGACTTCAGCCGGAACTCGCCGAACTTCAGGGCCTGGAT
>JACPAT010000203.1 GCA_016180655.1 Candidatus Methylomirabilota bacterium | reverse complement strand
GGCACGCGGACACTCAAGGTGGACGTCCGGCTGGTGGGGGCCACCAACGCCGACCTGGCCAGGCTGGGGCAGCAGAAGCGGTTCCGCGAGGACCTCTTATACCGGTTGAATGTCATCACGATCCAGCTTCCCTCGCTGCGGGAGCGCCGGGAGGACATCCCGCTCTTGGCGCAGAACTTTCTCGGCCGGTTCGCCACGAAGAACGGCAAGACCATCACCGGGTTCACGGACGAGGCCATGGACCTGCTGCAAAGCCACGCGTGGCCGGGCAACGTGCGCGAGCTGGAGAACGTGATCGAGCGCGCCGTGGTGCTGACCCGCGGCTCGATGATCTCGCCGGCGGACCTTCCCGAGACGCTGGCCGGCGAGGACCAGGCTGCGCGCCATCTGGTCATTTCCATCGGAACCCCCCTGGAGGAAGTGGAGGATCGCCTGATCGAAGAGACGCTGCGCTACGCCAGGGGCGACAAGACCCTGGCCGCGAAGCTTCTGGGCATCGCCACCCGCACGATCTACCGCCGGATGAAGGGAGAACCCGAGCCATCCGGGACGGCCCAGGCAAATGGCGAACATCCACCTTCCGATCTCGCCCCTGCATAGGCCGACAGGCCGGGAGGGTCGATTGACAAAAAGTCCTGCGATGGGGGCCGGCCTCCCGTATTTGTGACAGAACTGTCGAAGGGGAATCCCGCCATCCGCAGGGGATGATTTCCCTCTCCGGCATTTACCACGGAAATCAAGTAGTTGGGATCCATTGGCCCCGACCGCCATGGGTCCCCGGGCTGGCACTCACCTTGCCTCTCTCTTTGGATGATTCCGCAAATCGAACCGAGAGGAGGTGAGACGACATGAAGAAGCTGTGGATCATGGCAGCGGCCCTCGTCCTCGTCCTGGGCGCGGCCGGGTACACCATCGCCCAGTCAACCGGACCGCAGGGCGGTCAGGGCGGCATGATGGGGCCGGGCATGGGCATGATGGGCGGCGGGATGATGGGCTCGGGCGGCCAGGGCGGCCAGGGCGGCCAGGGCGGGATGATGGGCTCTGGCATGATGAGCATGATGATGGGCCAGCCGCTGACCCAGGAACAACTGGAGCAGTTCGCCAAGCAGCACGGCATCACGCCGGAGCAGGCCAAGCAGATGACGGATCAGTGCCATCAGATGATGGGCACCACGACCACGCCGGAGACCCAGCCGAAGCAGTAATGCGACGCAGCCAAGAGCGTTCGGGGGTTCGGGGGTTCGACTGTTCGGGAGTTCCGGAGCGGTCGAACGCCCGAACGCCATTTCCTGCGACTTGGTTGATTTCGATTGCCGGAGGAAACGGTGCGCTGGTGGAAGGTGGCATTGGTCCTGGTGGGGATCGGGGGTGTGGTGGCCTTGCTGGCTTACGGGTTCACCACGGACCCGCGGGCGATTCCCTCGACGCTCACGGGGAAACCGGCGCCGGACTTCTCCCTCACGCTCTTCGATGGGCGGAGCATCCGGCTCTCGGATTTCCGAGGGAAGGTGGTCTTCCTCAACTTCTGGGCCTCGTGGTGCCCCCCTTGCCGAGCCGAGGCGCGCCTCTTGGAGCAGGCCTGGCAGCGATACAAGGACCAGGGGATCGTCTTCCTCGGCGTGGACATGCAGGATACCGAGGAGGCTGCGCGTGGCTTCATCCGGGAGTTCGGGGTCACATATATGAACGGCCGGGATCCCAATAACCGGATCGCCATTGATTACGGGGTGTACGGCATCCCCGAGACATTCTTCATCGACAAGGACGGCCAGATCACGTACAAGCACATCGGTGCGCTTGGCTCGGAGTCGATCGTGGCCAAACTGAATGACGCCTCGCGGGGGATCGCCAGCACGGAAGGCAAGAGCAAGGACTACCAGGCCATCTCTGTTCGCTGAGGAAAGCCCGCCACCTCCTCCCCGCGTATCTCCCGGACCAGCGCGGCACCCATCCCTTGTTTTACAATAAGTTACGTCCTTATTCGGAAAAATGTTGACGCAGTGCAAAAATAACTTGACAAACTATAACGCATTGCGTTATCCTCCGGTCGCGTTGAGGAGATCATCCAACCCAAGAACCCGAACAGGAGGCTAAACGCCATGAGCACGAAGGATGCGCAGGAGTTGTTTGCACAGTTCACCGGCAAGGCCGTGGAGGCACTCTCCCTCTGGGCCAACGCCAACCAGAAGATCGCGCGGGAGCTGTCAGAACTCTCGGCCAGCGCGGTCAAGGAGGGGGTGCAGCTCTCTGCCACGCTCCAGTCCTCTGCCCTGGATGCGGTGAAGGAGGGGCAGGGCTACTGGCTGCGCCGGCAGGGCGATCTGGCCGAGTTGCAGAAAGACCCGTCTGCGTGGTACCAGAAGAGCCTGGTCGAGGGGATTCAGGAGACCCAGAAGAGCTTCAAGCTTCTGGAGGGGAACGCGCAGGCAATCACCCGGACGGCCGAGCAGCTCCAGGCCACGGCCGAGAAGACGGCCCGAGAGATCCAGCAGACCTTTACCAGCCTGGCGGCAGACGTGAAGGTTCTCTACACGCCGGCTCAGAACTAACCAAGGCACAAGATCCCAGGGGGCCGGACGATCCAAGCCGGCCCTCTGGGATTACCCACCCTCTTTCCGATTCAGCTTCTCCTCCAGCGCCCTCAGCTTTTCCTTCAGCGCGTCCATTTCATTCCGAAGATTCTCCGACTCCAGGGGAGGCTCCTGCGCTTTTTCCGTGGTTCCCGCTGGCTCCTCGGCTGGAGTCAGGCCGGCCCGCGCCGCCCACTCCCTGAAGATTCGATCGGCTTCTCGCTGACTGGTAATGATTCCTTCCATGCTTGCGCGAAGCGATGTCTGCACGAAGTCCTGCCAGGTCTCCCCGTGCTTGATGAGCTGATGGAGGAAGGCGGTGGGGAGCGCGGCGCGCCGGTTCCGCTCGATCTCGAGGATGATCTGCGCCAGCGTGACCGAGGTCAGATCATCTCCCGAGGTCGCGTCCACGACCGAGATTTCCTTTCCCATCCGAATCAGCTCCTCCAGCTCCTCGAGGGTGACATAGCGGCTCTCCTGGACGTCGTAGAGCTTGCGATTTGCGTATCGCCTGATCACGTAGGCCATTGTCGTCCTCCCAGAGGACTTTAACACGACGCGTCACCCCGAGCAAGGTGTTATCTCACATGCGGGCATGCGTCGCGGGGAGGGCATGCCAGGAATTCAGACTAAAAATTCTTGGGTTGAGATGAAGGGGATCCTGCGGAAAAGCCTCTTGGAGGGGAGAGGGCGGATGCGCGCGAATCTCCGACGCCGTCTGGCGGGGAATCGAGGCCTGGCTACCCCCTGTGGCGGCCGCCCGGGGCCACCCCGAGTGCGAAGGCGGAAGCGCCCAGCGTCCACCAGAACGCCAGGACCTGGGCGGCGCATGCGAAGGGCTGAAGCATCCAGCCGGACAGGGCCGCGCCACCCGGTGGCTCCTCCACGTAGTGGATGAGCTGCTTGGGCGGGAGGACCCACGCCTCTCCGGACAGCACCTCCTCCCCCCGTTGGTTCAGGCAGGTCGTCTTGAGGCGCGCCCGGTTCCGTTCGGGTACGAGCTCGGCGATCTCCACGCGAGCGGTGATCGTGTCACCCAGCTTCACGGGGCGGAGGAATCGCAGCTCCTGGGCGGAAGGGCGTGGCCGCGGCGAAGGCAGGATCGGAGTGGACGGGGTTCCGGTCGCCCACCGAATCCACGAAGCCGGCGAGATCGTGCGCCGTCGCGACGCGGGAGAGGGCCGCGACGTCCCCCACCGCGAGCTGTTCCATGCTCCGGCCGATCATTGCGCCTCCTTTCCGGCGGCGCGCCGTGCAGCGGCCGCCTCGTGGTCGGCGAGGGCCCTGAACAGGGCATCCATCCGCCCCATCAGGGTGTCCAGGCGGTCCTCCAGCTTTTCGATGCGGTCTTCCACCTCGACGAGCTGGCGGGCGACTCCGACCACCTGGGAGCGGGAGGGGATCCCCAGCGCCGACAGGGTGGCCTCGGTGGATTCGTCGGCGACCTTCTTCATCGGCGCCTGGATCGCGAGCCACTGCTCCAGGTGCTTCCCCAGGGCCTGAGCGAAGGCCTCCGTTCCCATGGCCTGCTCGAGGACCTTGCCCCAGGCCGCGATCCACTGGTCCAGGAACTGCTTCCACTGGGTCATCTGGTCCGGGGTGACTTGCCCCTGGGTGAAGAGCTTGGACCATGCCGCCATGCCCTGGTCCATGAACGGACGCCAGAACAGGGCGGGGTCTACGGCCTGGCCCTGGCCCGTCAGCCGGGTCCAGGCCTGGGTCCCCTCCTCGATCTGCTTCTTCCAGAGGTCGAAGAGTGCTTGGGTGCCTGCATTTTCTACCATGACCGCGTCTCCTCCCGTGCCGCCGTCACTCCGAGGGACACCTCTGGGGCTCCCCCCGATCGTGCTCTCAGGAGCGCGGGGCCAGCCAACCGGCAACCTTGGGCCAGCAGTGGATCGCGGCACCCCGACCCGCGATCAGGGAGATGTGCCCGCCGGGGAGCTCGATGTATTCCTTGTCCTGGCTGCCCACCACGTCGAGCAGGGCGCGCACGCAACCGGGCGGGGCGATGTAGTCCTCCTTTGCCCCGACCACGAAGAGCGGGCAGCGAATGGTCTGGAGCCGGACCGGGCTTCCCCCGAGCCGGAATTCCCCCCGGAACAAGCGATTTTCCTGGTAGAAGTCCTTCACCCACTGGCGGAAGAACTCGCCGGGGAAGGGCACGTACTCGTTGGCCCATCGGTTCAGGGCCTGGAACGCCTTCACGTAGCCGTCGTTCCACAGGTTCCACCAGAGGTTGAGCCCGGTGGTGAGGTCCATGGTCGGTTTCAGCAGCTTGAAGCCGACCTTGACCAGGTCCGCGGGTATCTGCCCCAGGGTGTCCACGAAGCGGTCCACGTCGAAGTACTTCCGGTCGAGCCAGCGGCTGAAGAGGCCCGCCTGGGAGAAGTCAATGGGTCCCGCCATGTTGATGAAGTTCTTGACCGGCACCTCGGGATACTGGGCGAGGAAGCACACCGAGAGCGGAGCCCCCATGCAATAGCCCAGCACCGAAAGCTCGGTGGCCCCCGAGGACGCGAGCACGTGCTTGGCCATCCGCGGCAGGATGCGGGTCACGCAATCCTCCACGCTGAGGGAATTGTCTTCGGGGCCGAACACCCCCCAGTCCAGCAGGTAGAAGTCGAATCCCTGCCGGGTCATGTATTCGATGAAGCTCCCCCCCGGCAGGAGGTCGAAGATATACGGGCGGCTGATCCCCAGGTTGGGGACGAACAGGAGCGGCGTGCGGTGCCTCCGGGAGGACTCGTAGCGGTACAGGCGCGACTTGTTCTTCCGGTAGATCTCCTGGCGCGGGGTCGGTCCCACCGCCGGTTCCGCGGGGTTCAGCACCATCGTGGCGAAGTGCTGCATGCGGAGGAGATTGCGCGACAGCTCCTCCTGCCACTGGGCCAGCATATCGGAGTGTCCGCCGGCATCCTGGCCGGCCTTCGGGAAGCCTCCTGTCATCACAGTACCCCCTGGTCCTTGAGTTCGGCCAGGCGCCGCGGGCCCAGGCCAACGTACTTCTGGTAGACGTAGCCGTTGTGGTAACCGGCGGGCCGGCAGGCCCAGCGGACCCGTGGCGGCGTCGCGGTCATCCGCCACACCGGCATCTGCAGGGTCAGGGCCCCGTACACGGGGTCCGAGAACTTGTGGAAGCAGCCGCGCTCCCACCAGTTCTCTCGCGAGAGGACCTCGGTGGGCGATTCCACCCGGCCGAAGACTACCACACCGGGGCCGGGATCGGCCATGACCTTCTGGAGGATCTCGTCGGAGGTCCGCTGGAGGGACCAGGCCTCGATTTCCTTCCGGAGGTCCTCCTCATTGTCCCGCTGGACGCGCTCCCACACCGTCAAGAACCGCGGGTCCTGGGCCAGGTCGGGCCGCTCCATGATCCGGCACAGCGCGTGAAAGTTGGGATCGGTGTAGGCGGCGACGAACGCCCAGCCGTCCTGGACCCGGATGAAGGTATACGGAAAGACCGCATAGTCGTAATAGCCGATCCGTTCCCGGACCCGGCCGTCCACATGGTACCAGAGGAGCGTGTACTCCAGGTACCGCATCAGCCCCTCGGCGGGCGT
>JACPAT010000202.1 GCA_016180655.1 Candidatus Methylomirabilota bacterium | reverse complement strand
CCGGCGGACTGGCGCTCTTGTCCCCCCCGTGGCGGGATTGGCGGTTAGCCACTCCCCTCAGGACGCTCGCAGGCTCTCCACGGGCGCGAAGTCGTCCGTCAGGATGGGTACGTCCGAGATCGTGATGGGCACCTCCAGCAGGTGGGACGCGTACTCCACCAGGTCCGAGGCCGGGACCAGCCTTCCACCGACCCGGCCCACCCGCGCCATCAGCTCGGCCCGGGTCAGGCGGGTTCGGCCCTGCGTCGCGATCAGGATGATGTTGATCTCGCTGAGCGGGAAGCCCCCGCTCACGTCGTAGGTCGGGATCACGTGAACCGTGGGAAAGCTCTCCGCCAGCGTCCGGTACATGGTCCGAAAGAAGGCGCTCTGGGGCCCCCGCAGGCTCCCGATGATGTTGGACACCACGATCCCGCCGGGGGCCAGGCGGGCCTCCAGTTCCCGGTAGAACTCGCGGGTCGTCAGGTGGAACGGGATCGTGTCGGAATTGTAGGCGTCCAGGAAGATCAGGTCGTACCTCGCGTCCGTCTCCCGGACGAAGCGGCGCCCGTCCTTGGGGTGCAGGCGCATTCGCGGATCCTCGGGGACCTGGAAGTAGCGCCTGGCGATGGCCAGGACCTCGGGGTCAATGTCCACCGCGTCCACCACGACCTGGGGGAAGTCCCGGTAGAGACGCTTGGGGAAGGATCCGCCGCCCAGGCCCAGGATCAAGGCCCGCTTGGGCTCGGGCTGGAAGGCCAGGGCCAGCGCCAGGAATCGGGTATAACGCAGCCGAAGCTCCCATGGATCCTGAAGGAGCATGGCGCTCTGCCGCAGATTGTCGAAGTCCATGTAGCGCGTGCCGCCGTCGTCCACCACGTGGATGTGGTTGTAGAACGAATCCATGTCCAGGAGGAGCCCCGGCTCCGCCGCCCGCGTCCGCGCCTCCCAGACCATGGCCCACAGCAGCGCGCCGGCGCACACGAGCGCCACCGCGGCCCGCGCGACTCGCCGTCCCCCCAGGAAGACCGCCACGGCCACCAGCAGCAGGGTAAGGCCGAGGCCGTGGACGATCTTCCCCACCCCCAGGACCGTGATGAGGTAGAACGCCGTGAGCAGGGTGCCCGCGATGCTGCCGGCGGTGGACACGGCGTAGAGCCCGCCCGCCGTCGTCCCGACGGAGGCGACCGCCCGGGCCTGCAACCGTACGGCGAAGGGCGAGATCGTCCCCAGGAACACACTGGGAACGAGGAACAGCACGAGACTGGAGACGAGGGGGCTGAGTCGCGCCCCCAGATCGCTTCCGGCGATGGCCCGGTTCAGCGGGGGATAGGCGAAGGGCAAGAGCGCGATCATGATCCCCGGGATGGCGATGAGGACGCCCAGGACGTGGAGGCGCGGCCAGCGGTCCGCCACGATCCCGCCCAGCCAGTAGCCCAGGCTCAGCGCCGCCAGGACCACGCTGATGAGGCTCCCCCACACGAAGATGGAGTTGCCGAAGTACGGGGCCAGGATCCGGCTCCCGACGATCTCCAGCCCCATGAGGATGGCGCCGCAGACGAAGACCACCGCGTGCAGCAACCACGGGTTGCCTGCGGACCCGCGCGAGGCCGGCTTGTCGGTGTGCTCCTGTGCGTGGCGGTGAGCAGATCGCTTGGGCATTCGGGATGATTCCTTTCCTGGCGGCGGGCGAGTTCAGTCACGACGCGGGACGGGTGCGCCCGCGGTACGGCGTCTCCAGGTAGCGCCGGGCCAGATCCTTGGCGATGCCCTCGGCCTCCACGGCCAGGGCCTTGCGATAGCGGCGAACGGCCTCCTCGCGGTCCCCCTGGAGGTCGTGGACCATCCCCGAGCGGGTCCAGGCCCAGGCCGTGACCCAGCGGTAGCGCACAGGTGTTGGGGCCTGGACGGCGCGCTGGAAGAACGTGAGGGCCGTGGCGTATTCGCCGTGGTCCATGTAGATCTTCCCCATGAGCTGGTTGAATCTCGCCGAAAGATCCGGCGTGAAGTGGGGGCGACCCTCGGCCATGTTTCGCGACAGGCGCCGCGCGATCTCCAGCGCCTCGTCCGTGCGACCGAGTTCCGACGCCGCATGCGCCGTGGCGAAGTAGAGATCCGGGTTCCCGGGGTACCGCTGGAGCAGGTCCCGCCCCAGCCGCAGCGCCTCGGCGTATTTCTCCTCGGGGCCCGCATACAGGCGGAGCAGGGCCACCCGCGCCGTCATCTTGAGGGAGGTCCCCTGCTCCGCCACGCGCTCCAGCTCCGGAAGGCCGTGGGCGGGATCGCCCCGCGGCAGGACGATCGTGACCAGCGGCTTCAGCAGGGCCGGCAACCGCCCCAGGGAAAAGTTGTAGAGCCCGACCCCGTAGTAGGCGTCCACCAGGTTCGGATCGAGCTGGAGGGCCTCCTGGAAGCGCCGGTGCGCCTCGCGCAGCGCCTGAAACGCCGCCAGGTAGTTCTTGCGCGCGCCATCGGCCAGGGCCTTGCTGCCGTGAGCAAGGCCGAGGAGCAGTTTCACCTCGGCGTCCGTGGGTTGTGCGCGCTCCAACGTCTCGGCAACCGAGATGGCGTCCGTCGCTTGCGCGAGGAAGCGGTCCAGGTCGGGGTTGGGATCGTCCTTGTCCTCCGCCCGGGTCAGCGTCACCAGGCCGAGGCAGAACTGGCCCGCCGCCTCCCCATGGGGCAGCGACAACAGGGCCTGGCACTCCGTCTCGGCCTCGTTCACGTCCAGGTTCAGGATCAGGTCGGTCGCCCGCAGCATCCCCGCGCGGACCGCAGGGGCGGTGTGGAACGCGGCCGCTCCCGAGGCGATGAGAGCAAGCGAGATGCCAGTGACAGTGCTCGTCCAGACGCGCAACATGTCGTCACTGTATGCCGACCCCCGGCTCGATGTCAACGGCTGGCAAAGGCAGCCATCGGCCTGAAAGAATTGGGGTTGGGGATTGGGGGTTGGGGGACCGACCCCTGACCCCCGGCCCCTGGCCCTGTAGTTGCTCTTGCAGTTGCTCTTGCCGTTCATTGACGCTCATTCCGGCTCCGTGATAGGCTACGGCGGCTTCGGAGAAGCAATGCGCAAACGTCCACCCAATTCCACGCCCATCAGCCCGTACCGGGCGGCCCAGGAGCGCCTCACCGAAGAGATGTGGCGCTTGAACCGCACCCGACTTTTGCGGGGCGAGGCCCAGGTAGATCCGTTCCTCGACCGGATGGAAGAGGACCAGCGCCGCTGCCTCACGCTCTTGGCGCGGATTCCTCCGACACTCCACCCGGCGCTCCTGGACGTGCAGGCCCGGCTGCTCCGCGCCGGTCCGGCCTTCGCGTATCCCCCGTCCTCGTTCCACTTCACGATCCGGGGCATCTACGACTACGGCAAATACACGCGCGTGGATGCCGACATCCGGGCGATCGGCGAAATCCTGAGCCGCCTGATCGCCGATCTGCCTCCGCTCGCGGTGCACTTTCGGGGCGTGAACTGCAACCGGTCCGCCGTCTTCGTCCAGGGGTTCTACGACGCCCCCACTCTCGGGATGTTCCGTCTGGCCATGGGGGAGGCCTTGGCCGCTTTCCGCGTGGCGCCGCTGCCCACCCTGGACGTGGATATTGATTTCGCCTGGGTCAACCTCCTCCGCTTCACCCGGACCGACATCGATTCGCTGGTGGGTGCCGTGGCCGCATTCCGCGACGTCGAGGGGGGCACGGCCGAGATTCACGAGCTGGAGCTGTCCGAGATTGACAAGTTCTGCCTGCCCGATTCGACCGTGCGCTTCCGCACGTTCAAGGCCGGATCAGGCTAAACGCTGCGGAAGGCTAAGTGCTGCGGAACGCAAATACGGTGACACGCATTTCTGCCCCCTCACCCTGGCCCTCTCCCGCAGTGGGGAGAGGGGATCGAAAGGCTGCGTCGAGACAATACGTCACCGTAATTCTGGCCAGAAGCACTGAGCGGAACGGAGTTCGGCATGCCTGATCCGACCAGCCGCCTGATCGTGGCTCTGGATGTCCCGACGCTCTCCGAGGCCACGGAACTGGCCCGGCGGCTCGCCCCCCACCTGGCCGCCGTCAAGATCGGGAGCCAGCTCTTCACGGCCGAGGGGCCGCGCGCGGTTCATGCCATGCACGACCTCGGCCTGCGGGTATTCCTGGACCTGAAGTTCCACGACATTCCCAACACCGTGGGGGGAGCGGTGGCGGCGGCCACGAGCCTGGGGGTCTGGATGCTGAACGTGCACGCCAGTGGCGGCCCGGCCATGATGGCCGCGGCCGCGACTGGCGCGGGTGGGCGGACCCTCGTCTTGGGCGTCACCGTCCTGACGAGCCTGGAGGAGAAAGATCTCCAGGCGACCCTCGGGACCGTCCGGACGCTGCGGGACCACGTGCTGCACCTGGCGCGAGAGGCCAAGGCCGCCGGGCTGGACGGGGTTGTGGCCTCGCCCCACGAGATCGCCGACATCCGGCAGGCGTGCGGCCCCGGCTTCCTCATCGTCACGCCGGGGGTCCGGCCGGCCGGGGCGGAGCGGGGCGACCAGCGCCGGGTGATGACCCCGGGCGAGGCGATCCGCGCCGGCGCGGACTACGTGGTCGTGGGGCGCCCGATCCTGGCGGCGAAGGATCCCGTCGAGGCGGC
>JACPAT010000201.1 GCA_016180655.1 Candidatus Methylomirabilota bacterium | reverse complement strand
GTGGCCGACCTGAACGAAGCAGCGGCCAAGGCGACGGCCGAGGGCATCGCGAAGAAGGGGGGCCGGGCCGAGGCGTGTGGCTGTGACGTGACCCGCTGGGACGATGCGCAGGCGGCGGTTGACACCGCCCGGCGGCTCTTCGGGCGATTGGATGTCCTGGTCAACTGCGCCGGCATCCTTCGGATCAAGCGGTTGGAGGACATGTCCGAGATGGAGTGGAACGAGGTCGTGCAGGTCAACCTGACCGGCGCCTTCCTGCTGACCAAGGCGGCGATGCGATTCATGCGGCAGCAGGGGGGAGGATCCATCGTGCACATCGCCTCCCGGATGGCCATCCGGGTGAAGGAAGAGCACGGGGCGTATGCCGCATCCAAGGCGGGGATTCTCCAGTTGACCGCGATGGCCGCGCTGGAAGGCGCGCTGCACGGCATCCTGGTCAACTGCGTCTGCCCTGGATTCATTGATACGCCCATGGTGTGGGGGTCGGGGTCGAAGGAGGAGGTGGAGGCCCAGTTCGCCGGCTGGGCCAAGGTGTGTCCCCTGGCCCGCGCCGGCCATCCCGACGAGGTCGCCCGGGCCATGCTATTTCTTGCCTCTGACGAAGCGTCGTTCATCACGGGTGTGACCCTCCCGGTGGATGGGGGTCGGACCATTCTTTGAGTGTTTTCAGCAATCAGGGGTCGGGTGCCACGAGGATCTGGAACGGTGTGCGGAAGGCGTAAGGTGACTAAAGTGGCAACGTCCCCTTTGCTGCGTAAAGTGGCAACGTCCCCTTTGCTGCCAAGAACCTCTCGCGTACTGCCTCGCATTCCATCCCTCTCACCAGGAGGGGAGGGTCCCCCTTGGTTTCCCTCTCTCCCCCAGTCAGAGGCCCCCCCTTGTTTCCCCCTCTCCCCAATGTGGGAGAGGGCCAGGGTGAGGGGGAATCTGCGGTCCGGATTGCGTTCGAGGAAACTCCGTGCTTGGGGGCCTCACACATCGGTAGAGTAGAAGGAACAAAATGAACTTCACAAGGAGGGTGGCGCTGGCTGTCGGCGGCGGATCGGGGATCGGCCGCGCCACGTGCGAGCTCTTCGCCGAACGGGGCGGCGCCGTGATGGTGGCCGATGTGAACGAGGCATCGGCGAAGGCCACGGCGGAGCGGATTGTGCGGAAGGGCGGTCGAGCGGAGGCGTGCGGCTGCGATGTCGCCCGCTGGGACCAGGTTCAGGCGGCGGTGGAGCGCACGCGGAACGTCTTCGGGAGGATAGATGTTTTAGTCAATTCAGCCGGCATCCTGCGGGTGCGCCGGCTGGAGGACACCTTGGAAGCGGAGTGGAACGAGGTCTTGCAGGTCAATCTCACGGGGGCCTTCCTGTTGACCAAGGCGGTCATGGGAGTCATGCGGCAGCAGGGTGGCGGTGCCATCGTTCACCTCGCCTCGCGGATGGCCCTCCGGATCAAGGAGAATCGCGGGGCCTACGCACCCTCCAAGGCCGGCCTGCTTCAACTAACCCGGATGGCGGCGCTGGAGGGGGGCCCCCACGGAATCCGCGTCAACTGCGTCTGTCCCGGGTTCATTGACACGCCTATGGTCTGGGGGTCTGGAACGAAGGAAGAGGTGGAGACACAGTTCGCCGGCTGGGCCAAGGTGTGTCCGTTGGGTCGCACCGGCCATCCAGAGGAGGTGGCGCGGGCCATTTTGTTCCTCGCATCTGAGGAAGCGTCGTTCATCACAGGCGCGGTCCTTCCGGTGGACGGAGGGCGCACCATTCTCTGAATCGACCGGTCTCGTTACGCCGTGGATGGACGCAACATCCCAGGAACACCTGGTTCCACCCTGATCCCTGACCCCTGACCCCCAACCCCCGCTTTCACTTGTGTTTCCTCCCATACAATGGCGGACCTTTTCGTCTGCTCCCGAATGATATCGTCACCCGAAGGCTCGAAGGACCTTGACACTTCAGCACTTTGCGGCTAGACTGCGCCGGA
The DNA here is from genome assembly GCA_016180655.1 of Candidatus Methylomirabilota bacterium. Taxonomy (GTDB): domain Bacteria; phylum Methylomirabilota; class Methylomirabilia; order Methylomirabilales; family 2-02-FULL-66-22; genus 2-02-FULL-66-22. Next base: position 1,921 of record JACPAT010000201.1, on the reverse strand, counting down.
TTTTTCGCCGGTGAGGGGGGCATGACGCGCAGTCGCAACCGCAAGAACGGTACCCTTTTTTATGAGCTTCACTGCATCTCCTGCGGCAAGGTGGTCCGGGAGACGGAGAGCAGCACCCGCTGCCCGGTCTGTCGCCGGCCGCTGAACGTCCGCTACGACTACGACTACATCCGCTCCCGCCTGAACCGCTACTCCCTGCGGACCTCACCGGTCAAGGCCCTCAAGTACCTTGACTTCTACCCGCTCCTCAACCTCGACCTAGTGGTCTCGATGGACGAGGGCGGAACGCCGCTGTACCGCTGCACGCGACTGGCGGAGCAGTCCGGCCTTCGCAACCTGTATATCAAGAACGAGGGGGCGAACCCGACGGGCGTCTTCAAGGATCGGGGCAGCCTGGTGGAACTCACCAAGGCCAAGGAGCAGGGGGCCAAGGCGGTCTGTGTGGCCTCGACCGGGAACATGGCCGCCTCGGTGGCCGCCTATGCCTCCATCGCGGGTCTGCCGTGTTACGTCCTGGTCCCCGAGGGGACAGCCATCGGGAAGATGGCCCAGGCGCTGTCGTACGGGGCGCGCCTGATCCAGGTGCGCGGCACCTATACCGACGCCGCTCGCCTGGCCGAGGAGACCAGCGACCGCCACGGGTTCTACCTCGCCGGGGACTATGCCTTCCGGGTGGAGGGACAGAAGTCGCAGGCCTTCGAGATCATCGAGCAGCTGGACTGGCAGGCGCCCGCCGCGGTCATCGTTCCCATGGGCTGCGGGACCAACATGGCGGCCCTCTGGAAAGGCTTCAAGGAATTCTACGAGCTGGGCTTCGTTGACCGCCTGCCCCGGATGATCGGGGTGCAGCCGGATGGCTGTTCGCCCATCGTGGCGGCCTTCCAGCAAGGGGCCGAGCACGTGGCGGCGGTGGAGAAGCCATTCACGGTGTGCACCGCAGTCGCGGCGGGCGATCCGGTGGATGGGCTGAAGGCGCTGGCGGCCCTCCGGGAATCGGGCGGATGCGGGGTCATCCTGACCGACGCCGAGATCCTGGAGGCCCAGCAGCAGCTGGCGCACCTGGAGAGCATCTTCGTGGAGCCGGCCGGGGCCATACCCATCGCCACCCTCTCGGCGCTCTTGACCACAGGGCGCATCCGTCCGGACGAGGTGGTCGTCTGTCTGGCCACCGGGAACGGGCTCAAGGATCCCAAGGCCGCCTTGCGCGTCCTGCCGTCCCCCGCCACCATCGAGCCCACCATGGCCGAGGTGGACAAGTTTCTCAAGCTCCGCCTGTACGAGATCCGCGCCGCGGCAGCCAAGGACGGAGGCCGCAGCATCTTCAGCGAGGTCCCCTCCCAGCCGAAGGTGGCCGAGACGGTCCGGCAGGAGTTGGGGGTGAAACTGACGGCCGACTACGCCCATCGGGTGACGGGCCTGGTGGCCGACTTCGTCAAGAAGGGAAAGGTCATCACCAAGGCCGACCTGCAGTACATCGTGGAGAACGTCCTCAAGGCCCGCCAGGAGCAACGGCCCATCCTGCAGGTCGAGGATTTCCAGGTCACGACCTCCATGAAGGGGAAGGCGGAGGCCAAGGTCTGGATCACCTTCGACGGCGAGCGGGTGAGCGCGGCCGCCACGGGCGTCGGCCCGGTGGATGCCGTGGTGAACGCCCTGAAGACCGCGGCCGAGAGCCGGGGAAAACTCTTCTTTGACCTGGTGGACTTTCAGGTGGAGATCAACTCGCCCGGGACGGATGCCTCGGTGGAGACGACCATCACGATGAAGGACACCAAGAACAACCGCGTGGTGGCGACGGGGACGTCGCCGGACATCATCGTGGCCTCGGTGAACGCCTTCGTCGATGGATACAATGTGCTCTGGTCGAGGCAGAAGGAGTAGGGAGGGCCGCGAGCCGAGAGCCGCGAGTCAGGACGCACTG
>JACPAT010000128.1 GCA_016180655.1 Candidatus Methylomirabilota bacterium | reverse complement strand
ACCGGGGAAGCGGGGTAATGCCCGTGGAGGGAAGGGGCCGACGGACCAGCGTATCGTCAAATTACGCATGGCGGGCACACAGAGGCCCAGTCCCATGTCCCCGTGGTTCTGGCGACTCGACCCCACTTGGGTGAGCTGGTTCGAAGAGCCCGGTGCAGGAAATCCGCACGCCGGGTTGTGCGTCCAGCGAAGGCTGGCGCGTTCAGCGGGAGGTAGTCCCGCCGGGGCAAGAGCCAGACGCCCCGTAGCTTGGATGGCAGGGAGGAGGGAAACCAAGGCCCTGAAGCCCATCGACGAAGCCATCCCCGGGATGGTGAGCGAGTCACCGGGCCGTAACGAAAGTGAACGCACAGGTGGCCCCGAAAGTGCGAAGCCCCGGAGGCCGAGCCCCCAACCCAAGGGCGAAGGCAGCAGGGACCGTCGCAGGCTGGCTGACGCGGCGAGCCCCTCCGGCGGGGTGGGAGCGACGGCACGGTGACCAGGACGCGCCGAGCAACTGGAGAAGCCCTCCTCGTCCCACCGCGAAAGCGGCGGAGCCAGGTACGCCCTATAACCAGTACTCCTGGGAAGTGGGCGGAAGACGAGAGGGTGGCGGAAGGGTCCGGAGTAGCGAGGAAGGCGGGTAATGCCGCTGGAGCCAAGGGACCCTACTGCTCGTACTCCTCCGGCAACACGGAAGGCAGGGGTGGGATGATAAAGACACCCAGCAGTCTGCAGGACCTGCGGCGGAGGATCTACGTCAAGGCGAAGGCTGAGACGACCTGGCGATTCTGGGGCCTGTATGTCCATGTCTGCACGGGGGAGACGCTGCGCGCGGCCTACGCGATGGCCAAGAGTAATGACGGGGCCCCGGGCATTGACGGGGTGACCTTCGAGGCTATCGAGGAGGCCGGCGTGGAGCCGTTTCTCGCGCAACTGCAGAGGGAACTGCAGACCCGCACCTATCGGCCACTTCGGAACCGGAAGGTGGCAATTCCGAAAGACGGGGGCAAGGTCCGCGTCTTGGGGATCCCCGCCATCCGCGACCGCGTGGTGCAGGGGGCGCTCAAGCTGATTTTGGAGCCCATCTTTGAAGCGGACTTCCACGACGGGTCGTATGGATATCGCCCCAAGCGAACAGCACATCAGGCGATAGCGCGGGTGGCCCAGGCCATCGTGCGGAACAAGACGCGGATCATCGACGTGGACCTCGCCGCCTACTTCGACACGGTGCGGCACGACCGGCTCCTTGCGAAGGTGGCCCGCCGGGTCTGCGACGGGGAGATCCTGCACTTGCTCAAGCTGATGCTGAAGGCTGCCGGGAAACGCGGGGTCCCCCAGGGCGGGGTGATCTCGCCGCTGCTGGCTAACGTCTACCTCACGGAGGTGGAGGGCATGCTGGAGCGGGCCAAGGAGGTGACCCGGAGCGGCAAGTACACGTATGTGGAATACGCGCGCTTTGCCGACGATCTGGTGATCCTCGTGGACGGCTACCGTCGCCATGACTGGTTGCTCCAAGCGGTGAGCAGACGACTACGAGAGGAGTTTGCGAAGCTGGACCTCCGCCTGAACGAGGAAAAGAGCCGGATCGTGGACCTGAGCCAGGGAGAGCGCTTCGGGTTCCTGGGCTTTGACTTCCGGCGCGTCCGCTCCCTGCGGGGCGTCTGGCGGCCGCAGTACACGCCGAAGCTGAAACAGCGGACCGCGTTGCTGCGCAAGCTCCAGGACGTATTCCGACGCTTCCAGTCCCAGCCGGTGGGGCGGGTGATCGCGGTGATCACCCCGATCCTGCGGGGCTGGGTGAACTACTTCCGGATCGGGCATGCGGCCCGGAGCTTTGCCTACGTGAGGGACTGGGTCGAGCGGAAGGTGCGGCGTCATCTGATGCGGGCGAAGAATCGTCGGGGCTTCGGCTGGAAGAGGTGGAGTAGGGCGTGGCTGTATGGGGCCCTCGGGCTGTATCCGGATTACCAAGTACGGCCCTTGGTCGGCGCCTGAAAGCGCTCCCAGTCGATAGGTCCCATAACCCTTGAGGTGAAGCGAGCAGGAAAGCCCGGTGCCGGAAATCGGCCCGCCGGGTTTGACGTGGCGGGGGCTGGAGACGGGCTCACGGCGACCCCTAACCGGGCACGAAGCTGGAAACGGCGGACACAGCCAAGGGGAGCCTACGGGGTACCGCGCCAGTCCTCGACCCTACCCGTGGGGGGGCGCCGGGGTAACCCGGCGCTCTACCCGACAGTCTTGGTCGCCTTGTGCTAATCTGGAGCTCCGATGCCTCGCCAGGCCCGCTTGGATGCTCCTGACACCCTCCACCACGTCATGGTGCGGGGGATCGAGCGGAGGACCATCTTCCGCGACGACCGGGACCGGGCCGACTTCGTCGCCCGCCTCGCCAGGGTGGCAGAGCAGGGGGCTCTCACCATCTACGCCTGGGCGCTCCTCCCCAATCACGCCCACCTCTTGGTTCGCACCGGGACGCGGCCCCTCGCCCGGAGCATGCGAAGCCTCCTCACAGGCTATGCGGGAGCCTTCAACCGCCGCCACAAGCGCGTCGGGCACCTTTTCCAGAATCGGTACAAGTCCATCGTGGTGGAGGAGGAACCGTACCTCCTCGAACTCGTTCGCTACCTCCACCTGAATCCCCTCCGGGCGCAGGCGCTGCCCGATCTCACCGCGCTCGACCGCTATCCCTGGACCGGCCACAGCGCCCTCCTGGGAACCGTCTCCAGGCCCTGGCAGGACACGCGAACGATCCTGCGGCAGTTCGGCCCGACGAGCCCGCGGGCCCGGCGCGCCTACCGGGCCTTCGTGGCGGAGGGCATCCCGCAGGGGCGCCGGCCCGACCTCCAGGGGGGCGACCTGCTGCGCAGCTTGGGCGGCTGGGCCGCCGTGGCCGCCCTCCGCCGGGGGCGGGAGGCCTACGCGGGGGATGAGCGCATTCTCGGGAGCCCTGCCTTCGTGGACCAGCTCCGGCGGGAGGCCGAGAGCGCCCACCCCGCGAGAGCGCGCCGCCTCGCGCTCGCCACCCTGGTCGGCCGCGTCTGCGCTCACCTGGGGATCGACCCGGCCGCCCTCCAGGGGGGCGGCCGCACCCCGGCAGTTACGCGCGCCCGGGCCGGGATCGCCTACCTCTGGGTGGAGCGCCTCGGCCGTCCGGGACGGCCCCTCGCCCCGGTGCTGGGCCTCCATCCGGCCGTGGTCTACCAGGCAGCGCGGCGGGGGGCGGCGCAGGCCCAGGAGTGGCAGCGGCTCCTGGGGAAATTCCATAAGACGACGTAAACTGCAACGTCCCCTAATCCGTCCCCTAATACGTTCGTGGTCACCGGGACGATTCTCTCCGTGGGCGGAGGCTACGCCGCCCAGGGGCTCCGCCCTTCTTCTACTGCGTCCCGAGGTCTCCTATGCGACGAGCGATTCTCCATCTGAAACAAGCGGACCCGGTCCTGCGTGCGATCATCGAGCGGGTAGGGCCCTATAGGATTCAATACGCCGAGCCCGACTTCGAGACGCTGGCGCGAAGCATTGTCTTCCAGCAGCTCAGTGGCAAGTCGGCGAGGGCCATCTTCGCCCGCCTCAAGGGGGCCGCTGGAGCCGCTTCGCGGATGACGCCTGAGGGGATCCTTGCCCTGGGCGGCGAGGACTTGCGGCGGGTCGGCCTTTCGCAGCAGAAAACGAAGTACCTTCGGGATATCGCGGAGAAGACTCAGGCGGGCAGCATCAATTTCAGGCGACTTTCCCGTCTCTCCGATGAAGCGGTGATCGATCACCTGACCGCTGCGAAGGGCGTTGGCGTCTGGACAGCGCAGATGTTCCTCCTCTTCGCTCTGCGCCGTCCCGATGTCCTGGCGACAGGAGACCTCGGGATCCGATCCGCCATCCGGAGGGGCTATCGGCTCCGAGTCTTGCCCACGCACGCCAAGGTGGAGAAGATCGGGAAGAAGTGGCATCCCTACTGCAGCGTGGCCTGCTGGTACCTCTGGCGCAGCACGGACAACCTCGCTGGAATCTAACCTTATATCAATCCTGGCTCTGCCGGTCATTCCGCTTACCGCGTTGAGGTCCTCTTCCCGTTTCCGCCGTTCTCGCACCGCGGCTCTCCGGACATTCCGCACTCGGCTACTTCCAGGATGTTCGGGTACCCTTGACTGTTCCGTAGACCTGTCGCGGATTTCAGAGTAAGAGCGCTACCCCCCGGGGCCGCCGCCGTTCACATAGATGACCTGGCCTGTGAGGTAGCTCGCCGCATCGGAAACCAGGAAGACGACGACGCTGGCGATCTCCTCGGGGCGGCCCGCCCGCCCGAGCGGAACCGAGCGGATGAACACCTCTGAGCCCTCCGGCCCCATCACCTTCAGGGACTCCTCGAGCATGTCTGTTCTGATGGGTCCTGGAGCGATGGCGTTCACCCGGATGCCATGCGGGCCCTCTTCCTTGGCCAGGGTCCGGGTCAACGCCTCCAGGCCCACCTTCGACACGGTGTAGGGCCCGCTGCCCGCAGGGAGCCGCTGGCTCACGTTGGAGGAGATGTTGACGATGTGGCCGTGCCGTCGTTCCCGCATGTGGGGGACCACCGCCTGGATGAGCCGGAGCGGGCCGCTCAAGTTTACCTGGAGGATCCGCTCCCAATCCTCCCACCGCACGGCGGCAAGGGGAACACCTGGAAAATGCACCCCGGCATTGTTCACCAGGACGTCAACCTGGCCGAAGCGGTGGAGTGCGGTGCGCACCAGTGCGTCTGCCTCGGCGGGCAACCCCACATCTGCCCGGACGGCGATGGCCTCGCCGCCCGAGGTGCGGATTTTCTCAACAAGGTCGTTCGCCTGACCATCGCGATCCCGGTAGCTCATGATGATGCGATAGCCCGTCGCGGCCAGCCCGGCAGCGATGGCCCGGCCGATCCCTCGGGACGCGCCGGTCACGATCGCGACCCCCATTGCTCCAGTCATCGGCGGTGCTCCTCTCGTCACCTGCGTTACAGCCACCCTCATCCCTAGTCGGCCGCAATCGGCGAGCCGCGGTTCTCCCCCCGCTTCCCAGATCCAGCCTGACGTCAGGCCTTTCTTGCTCTTGCGACGAGCCGCCCACGCGGCAGCCACGGCGGATGCCAGGGGCACGGAGGGAGGCCAGGCACCTCCCTGCAACTACCACTCGACGCGATATCGCGCTACCGCGTCCTCGTTCAGCTCCACTCCCAGTCCCGGTGCCGTGGGCACCCGCACGTAGCCGTTTTCCACGCCGAGCGGCTCCTTGACGAGCCGGACTCGGAGGTCGGGCGGCTCCACTGAGTAGTAGTACTTGGGCCACTCCACGGCCAGGAGGTTCGGGATCATGGCGGCAAGCTGCACCGCCATGGCGTCGTACACCGGGCCGTACGGCTGGTGCACCAGCACGGGCATGAAGGCCACCTCCGCCATGTCGGCCACGATCCGGCTCTCCAAGAGCCCGCCGGTCCGGCCGGGGTCCACCTGGAGGATGTCCACGGCGTGTCGGTCGATCATCGGCTTGAAGGCATAGCGGGTGACCAGCCGCTCACCGGAGGCCACCGGCGCCTTCAGGCTGTCCTCCACCATCCGCAGCGCGTCCAGGTCCTCCGAGCCGGTCGGCTCCTCGATGAAGAAGGGGTCGAACTCCTCCAGGGCGAGTCCGATCCGGATAGCGGCCGGCGTGTTGAACTTGGCATGGAACTCGATCCCCACGTCCACGTCGTCGCCCACCGCCTGGCGCACGGCGCTGACGATCTTCACGACCCGGCGCAGCTCATCCCGGCTGATGTTGGCGTCGCTGGGGACGGCGAACCAGAAGGGGTCGAACTTGACGGTGGAGAATCCCTCGGCCACGCACCGGCGCGCCAGCTCGACGTACACCTCAGGCCCAGGCTCGACCTTCCCGCCCCAGACTTGGGCGTGAAGGTAGGCGCGCACCGTGTCCCGGCACTTTCCGCCCAGCAGGTTGTACAGGGGGGTATTGAGCGCCTTGCCCACGATGTCCCACATAGCGAATTCGATGGCAGCCATGGCCGAGACATGGAGGGAGCTGGGGCCGCGCACATCCAGGTGCGTCTTGTACGCGTGGTTCCAGAAGGCGCGGATCTCGAAGGGGTCCCGGCCCACCACCAGGGGCTTCAGCTCCTGCACAGCGGCGGCCTGGGCGCGCTCGCGGAAGGCGTTGCCCGCCTCGCCGTAGCCTACGATTCCTTCATCGGTGCTGAGCTTCACGAACACCCATTTGATGAGGCCCCTGGTGTCCACCAGGGTGGTCTCCAGGTCTATGATCTTCATGTCGCGCCTCCTCCAGAGAGAGCCCAGGGAACGGGGGCCGGGGGAAAACAGGAACAGGCTGAACGGAGCACGGGGGCAGGGGAGCGAAGGAGAGGGATCAGGTCTTGTCTTTGGCAAGTTGCTCCAGCAGGAACTTGCGGAGGATGGCCTTCATCTCCGGGGGCATCTCGGCGGCTGTCCGGCTCACCAGCTCGCGAGTCCGTTTGTAGGTGTTCAGGTAGGTCAGGCACGGCGGGCAGTTCGCCAGATGCCGTTCCAGGTCCGCCACCACCTCGGGGCTCAGGCCGGCATCCAGGTAGTCGGCCAGGAAGTCTTCGATGAATTCCTTGCACGTGAGCATGCGGGATTCCTACGTCGCGCCCCGTTGCCGCGGGCCCAGGTGCCGGGTCAGCTCCTCGCGAAGCACGAGGCGCGCCCGGTGCACGCGGGACTTCACGGCCGCCACCGAGTCGCCCACCGCCTCGGCCACCTCCTCGTTGGAGAGGCCCTCCACGTCCCGCAGGACCAGGACCGCCCGGTACTGCGCCGGCAGGGCATCGATCGCCCGGTCCAGGATCGCCCGGGTCTCCCGGGAGAGCAGGTCCGCCTCGGGCGTCTGGGACCAGTCCGCCCCGCCGAGGGCGGAATCGCCTGCCCGGTGGCCGTCGGGGAGGAAGGCCGGGAGCCGGGAGTCGAGCGAGACCTCGCGCTCCGTCCGCTGGCCCCGTCGCTTGATCAGGGCCGCGTTGGTGGTGACCCGGTAGATCCAGCTTCCCAGGGCGGCCCTCCCCTCGAACGTGTGGATCTTGCGGAAGATGGTCAGGAAGACATCCTGGACCACCTCTTCCGCGTCGGCTTCGTTGCGGGTGATGCCGTACGCCAGGCGGTAGATCCGTGACGCGTACCGCTCCATCAGCGGCTCGAGCGCGGCCGCGTCGCCGCTCCGCAGCCGCTCCACCAGCGTCAGGTCCACCTCGGTCTCGACCATTCTCTCCCTCGAGCAGCCGGGTCAGGTCCGCGACGGAGGCCCGGAACACGAGCCACCAGGGGACTGGATTGTGGAGTGGGCAAAGCGGGCAGAGTCTATGTGCATCACGCGCCGCCTGTCAACCCGCGGACATCAATCTGGAGACCGAATGGCTGTGGGCGGCGTCCTGACCTGGACGCCCGCGATCTCTTCGAGCACCTGGATCGTCGCGATCTGGTCCAGGTCCCCTAGCCCCTTGGCCAGGGCGGCCGTCTGGAGGTGGCCCACCGTGCCCAGGCCGAACAGGGGGACGCCCAGGCTCTGCGCCGTGGCCAGGGCCAGGTGGACGTCCTTGTGGGAGAGCCGTAACGGGAAGAAGGCGGTGAACTGCCCGGCCAAGACCCGGGGGGCAGCGCTGGCGATGAGCGGGGACCGCTCCGCCAGGACCTCGGCGACCAGGGCCGGATCCAACCCGGCCTTGGTGGCGAAGACCAGCGCCTCGGCCATGGCCGTGTAGATGCTGGAGGCGACAAGGTTGGTGGCAAGTTTCATCACCGAGCCAGATCCCATCGGTCCCACGTGCAGGATCTTCCGGCCCATCGTCTCCAGCAGCGGCTTTGCCGCGGCGAAATTCTCCCGCGATCCGCCGGCCATGATGAGCAGGGTCCCTTGCTCCGCCGCCCCGACGCCCCCGGTCACCGGGGCCTCGAGATAGCGGAGGCCGAGGGAGGCTGCCTTGGCCTCCATGGCCCGGCTGGTTTCCGGATCCACCGTGCTCATGTCAATGACCAGGGTCCCCGGCCGGCAGGCGGCCAGGGCGCCGTCGGGCCCCTCCAGGACGGCCGCCAGAGCGGGCGGATCGGCCACCATGATGATCACCGCGTCGGCCCCGGCCGCCGCCTCCCGCGGCGAGGCTACCACCGTCGCGCCCAGGCGGCGGACCTCCTCGGCCTTGGCGGCCGTCCGATTGTAGGCCCGCAGGGCAACCCCGGCCTTCAGAACGTTCTTGGCCATGCGCCCGCCCATGATGCCGAGGCCGATGAAGCCGACCACCGTCTGCGCCATGTTTCTTCCTCCGATAATTTCGAGCACCCGACCACCACGACACCGGCGCCCTGGGTTCGGGGGCCAGTCCGCCTCTGGCGGACCGACCCCCCGGCCCCTGATCCCGGAGGTTACCGCCCCATGACGATCCGTGGCAGGAATGTGACCAGGCCGGGCACGTAGGTGATCAGGGCCAGGACGACCAGCAGGGCCAGCATGAAGATCGCACACTCCCTGGTGAACTCGGTGACGGACACCTTGGCCAGGCTGACCATCACGTACAGGACCATGCCCACCGGCGGGGTCAGGAGGCCGATCATCAGGTTGAGGGTGAGGACCACGCCGAAGTGTACCGGATCAATCCCTACCTTCGTGATCAGGTCCATGAGGACGGGGGTCAGAATCACCAGGATGGCGGTCGTCTCCATGAGGCTGCCCAGAACGAGCAGCAGCATGTTCACCATCAGGAGGATGACCCAGGGCTCCCGCGAGATGGACAGGAAGAAGCCTGTGAACAACTGGGGGACGCCCTCCCGGGCCAGGAGCCATCCGTAGAGTGACGCGCTGGCGATGATGAAGGTGATCTTGGCCGTGTTCCCCGCCACGGTCGTGAGGACGTCCACGAGTTTGCGGAGACTCAGCTCTCGGTATACCAGGATCGCCAGGATGGCGGCGTACACCACCGCGATCACGGCTGCCTCGGTGGGCGTCACGATACCGCTGAAGATGCCGCCCAGGATGATCACGGGGAAGAGCATCACCGGGATGGCGCGCCAGATGTTCCGCAGCGCCCCGGAGAGAGTGAGCCACCCCTCGGCCCGGTACCCCCGCCGCCTGGCCACCACGTACACCGCGCCCATCATGAACAGGCCCATCAGGACGCCGGGAATGACCCCGCCGAGGAACAGCCGTCCCACCGAGACCCCGGTGATCCCCCCGTAGATCACGAAGGGGATGCTGGGCGGGATGACGGGCCCGATAGTGGAGGCGGCGCCCACCAGGGCCGCGGAGAAGATGCGGGGGTAGCCGGCCCGTTCCATGGCAGGGATCAGGACGGCGCCCGTGCCCGTGGCGTCCGCCACGGCCGACCCGGACATGCCCGCCATGATCATGTTGGTGACCACGGTCACGTGGCCCAGGCCGCCGCGGATGCCACCGACCAGAGCCTGGGCCAGATCTATCAGCCGCTTGGTGATGCCCCCCTGGTTCATCAGCTCGCCGGCCAGGAAGAAGAACGGGATGGCCAGCAGGACGAAGGAATCCACACCCACGGTGACCCGCTGGGCCATGACGACCAGCGGGATTCCCCCTTGCAAGAGGATGTAGACGGCGGAGGCCCCGGTCATGGCGAAGGCCACGGGGAACTCCAGCGCCATGAGCAAGAGGAGGACGCCCACCAGGACGAGGACCATTATGCCCGACGTTCCTTCCCGGGTCCGCTCGCGCCGCGCCCCCGCACCGCCTGCCACCATCCACGGATGAGCGCCAGGGCCATCAGGCAGGCCGCGACGGGAAGGGATGCGTAGAGGTAGCCCCGGGAGATCTCCATCGCCGGGAATTCCAGGTCCCAGGTCGTGAGGGTCAGGCGGAAGCCCTGCCAGGTGAAGACGGCCAGCAGGAGGAGGACCCCCGCGTCCACCATGCGGGAGAGCACCCGCCGGGAACCCTCCGGCAGGAAGACCACGAGCGTGTCAATGCTGATGTGGGAGCGGGATCGGATGCCCACGGTGGCGCCCACGAAGGTGAGCCAGGCGAAGAGCAGCGAGGCCAGCTCCTCCGTCCACGCCAGGGGGCTGTTCAGGACGTAGCGGAAGACCACGCTCACGAACACGATGCAGGTCATCACGCCCAGGCAGGCGGCCAGGGCCCAATTTACGATCCGATCAATCACGATCGACATGGAACGCTACCTTTGCTCGGATGGGGCTGGGTGTTGGGGGGTAGGGGTTGGGGAAAGAAGGCTTCTTCTGATTGCCCATTCCCAACCCCCAGTCCCTAACCCCCAGCCCCTGTTCCTATTTCACCTCCTGAATCCGCTCGTACAGCCGCGGCTCCCACTTGTCGGCGACCTTCTTGTACACGTCCTTGGTCGCCTCCCGGAAGGCCTTGACGTCCGGCTGGACGATGGTCATCCCCTTCTCCTTGAGCCGGTCCAGGTCCGCCTTCTCGCTCTTGAGGACGAGGTCGTTCTGGAAGTTGCCGGCCTCGATGGCCGCCTCGGTGAGGATCTTGCGGAATTCCGGCGAGAGCCCCTGGTAGAACTTCTCGTTGATGACCACGGCCTGGTTCTGCGTGATGTGGGCGGTCAGCATCAAATACTTCTGCACCTCGAAGAACTTGTTGTTGTAGATGACGAAGGGCGGGTTCTCCTGGCCGTCGATCACCCCGCTCTGCAGTCCGAGGTAGACCTCCTTGAAATCCATGGTCGTCGGGTTCGCGCCCATGGCCTTGATGGTCTCCAGGTAAATGGCCGTCGGCTGGACACGGACCTTCATGCCCTTGAGGTCCTCGGGCCTGGAGATCGCCTTGGCCTTCGTGGTGAGGTAGCGGTTGCCGAAGAGCCAGCCGAAGTCGAGGACCCGCATCCCCTTGGCCTTCACCAGACGCTCCGCCAGTCCCTGCCCGACCGGCCCCCGAACCGTCTTGAGCATATGGTCAACGTCACGCCACACGTATGGGGCGGCGAAGGCCTCCAGGTCGGGCAGGAAGCGCCCGACGGAACCGGTGCTCCCCTCGAACATGTGCACGGTGCCGAGCTGCACGCCCTCCAGCAGCTCCTGCTCCGTGCCGAGCTGCGACGCGGGGAAGATCTGGACCTGAATCCGGCCCTTGGTGCGCTCGCCGACGAGGTCCGCGAACTTCTTCAGGCCGGTCTGCACGATATCCGCCGTGGCCTGCACATTGCCCAGCTTGATGACGATCGGCTGCTGCGCCCCGGCCGGGCTCGGTGCGGCGACCCCCGCCAAGACCGCCACCAGCGCGCTGATTCCGAGCAGCAAGCTCCAACGCCTCATGATGCTCCCTCCTCTCTGCGGGTATGCGCCCGCATCCGTTTCCCTCACCTGGATGTGGCCAGGGCCGCGGCCATGGTGATGGCGCGGACGATCATGGCATGCTTGGCCACCCCCTTCCACGCGATGTCGTACGCCGTCCCGTGCGGCACGGTGGCGACGGGGACCGGCATCCCCAGGAACAGGCTCACCCCGGGTTGCTCCCGGCCCAGGATCTTTCGCCCGATGTTGGCCTGGTCGTGATACATGAACACGAGGCCCCGGAAGTCGCCCCGCAGGGCCATGGGGAAGAAGCTGTCGGCGGGGATGGGCCCGACCACGTCCACGCCCTCGGCGCGAGCCGTCTCGATGGCGGGGCGAATGACGTCGATCTCCTCCCGGCCGAACATGCCGCCTTCGCCGGCGTGGACGTTCAGCGCCGCCACGCCGATCTTGAGGGGGCTCACCTTGGCGGCCGCCATCACCTGGCGCAGGGTGCGGATCTTCCCCAGAACCGCCTCGACGGTGATGAGGTCGGGGATCTGGCGGAAGGGGACGTGGAAGGTCACGGGGGTCGTCCACAGCCCGGCCACCTCGCCGACCTGATAGGCCTCCCCCGCGGCGAAGCACTCCTGGAAAAACGTCATGTCGTCCATGGCCGTGTAGCCGGCCATGTGAAACGTCTCCTTATTCAGCGGGGCGGACACGATCCCGCCCGCCTCGCCGGCCTGGGCGGCCAGCACCGCCCGCTCCACGCACTGGGCACAGGACTTGCCCCAGCGGGCGTCCAGCTTCCCGGGCGCGAGGGTGGCCGGGTCCACCTCGCCGGCCGGCAGGACGTCCAGGGTGCCGGGGTCGGCTCCGGCGCCGCGCGCGGCCTGCACGGTGCGCACGCGGAGCGGGCTTTTCACCAGTTCCAGGGCGCGGACCATGATCCGGGGGTCGCCCACGACCACGGGATGGCAGGCCGCGCGGACTTCTTTCTCTCCCAGGGCGCGGACCACGATCTCAGGCCCCACCCCGGCCGGATCCCCCATCGTGACAGCAACGGTTGGTGGGCTCATGCGTGCGCTCCTTCCCCCTCATGGTCAGATCAATGATGCGCATGGGTCGTCCATCACTCCCCTGGGGCCGGGGGTCAGAGGTCAGGGGTCGGGGTGGGGGACCGGAGTGCTGGTCCTCCTGCTGGGCACAAGGTTCGGAAGCACCGGCGCAACGTGTAGCCGATCATCACCACACCAGACACGGGAAGGGCCACGTACCACAGCGGCTTGGGTAGCTCCAGGATCGGCGTCCGGTTTCCCACTGCCTGGACCGTGAGGAGCCAGCCTTCCCACGTGAAGACCGCCAGGAATCCCAGCGCCAGGAGGCCCAGGAGCACCTCCAGCGCGCGCCCCACGGGGGTGCCGCCGAGCGCCTGCGGGATGAAATCGATGGCGATGTGCTCGTGGCTGCGCCAGAGCGCCGCCGTCCCCAGAAAAACCATCCAGGCGAAGCTCAACTCCACGATCTCATCCGCCCACCCCATGGAGACTACTGGGACGAAGCGGACCAGGACGCCGCCGGCGAGCAGGAACAGGAGGGCAACCAGGCAAAGGATGCTCCCCCAGCGCAGGGCGGCCGCCACCCCACGCTCGGCTTTCGCCCACCGGCCGATGAATGGGCCGGGTCCTGGCACGGTCATCGCGCAGCCCCCATGAGCAGGTTCGGTATCCAGAGGACGAGACCCGGGATGTAGGTGATCAGGGCCAGGGACACCAGCAGGGCAGCGATGTACGGCCACAGCTCCCGGGCCAACGGCCACAGGGGGACCTGGCTGATACTGGAGACGGCATAGAGGCACATCCCTACCGGCGGGGTGAGGAGGCCGATCATCAGATTCAGCGTCATCAGCACCCCGAAGTGGACCGGATCCACGCCCACCCTTGCGACCAGGGGCATGAAGACCGGGATGGTGAGGAGCATGACGGCAATCCCCTCCATGAAGCAGCCCAGGATAAGGAGAATGCCGTTGATGATAAGGAGGATGATCCAAGGCTGCCCGGTCAACGTCATCAGCCCCTCCACGATCATCGTGGGGATCCGCTGCTGGATCAGAAGCCAGCCGAAGAGGCTCGCCGCCGATATGATGAACATGACCCGGATAGTGTGCTCCAGCGTTTCCCAGAAGATGCGGGGAAGATCCGCTACGCGGATCTCCCGGTACACGACCAAGCCGAGGATCAGGGCGTAGATGCAGGCGACGACGGCGGCCTCGGTGGGGGTGAAGATCCCGGCCAGGATACCCCCAATGATGATGACCGGGGCGCCGAGGGCCGCCGCCCCGTCCAGACTGCTGTCCAGCAGCTCGCGCAACGTCGCCCGCCGTTCGCGGGGGTAGCCCCGTTGTTCCGCAACAATGTAGACGGTGATCATCAGGGCCAGGCCCATTACCAGGCCCGGGAGGAACCCGCCCAGGAACAGCCGGCCGACCGACGTGCCGGTCATGCTGCCAAAGATCACGAAAGGAATGCTGGGAGGAATGATCGGGCCGATGGTGGAGGAGGCGGCGGTGACGGCCGCGCTGAAGCGGCGGTCATAGCCGGCTTTCAGCATGGCTTGGATCTCGACCATGCCCAGACCGGCCGCGTCCGCCACGGCCGACCCCGACATCCCCGCGAAGATCATGCTCCCCACGACGTTGACGTGTCCCAACCCCCCCTTGATGTGACCGACCAGGCACTGGGCGAACCGGAAGATCCGTTGTGTCATGCCGCCCGTGTTCATCAAGTTGCCGGCCAGGATGAAAAAGGGGATGGCGAGGAGGGGGAAGCCCGTAGTGCCGGCGTACATCCGCTGGGGCACCATGCTGAGCAGGCCGGGCTCGCCCAGAGCCAGGAAGGTGAGGATGGCTGTCAGCCCCATACTGACCGCAATGGGGAGTCCCAGGAGCATGAGCGCTCCCAGGGCCCCGAAGACAGCCAGGGTCACCACGGTCTTCCCCCGTTCGCTCCCAGCCCGGCTTATTTCTTCCGCGCCGCTTCCACGAACTCCCGGAACTTCTTCGCGTTTTCCTCGCCCGCGTACTTCGCAACCCGCTCGTAGGCCGGGCCCATGAGCGCGCGGAACGGCGCCAGGTCGGGCCGGGTCACCTGGACCCCCGCCTTCTCCATCTTGGCGATCAGATCCTCCTCCTCGGCCTGCATGACCTGGCGCATGTAGGTCCCGGCCAGTTGGCTCGCCTCCCGGAAGACCTTCTTCTGCTCGGGCGTCAGCTTGGCCCAGGTCTTGGCGCTGACCACGTGGACCTGGTTGTTGTAGACGTGGCGGGTAATGGCCAGGTATTTCTGCACCTCGTAGAACTTGGTGTAGTAAATCGTCGCAATGGGGTTGTCCTGCCCGTCGGCCACTCCCTGAGAGAGCGCCATGTACAGTTCGGGGAAGGCGATGACGGTGGTCACCGCCCCCAGCGCCTCCATGGTGGCCTGAAGCTGGACCTCGGGCGGGACACGGAGCTTCAGACCCTTAATGTCCGCCGGGGTGCGGATGGGCCGCTTGTTGTTGGTAATGTGTCGGAATCCCCACTCCCAGTTGGAGAGGAGAATGAATCCTTCCTTTTCCGCCATCTGGCTGAACCATTGGAAGGACGGCCCATCCAGGACCCGGTGCGCGTGGGCATAGTCGTCATACAAGAACGGCATCATCACTGCCCCGAAGGCCTTGACCCACTTGTCCAGTTGCCCCTGGGTGGGGGTGGCCATGTCGGTGACGCCCAGCCTCACCTGCTCGGCGACCTCAGGCGGTGCCCCCAAGGTGTTGGCCGGGAAAATGTGGATCTTGATCTCCCCCTTCGTCCGTTCCTCTACCATGGTGGCGAACTGCTTGGCCGCGAGATGCCCCGGGTGGCTTTCGTCGGAGAAGTGACCGAACTTCATCCGGATCACCCCGGCCTCCGCGGTGGAGCCGCCGACCGGACAGAGGACCAGCCCGGCCGCCGCCATCACGAACATCACTCCCAGCACACCCATTCGCCGCGCGTTCATGATCATCCCTCCTTGATGTGAACCCCCATCACCTGATCGATCAATGCGGACCGTCCGCTTTCACGCCTCGGCTGCTCCCCCGATTGCCCGATCGCCCACGTACCTGATTGCCACTTCACCTCCAACCGTCGGGGGTGGCGGCCGGCGGCATTGAGCTGAACTCGACCACCATCTGGTAGCGGTCCCCACGGAAGATGGACTTGCCGTACTGGACCGGCCCGTCCGGGTCCACGTACCAGATGTGCTCGCGGATGAAGACCGGCGCGCCCACCTTCGTCTCCAGGATCTTGGCCTCCTCGCGGCGGACGACGGAGGAGGCCAGGCGCAGGCTGATGCGCGTCGGCCCCCTGCCCAGGATGCGCTTCACCGCCGGGACCAGCGGCTGGTTATGGATCTCGTCCTGGGTGAGCGCTTCGCCGATGTGGCGGGGCAGGTAGCGGATCTCGTAGCCGATGAGCTGTCCGTCCACGAAGCGCTGGCGTTCCAGCACCGTGATCGGGGTGCCTTCGGGGACGGCCAGGTTCTCTGCCACCTTGCCCTCGGCCCGCACGGACCGCATGTCCAGCAGCTTGTGGGCGGTCCGGGCGCCGCGGGCCTGCATCTCCTCCTCGAAGCTCCAGAACATCTTGGTGTGTTCCAGGCGAGGCTCGGCGACGAAGCTGCCCCGGCCCCGGTGGCGCACCACCAGCCCCTCGAAGACCAGGCGCGAGAGGGCCTGGCGAACGGTCATCCGGCTGATGGCGAACTGCTGGGCGAGCTGGGATTCCGGCGGGACCGCGTCGCCCGGCTTCAGGGCGCCGGTGCGGATCTGCTCCCGCAGGAACTTCTCCAGCCGGTAATAGACGGGGATGAAGCTGTCCTCGGTGCGCATGCTGCCCTCCGGCGGAACTGCCGGGTCACGGGCGGCGACTATGCCAGGGCGCTCTCCAGTGCCTTGAGTGACCGGTGGACGATCCCCCGGATCTCGGGCAGCGGGGGCACCTCGGGCGTCCGCCAGCGGGGCTCGAAATTCCGCGACCGCTGCCGCAGCGACAACTCGATGCTCACGGGGATCGCCGGGAGCCGGTCCCGGAGGACGCCGCCGATGGCGGCGAGGTCGACAACCCCATCGCCCAGCGCGACCCAGCGCATGACCCCCTCGTCCACCCGCGGCGCCTTCAGGTGGACGTGGGCGACCACCGGCGCAACCTCGGCCAGCTCCGCCGCCGGGTCCAGCCCGCCCTTGGCGTAGTACCAGGCGTTCCCCGTGTCATAGTTCAGCCGGACCGCGGGGAACCCAATCTGTTCGATGAACTCCACGATCTGGCGTCCGCGATCCACCAGGTCGCCGTGATTTTCCAGCGCCACGGTGAGGCCCAGCGCTGCCGCTCGCTTCGCGATGGCCGGGATATTGGCCCGGAACCCAGCCAGTGCCGCGGTGGGCCCGGCAATCGTATTCACGATCCCTGCACCGATGGCCCGGGCGAATTCCAGCCGGCGGTGGAACCGGTCCACCGAATCCGGCCGGCTGAGATCCATGTGGGCGGAGAGGGAGAGGCACGACAGGCCCCGGGCGGCCATCAGTCCCCGCAGCCAGGCGGCGCGGGCGTCGCAGAAGTCCTCCTCCGTGAGGTGCTGGAACACCTTATCCACGCTGGCCGGCTCCACGTACCGGACGCTCAGGCTGGCCAGCTCGTCCAGGGCGGTCTCCGGCGGGTAGCCGTCGAAGGCCATGCTGCTTACTGAGATCACGCGGTCCATGGCACTTCACCTAGAGCGTTCGGCTGTTCGGGAGTTCGATTGTTCGGGTGTTCTTCGGCTCAGAAAGAACCACCGAACGCCCGAACCACCGAACCGCCGAACGCCGTTGCCATCGTTACTTCGGCCCGAACATGCTCGGGAGGAACATGATCAATCCCGGCACGAAGGTGATGAGAAAAAGCACGGCGATTTCGACCAGCAGGAACGGGATGATGGTGCGACTGATCTGGTCCAGCCGGACGTCGGCGACTCCGCAGGACACATACAGGCAGAGACCCACCGGCGGGGTGATGGTGCCGATCATCAGGTTCACCGTGATCATCACGCCGAAGAAGACGGGGTCGATCCCCAGCTTGTAGATGAGCGGGAGCAGGACCGGGGTGAAGATGATGAGCGCCGAGGCGCCGTCAATGAAGCAGCCCACGATGAGCAGCAGAATGTTGATCAGGAAGAGCATCACGTACTTGTTGGTGGTGATGCTCAGGAACAGTTCCGCCACCATGAGGGGGATCCGCTCTACCGCCATGATGTAGCCGACGAGGTTGGCCACGCCCACGATGATGAGGATCATGGCCGTGCTCAATCCGGCCTTGTAGAAGATCTCCGGCAGGTGGTCCCATTGCAATTCTTTGTAGACGAACTTCCCCATCAGGAAGGCGTAGACGGTCGCCACCACGGCGGCCTCGGTGGCGGTGAAGACGCCACCGAAGATCCCGCCCAAGATGATCAGGGGCATCAGGATGGCCCCGAAGGCGCTGACCGTGGCCTGGAGGAACTCCCGGGCGGTAGGGCGCACCGCCTCCCGCGGGTACCCGTGCCGCTTGGCCTTCACGTAGGTCACCACCATCAGCCCCAGCCCGACCAAGATCCCGGGGATGAACCCGCCCATGAACAGGGCGCCGATGGAGACGCCGGCCATGACCCCATAGATGACCATGGGGATGCTGGGCGGGATGATCGGCCCGACCACGCCGGCCGCCGCCACCACGCTGGCGGAAAAGAGCGTGGGGAATCCCCGCTTGTTCATCAGGGGAATCAGGGTGGAGCCGATGGCCGTGGCATCGGCCACAGCCGAGCCCGTGATGCCGGCGAAGAACATGGAGGCCAGGATGGCCACGTGGGCCAGGCCCCCCTGGATCCAGCCCACCAGGTAGTTCGAGAAGCGGACCAGACGCGTGGAGATCCCCCCGGTGTCCATCAGGGCGCCCGCCAGCATGAAGAAGGGGATGGCCATCATGGGAAAGGAGTCAATGCCGGCGAACATCCGCTGGACCACGAGCTGGGGGACCAGCATCCCCTTGTTCCACAGGAGGGCGAGGGCGCTCAAGGCCAGGCTGAACACGATGGGGGCGCTGAGGATCAAGGTGACGAAGAAGACGCCGAAGAAGATAATGACCGTCATGGGCGCCGCTCCCCCCGGAGGCGGAGTGCCACCTCGATGGTCTGGGCCACGACCCAGATCCCCATCAGCGCCGCCGAGA
>JACPAT010000127.1 GCA_016180655.1 Candidatus Methylomirabilota bacterium | reverse complement strand
CAGCAGCCCGGCCCGGGCTGCCACTCCCACCCTGCTCACTCGCCGGAGGCAGTATGGATGCCAAGGCACGCGAGGAAATCCAGGCGGCCGTCCAGGCATTGGACGAGGCACTGGGCGGCCTCATCAACTTCATGATGACCCTTCGACCGACCCTGCGGAACGAGATCATGCAGATCTGCGGGCACCACATCGAGACGGCGCGCCAGGCCAAGGAGCGCCTGGACGCCCTGGTGCGGGACTGAGGAGTGTTGCCTTCGGCAAACTCCTGTGATACCGTCTCGCCCGCACGACGGGCACGCGGGTGTCCCGATCACGGCCGGAGGCCTGCGGAACATGGCTCGTGTGATCAAGGTCGGCCAGATCAACGAACTCACGCCCGGTCAGGGAAAATTGGTTCAGGTGGATGGGCAGGACATCGCGCTCTTCAATGTGAACGGTACCTACTATGCCATGGGCGCCGTGTGCCCGCACGAAGAAGGGCCGCTTCACGAGGGCGAGGTGGATGGCGACTCGATCATCTGCCCGTGGCATGGATATGACTTCAACGTGAAGACGGGCGAGTGCTCCGTCGACTCCGATCTCCGGGTCATGACCTACATCGTCAAGACCGAGGGGAATGACCTTCTCATCGAGGTGGCGTGACCGGATCGCCCCCGACGGCTCTACGCATGGCGAAGTTCGTCAAAGTGGGGAGGGTGGGTGACCTGGCCGACGGCCAGGCCAAGGTGGTTCAGGTGGACGGCCAGCGCATCGCCCTCTTCTACGTCGGGGGACGCTATTACGCGCTGGAGGCCGCCTGCCCTCACGAGGGGGGCCCGCTCGCCGACGGGGTGATCGAGGGACTGCGGATCGTCTGCCCGTGGCACGGCTATGACTTCCACTTCAAGACCGGGGAGTGCGGACTGGACCCGCCCACCGCATACTCTTCCGAGATCCGTCATCCTGAAGTAAAACGGCCCGATCCACCGCCGGATCGGGCCGTTTTGCTTCCAAGAAATCTGCGGTTACGTGGTTCCCGTTAATCCGAGAAATCTGCGCAATCTGCGTAATCTGCGGATAAGTGATGTCCGCGTCTCAGACTTGCAGCAGGCGAGCCAGGTTTCCGCCGAAGATCAGCCGCGCCTGCTGGGTCGTCGCCTCCAGCGCCTTGAGGGCCTGCACCTGGGCATCGAAGATGTCCCGGCGCCACCCCCGCGGAAGGAAGGTCGAGTCGGTACCGAACAGGATCCGCTCCGGCCCGAACACCCGCAGGGCCGCCCGGAAGAGATCCGTCAGGGTGAGCGGGGTGGGCATGGTGTTCACCCAGGCGTTGGAGCTGGAGGTGTCCACGCAGTGGGCATGGTGTTCACCCAGGCGTTGGAGCTGGAGGTGTCCACGCAGACGTTCGGACACTGATCCCCCACGATCAGCGCCTCCCGCAGGAAGCCGCAGCCGAAGTGGGGCATGACGAAGGTGGTCTTGGGGAAGTCCTTGGCCACCCGGTGCAGGTCGATGGGGTTCGAGAAGCGCATGTCGAACCGGCTGGGCAAGCCCAGCTTGTCCCGGACACCGATCTTCAGGATGCCGAAGTGGGTGAAGACGATCGCCCGGGCTTCCTGCGCCGCCTCGTACACTGGATAGCATCGCTCCTCCCACACGTGGAAGTGGTGCATTGCCGGGAACAGGCAGACCCCCCGCAGCCCGTCCGCCAGTGCCTTCTTGGTCCGCTCCGCCGCATCGGCCCGGGTCGGGTCCAGCATGAAGTACCCGATGATCCGCCGTGGGAACGTGCGCACCGCCGCCAGGATGGAGTCCTCGTCTCCCGGGAGGCTGGCGATCAGGACCATCCGGTCCAGACCGTGTTTGTCCATCTCCTGAATCCAGCGCCTGCCCAGGGCCGTGTGGTCCGGTGTGGGCAGTTCCCACCCCAGCCGCTCCGCCACTCCGCGATACGGGTCGTCGCGGGGCAGGCCCTGCCTGAGCGCCTCCACGAACTGCATGAAGAACGGGTACGAGAAGAAATGCGCATGGGCATCTATCACCCGCATCTCGCCGAGTTCAGTTCTCATGATCCCTCCCCCAATGCGAACCGAGTGCTGCGTCTCCCCGACTTCGCGATCGTCCCCGCCCGCCATCTGTCGTCACAGCCACGCCAGCGCCTCCCGCTGGCGTCGAACCGCCGTCCCGGCAAGGATGGACTATACCATACGATCAGCATGGGAAGGAGGTGGAGGGAATCAGGAGGGTATCGCCCCGCGGCGCGACCGGGGACGGCGTCCCAGGCACGGGAGGGGTTCGTCAGGTCTGTGCAGGTGCATCGGAAGATCGCCAGAAGAACTGCCACACCATCCAACCCACGAGGCTGATCCCCACAGCCAGGAGCCCCAGGAACACCAGGATGGCCCCCCACTGGGGAGCCACTGGAAGCTGCTCGTAACGGAAGTAGGGCTCCAGCCACAGGGTCCGGACCCGCTGGCGCAGCAGGACCATCAGAACCACCGTGACCCCGATAGCAGCGGAGCCGACGACGAGTCGCCCGGCAGAGATTCGTGAGGGCGGAGCCAGCACCGCCAGGGCCACGAGGGCACACCCGACTGCGACGGCCAACAACAGAGCGTCTCGCGAGTTGCCGCCGAGCAGTGCGTCCCGGACCCGCGCCGGCTGGCTCGACAGGAGCCAGAGGCCGGATGCCATCTGCAGCACCGTCGCCCCGAGGAACCACCGTCCGCCATGCGCCACGGTCCAGCAGGCGAATTCCGGCTCTCGCGCTCGCCGGCGCAGCCCGATCATGGCCACAACCAGGCCCGTCATTGCCAGCGCGGCAAACCCGAAGTGCAGGTACCGGGGGAACACGCCGGCATCCCAGATCGCGTACAGGTGTACCCCGCGCCGGTCGGACAGGTACAGGGGCCGCCATGCCTCCGGGTTCTGGAGGAGACTGAAGTTATTCACGAAGAGGAACGCGATGAGCAGGAAGGTGGCAGCAACGAACAGGGCCACCCAGGCCGCCGCCTGCCCCAGCGCCGCGTGCCGATAGGCGTGCCAGTAGGCCGCGTAGTAGCCCACCAGCAAGAGTCCCACCACCGCCAACCAGGGCCACGCCATGAGGATGGACGAACTGAAGAAGAGTTGTCCGTACAGCACCTGAATGAACAGGAGGGGGGCGACCCCCAGCGTGATGGTGAACGCGATGGTCGCGGGAAAGGCCCGGGCCAGGATCTCGATCAGGCGCCGGTGATGGCGGGCGATCTCCTCGGCCGCCATTCGCCCCTGGGCGTATGCGAACACCATCATCAGGCTCCCGCCCAGCACGAAATTCATGGCCAGCAGATGCAGGAGGAAGGTGAGGACCAGGAGAAAGACGAACACCCCCGTGGGGGCGGGCAGCGGAATGGGATCCGGATCCGGGATCGCTGCCACGACGGCCTGTAGGAAGATCAGGGGAGAGGCCAGGCCTGGAAGCGCCCCCACGTTCATGGCTTCCTCCTCCCGGGAACGGCCTCCGCGCCACGCAGTTCCCCGTGGATCTGGGCCCACACCTGGGCCGGGAGCGGGAACCGGCTTGACACCCGCTGGGCTGCGGAGGGCGTGGCCGGCCGGCCGATGGCGTAGAGCCAGTCGGTGAGGGCCTCCCGCTCCGCGTTACTCCCGATGAAGGGCGGCATGAAGCCCTTCAGCTCGTCCAGGTGGTCCAGGCTGTACCGGATCAGGGCCCGCGGCCATCCCTTCACCATGACCCGGATCCCGTTGTAGCCATGAACGGTATGGCAGCTCTGGCAGGCGACCCGGAAGACCTCCTCGCCGGCCCGGAGCTGACTTCCCACGCTGGCGTCCGAGACGGCCGCCCATTTCGCGCGGGGCAGCAGGCCGCTCTCTTGCAGCGTCCACTCGTCGGCCACCCGGATGGAGTTGGACCACATGTAGCCGTAGATGATGTACGGCTTCCGCACGGCTTCCCGCACCCACTCCGTCACTCCCGTGGTCATCAGGCCGATGACCACGGCGATCAGGGCCAGGCCGATGTTGAAGCTCCGCGGGTAGAGGTACCCGGACACGAAGATCAATCCAACCAGGAGCGCCGAGAAGAGAATCGTCAACCCGGCGAAGATCGTGACTGCCGGCGCGCCGCCCATGGAGATCTCTCGCGCCAGCGGGGGCAGCGAGGCGATATACCAGAGGCCGCCGACCGGGATCACCGCCGCGCCCAGCAGCAGCCATTTCGCCGCGTACCGGGTCAGGCGCTGCCGCAGGTCGGCCGACGGGTTCACCGAGGCCGTGACCAGCGCGTACAGGCCGGCCAGCGCCACCGCGACCGCCGTCCGGATCACAGCCGAGGGCCACATCGTGGGATTGAAGAAGGCATCCACCAGGGATCGGCTCTGCAGCCACTGGCCCGGCGTCAGCATGAAGGTCAGGATCCCGTTGATCTGAAACAGGCTGAGCCAGGCTGCCCCGAAGTAGATCCACCCGACGGCCAGGTGCGTGGGGCGGCTCAGCCGGTCCCAGCCGTAGTAGTAGACGAAGGCAGCGGCGATCTCGGTGAAAAACGCCACCCACTCCATGGCCCAGACCCAGACGAAGACGTGGATCAGGGTCGAAGTGGCCGCCGGGCTGACCAGCCCGATGCTCCACCAGATCCCCACCCCACTCACCGCGCCGAAGACCAGGACCACCAGGACGAAGAATGTGGAGTGGGTCCGGAGGTAGGCCAAGAGGTCCGCGTCATTGTCCCGGTATGCCTTGCGTTCCGTCAGGACAAGGAACAGGCCGCCGCCGATGGCGAAGTGGGAGACGAAGACGTGCAGGATGGCGATGGTGCCGATCAGCACCCCGCCTCCCAGGATCGGCAGGTCCCAGATCGGATAGTTCATGGCCCGTCCCTCATTCACAATCGCCCGGATCTTAGACCGAGCGAGGGAAGGCGTCAACTTTGGTCGAGGGTGCTTATCGCGGATTCGATCTCCTCGCGGACGGTGGGGTCGGTTTCGCGGGAACCGGTGGCGCAGAGCGCGGCTTCCGCCTCGGGGGCACGGATCTGTCCCAGGGCCCAGGCCGCGTGCCCACGGACCAGCGGGTCGGGATCGCTCTGGAGCGTCCGGATCAGCGCGGGCATCGCCTCGGGTCGCTTCAGATTCCCCAGGGCCACGCAGACGTTCCGCAGGAATCCTCGGCGCTTGGCCCGCAGGATGGGGCTCCCCGCGAACTTCGCCTTGAATTCCGCCTCGCTGAGCGACAGGAGGGGAATGAGTTCCGGCGCATGCAGCCCCTCGCGGGGATGGAAGGCCTGCTCCTTGGTCGGCTTGCCCTTGGTGTTGTAGGGGCAGACGTCCTGGCAGATATCGCAGCCGAAGATATGATTCCCCATGAGCGGCCGCAGCTCGCGGGGGATGGCCCCCTTCAGCTCGATGGTGAGATACGAGATGCACTTGCGGGCATCCAGGACGTAGGGGCCCACGAAGGCGTTGGTCGGGCAGGCATCCAGGCACAGCCGGCACTGCCCACACCGGTCCCGGATCGGCCGGTCCCATTCCAGGTCCAGGCTCAGGAACAGCTCGCCCAGGAAGAAGAACGAGCCGATTGTCATGGACAGGAGGTTCGTGTTCTTCCCGTACCAGCCGATCCCGGCCCGCGCTCCGGCCTCCCGGTCCAGGACCGGCCCGGCATCCACGAAGATGCGGCCCTGGACCTCCGTCCCCGCCTCTGCCCGCACATACTCCAGCAACCGCGTGAGCTTCACGTGCATCACGTCATGGTAGTCATTTCCCCAGGCGTACCGGGAGATCCAGCCGCGGATCCCCTCCGCCTTCGCCTCCCGGCCATGGGGAGTGTTGTAGTTCAGCGCGACCGAGACGACCGACCTGGCCCAGGGCAGGAATTCGCCCGGGTGGAGCCGCTTCTCCGCCGTCCGCGCCATGTATTCCATCTCCCCGTCATACCCGCGGCGGAGCCATTCGGCGAAGGAGTCACCGTGGGCGGGTGGGTGGACCGGCGAGATTCCCACCAGGTCGAAGCCGAGGGCCGTCCCCTGGGCCTTGATCCGCTGGGCCAGCGTCCGCATGGTCAGGCCTGGATCGGATGCGATGGGAAAGGTCTCCATCCGGACACGAAACCTCGCAGGCTGCTGCCTCGACGCCCGCCGGTTCAACGAGGGGGTTGCCAAGCGAGATGCGCAGCACACCGCCAGGGGTCCTGGCCCCCGGGTCACGGATCAGCGCGCAGGAATTCTACATCCGGAAGGGTTGATTTGAAATGGCTGCCTCAGGGAGAACGCCGGCACCCCGGGCTTGTCGAATCCCCTTACCGTGGTATGTTGTGGCTCCGTTGGAACCATTCCTGCCACAGGAGCGTTATTTATACTTGAAACCCATGGACCCCCTCGGTCTATCCCGACCCCTTTTCGGCCTCGTTTGGTTGGAAAAATCGCATAGTCCTACGGGACCGTCCGGGGGGTGTGGCGGACGAGAACGTCCTGGCAAGGCTCCTGGTTTGCAAGTTGGGGCCGTTCGGAACCCCCT
This sequence comes from Candidatus Methylomirabilota bacterium, assembly GCA_016180655.1. Lineage (GTDB taxonomy): Bacteria > Methylomirabilota > Methylomirabilia > Methylomirabilales > 2-02-FULL-66-22 > 2-02-FULL-66-22. Next base: position 27,884 of record JACPAT010000127.1, on the reverse strand, counting down.
TTCCCGACCCCGCACCAGATCGGAAACCGGCCCCGGGCACGCTGACCCGCAGGCGAACGAGCCACCCGGAGCCAGCCTAACCCGCTTTCCCAGGGTTTTGCCTGCCTCAGGACGGACGGTGACCCGACGCTGAAATCGACTCCCCGGTGTCATCGAACAACCCGCGTCTCAGGAGGAGATCAGATGAAATCACGGATCGGGCTATGTAGTGTGGTACTAGTCCTGCTCGCCGTCGCGCCAGTTCCCGCCCTTGCCCAACAGATGACCTTCAGGGTCCTCCCGAACTCCCGTGCCACGTTCAAGACCGACGCCGCGTTGGAGACGGTGATCGGGAATACGTCGGGACCGGCTGTCAGCGGGACGGTGATGGGTGACCCGGCCAAACCGCAGGCGGCCTCCGGTACCATCAGGGTTGACCTCACCACGCTCAAGACGGGAATCGAGAAGCGCGACGCGGATATGCGGGGCAAGGATTATCTAGATACCGACACTGAGGTCAATCGGTATGCGGTATTCGAGCTTAAAGGAGTCGAAATAGGAGGGGTGCTTCAGCCCGGCAAGGAGATGCCGGCAAGATTGAAGGGTATCCTGACGATCAAGGGAAAGCCGGTCGAGGTGGCGGCCGACGCGCAGGTCACTTACATAAAGCTTACGCCGGACCAGCTCGAGACACAGAAACGGTTCGGGTTCACTGCCGATAACGTGCGGGTGAAGGCCAAATTTAACAGCACGTTCACCAATCACGGTATGCAGATCCCCCAGCTGCTGTTCCTGAAGCTCTCGAACGATATCCAGCTCGAGACGGATCTGACTCTCGTTCGGCAGTAAATCGGCCCGGTGGATCCTACCCGGGACCCCCGCCACTTCAGATCCGATTCTCAGACCCAGGCCGATTTGAGTCCCCTCCACACCGCATCAGGGGCGCCCCACCGCGGGCGCCCTTTCTCTCTTGGCGGACGGCGCATTGCGGGCTCCTCCCGCCGGTCCTCCGGGGGCCGAAAAAATCCTCTTGACAACAGTCGTTGTAACGATTATATTCTGCCCATGACGGGACGGATTCGGAGAGAGATCAAGCAACAGAAGCCCTTCCGCCGCATCGAGCACGAGGCATTTGTGAATCTCCAGCGGACGGCCGATGCCTTGATGCAAGGGGTGGCGGCCACATTGAAGCCGGCGGGCCTCTCCCCCACCCAGTACAATGTCCTCCGCATCCTCCGGGGGGCCGGACCCGACGGGCTGGCGTGCCGGGAAATCGGGGAGCGGATGATCACGAAGGATCCGGACGTCACCCGGCTGCTCGACCGGCTGGAGGAGCGCGGCCTCGTCACGCGGACACGGGACCGCGCGGACCGGCGGGTCATCACGACCCGCATCACGAAAAAGGGAGTGGCCCTCCTGAACGAACTGGATGAGCCGGTCGCCCAGCTCCACGCCGAGCAGTTGAGGCACCTGGGAGACCAGCGGCTCCGATCGCTGATCACCCTGCTGGAGACAGCACGGGCGAAGCGTCGCTGAGCGTTATTTTGCGGAGATAGTCGTTTACACGACTACCGTTACAACGTGAGGAATCTCATGGGGAAGGCATCACGCGGGATGCAGTGGCTGACGGATGGCTGGTGGGTTCTCGGCCTGGTGCTCCTGGCGGTCCTCGCGGCTGGGCTTGCGGTCTCATCCGGGACTCACGCCAGGACGGGACGCCTGAACCCGGCCGCATCGGAGCAGAACATGACCGCGGGCCAGGCGGGCGGAGGCCCTCCCCTTTCCGAGTGGGGCTGGGAGTGGCAGCGGGATCTGGACCCCACGATGGTCGGGAAACCGGTCCATCTACCGTAGCTGGCACGCGGAGCGCGAGGGAGATCCGCGCAGGGGGGCACACATGATCACAATCGTCAAGTCCGAGGACCGATTTCATGCCGATATGGGGTGGCTATCCACATATTGGCATTTCTCTTTCGACACCTACTATGACCCCTCGAACATGAACTGGGGGGCCTTGCGAGTCTTCAATGACGATGTGGTTCAGCCCGGCCAGGGATTCGGAATGCACCCGCACCGGGATATGGAAATCGTCACGTACGTCCTGGAGGGAGAACTGGAACACCGCGATAACCAGGGGAACACTGGGGTCATCCGCCCTGGCGAGGTGCAGGTCATGTCGGCCGGGACCGGGATCGTTCACTCCGAGTACAATCATTCGAAAGAACGCCCCGTTCATCTCCTCCAGCTCTGGATCATCCCCCGGACGAAGGGGTTGAAGCCCCGATGGGAACAGCGGCAGTTCACCGCTGCGGACCGCACCGGAATTCTTCTTCCAATGGTGTCCTCGGGTGAACTCCCGGAGACGCTAGCCATTGATCAAGACGCGACGATCTATGTGTCCGCCCTGCGGGCCGGCCAGGCAGTGGTCCACACGAGTCGAGCCGGCCGGAAGGCTTACCTCTTCGTCATCGGGGGCGGGCTGATCGTGAACGGCACGCCGCTCGCTTCAAGGGATCAGGCGCGGATCGCCGACGAGCCGGAACTCACCTTGAAGGCGGTAGAGGACGCAGAGCTGATCCTCCTGGATCTTCCGTAAGGACCGTCCCAGGTTTTCACCTAGCAGCCCCAATCAGGAGCACATAGCGGCAGCGCGGAGGTTTCCGGCACAGCCGAGAAAGGAGCAGCGATGAATTCCAATGGGTTGACGCAACTGCAGGGCTGGGGGATCACCGTCCTGCGGGTGGTGGTCGGGATCGTCTTCCTGGTGCACGGCGGGCAGAAGCTTTTCGTCTGGGGGTTCGGGGGCGTGGCTGGGTTCCTCGGGCAGGTGGGGATTCCGGCACCCATGCTGGCCGCCGTGATCGTCACGCTGGTGGAGCTCCTGGGCGGACTGGCCCTCCTGCTGGGCCTGTTCACTCGCTGGGCGGCCATTCCGCTGGCGATCAACATGGCGGTGGCGATCCTCACCGTCCACCTGCAGGCCGGCTTTTTCCTCCCCAACGGGTACGAGTTCGCCCTGACGCTCCTCGCCGCGAACGTGGCCCTGGCCCTGCTGGGGGGCGGCGAGGCATCGGTGGATAGACTCCTGACGAAAAGCCGGACCTGAGGAGGATTGGAACAATGGCCAAGCTTCTGCATATTCAGACGAGCCCCATGGATGATCTGTCGTTTTCGGTACGTACCGCGAGGGCCTTTCTTGACACCTACCGGAAGGCCCACCCCGCCGACCCGGTGGAAACCCTTGACCTGTGGAAGGCTGATATCCCGGCCTTCGATTTCACCGCGGCCTCGGGGAAGTACAAGGTGATGCGGGGACTGCCTCACGCCGATGGGGAAGGACGCGCCTGGCAGCGGGTGGTGGAAGTGGTTGATCACTTTAAGTCGGCCGACAAGGTCCTCGTCTCCTCTCCCATGTGGAATTTCGGTATTCCCTACCGTCTGAAGCAGTATATCGATGTCCTGGTGCAACCTGGCCTGACATTCTCCTACGACCCCAAGACGGGATACTCGGGGCTCGTCACAGGCCGCCCCGTCCAGCTTATCCTGGCGCGGGGCGGTGAGTATCCCCAGGGGACCCAATCTGCCGGCTTCGACCATCAGCGACCGTACCTGGAACTCATCTTCGGTTTCATCGGGTTCACCGATATCCGCACGCTACTGGTGGAGCCCACCATGCGTCCCGCCGCGGAGGAGAACCTGGCCGCGGCGACCAGGATGGCTCAGGCGGCCGCGCAGCGGTTTTGAGGCCGGGGAGTGGGGTCCCGGCTGGGTGCGTCGCTGGGCTGCGGCGAGCCCGGCCGGGCGAGGATTCGGCAGGGGGTAGGCCGCTCCCGGCTCGAAGGTGGACGAGCGAGGCTTCGTGCCCTACTCTAAGATGGAATGCGGATCCCGCTGACACCCGACCCCTGCGAAGGTGTGCGGCGTCCGGTTTGGCGGGTTCAAACTGAACAGGCCACAAATGCAGAGGTGGCTCAGGTGCAACTAGAGCAGCTGCTCGCCGACACCGATCACCGCCATTCGGCCGGAACGGCGCGACCCACCGAGGCGGAGGCGCTGGACGCTTACTCCCAGGCCGTTATCCGGGCGGTGGAACTCATCGGACCGAGCGTGGTAAGCGTGGGCATCGCCAAGCGCGCACCGGCAGAACTCCAACGTCGCGGGCTCCCCGAGCTTCGTGGGGCCGGAAGCGGTGTGATCATTGCCCCGGATGGCTATGTGCTCACAAACAGCCATGTCGTGCGCTCGGCCGAGCGGATCGAGCTCCACCTCCAGGATGGAAGAATGCTTCCCGCGAACATCGTTGGCGATGACCCGCACAGTGACCTGGCCCTGCTCCGGGTCCTGGACTCGGGCCTGCCGGCAGCCGAATTGGGCGATTCCTCCCGGCTCCGGGTAGGCCAGCTCGTAGTGGCCGTCGGCAACCCCCTCGGGTTCCAGGCGACGGTGACCGCCGGGGTCATCAGCGCCCTTGGACGAACCTTGCGCACGGAAAGAGGTCGGCTCATCGAGAACGTGATTCAGACCGATGCGCCACTGAACCCTGGCAACTCCGGGGGGCCGCTGGTGGATTCCCGCGGGCAGGTGATCGGGATCAACACCGCGGTGATCGCAGGGTCCCAGGGAATCTGTTTTGCCATCCCCGTGAATGCTGCCAAGTGGGTGGTTTCGGCCCTCATTCGCGAGGGCCGCGTGCGACGCGCCTACCTGGGGATCATGGGGCAGACGGTCAGCCTCGAGCGTCGGCTCGCGGTCCGGTTTCGGATCGAAGCGCCCACCGCGGTCCGGGTGGCGGAAGTCCATGCCGGGACCGCCGCAGAGCGGGCGCGGATTCGACCGGGAGATCTCATCGTGATTCTCGGGGACAGCCCCATCGGGTCCCTGGACGATCTCCAACTGACCCTGGGTCGTCACCGCATCGGGGAGCCCCTCGTCGTTCAGCTCATTCGCAACGGGGAGGGGATCACCATCGAGGTTCGCCCGACGGAGCTCCCCGACTAGGCACGGCACATCACGCAGGCCATTGCCGGCGGGGGCCCCGGAACTCTCAGCCCTTCCTGGCAGCAGGCGTGACCCGTGGCCATTCCCCGCTCAGCGACGGCCCCACCAGTGGGCCGTTGCTGCCCCCGCGGCCACGGCTACCGCTGCCAGGGCGAAGATCCCCCGGTATCCCAGACCTTCCGCTGCCAGACCCAGCCCCATCGCGCCCACGACGTTGCCAAGATCGAAGGCAGCCGCCAGGAGCGCCACCGCCCACCCGCGCCGGTCGCGTGGGACCCCGAACAGCAGCAGGGCATACAGGACTGGCATCAGGATCCCGTGGCTGGCCCCACAAATCAGACCGACGCTCACCAAGAGGATGGGCGACTCACCCAGCGGCAGGGCGGCCAGACCGGCGGCCATCAGGCCGTAGCCGGGAAGCAGAACCCTCGGACGCGTCAACCACTCGAGGCCGAGACCACCCGCCAGCCGCACGCCGATCAGCCCCACGAAGTACGCGAAGAAGAACATCCCCACCCGCCCGGGCGCTGCCGCAATCCTGGCCACCGGAACGAATACGCTGAGCACTCCGTAGGCGAAGCCGATCACCACCCCTCCAAGCAGGAGCGGTGCCGCCCCCTTGATCAGACCTCGAAGGGGCTCCGCTTGCTCGTGGTGCGGCGGTGCAGTCTCCGGCAGCCGCTCGACCATGACGAGTCCGCCCATCAGCGCGAGCGCGGCCGCTCCGAACAGGGAGGGAAACCCGCCCTGGCGCGCGATCGCCTCTCCCGCACCGGGCATCAGGGCACTGGCGAGATTCATCCAGGCGGTGTAGATGGAAAATACCCGGGCCCGGGCCGCAGGCGGGCTCAGATCGGCCACCGTGGCACCAAGCCCGGAATCCACCAGGGAGGTTCCGATCCCCTGGAGGATCCGCATGGTCAGGAAGGGAATACCCACCCGGGGGAAAACAAACAACGACAGAACCCCAACGATGGCCAGGCCGGCGCCGGCCGCAGTGACGGGCCGCCGGCCGAAGCGATCGAGAAGGCGGCCCGCCAGTGGCCGCGCCAGCAGCGAACTCGCCCTCAGGAGACCGGCCACCAGGCCGATCTGGGCGGGAGAACTCCCGCTCTGCTGCAGATAGACCGGCAGCAGGAGGAAGAACGCACCTGACGTGCTGAAGAGGAACGTCGCGGCGTTCGCCTTGCGGAAGGCGTCGTGGAGGCTATGGGATCCGGATGGTTTCATGGCAACGTTGTCCCGCCCCGTGGCGGGGCATACGCCGGGCATTATAGCTCAGAAGGACACCTGTGACGCAGATTGTTGTGGGCAGGCGGTAAGCGGTGACTCTGGCAAGGAGTGGAACGCGCGTTCCGGATCACCGGGGTCTGTACCCTGCGGTGGGGTGCCGCATCGTTCACCTGAGAAAGGTCAGGCTCATTTGAATCGTGTGATCGTGACGTGTCCAGGCGGCGCACCTGATGGTCGGCCCGCTGCCACTGCACCAGAATCGGGCTCTGGTAGGTCCCCTGGACGATCCGGCCCCTTCTCCTGTCTTCACTGTCCGAGACAAGGAAGCTGATGCTGCGCTTCATGCGGAGGAAGCGGGCCGCCGGGACTCTGATGAAGGATGCCAGGATCTTTTCCACAACGGACTCGCTCACGCGGAAGGCATCCATGAGCTCATTGAAAACTTGGACGAGGTCATACTTGGCATAGCCCATGGTCTTGCTGGGAATGGCCATCGGATCGCTGAGCATATGCATCCCCTGCTTCGCCACGAGCCTCAGGGGATCGCGCAACACGTCCGCGAGATCATAGCGCATCAGCAGGGTTTCGTATTCATTGACCGTCAGGCCCACATGCCGCTCGGTTGGGTCCAGTGCAATGTCGATCCTGCCCTTGTCAAGGCCACTCCGCTCGACCAGCCCCGCCAGTTGGGGCATGAATCCGTTCCGCGGATCCGTGAGATTCACGGAATCGATCGGGTGTTTTGATACGGGTACCGCCACCTGGGTCCGGTGGACAATCTCCTCTTCGTTCTAGGCCAGCACCGTCGTCTGTCGGATGCGGCGGCCCTTTTCATGGATCCCATCCAAGTCGATAAAATAGACTGGAGTACCCGGCCGGTTCAGGTAGGTCACACAATTTCGCAATCCTGAGCCGATGAAGGTCAGGTGGGAATCGGCGTTGCATGGCTCGCGCTGGCGTTGTTCCTCCGTCAGTTCGGCTCGGAATTGGAGTTGATCATGGCGATAATTCTCCCCTGGAGGAAACAGTTTTTGAAAGGCTCTCATGAACGGTGCAACATGCTCCCGGCTGTATCGAAGCCTGGCACACAGACTCTGCTCCAGGTAGCCAGCCGTCGTGTGGTACGAGCAATAGAGGGCCTTGCGGTATTGGGACAGGAGATCGCCGAAGTCCAGCGTGATCTTCTGCGCCACATCAATGACGTCGAAACGTGCTTGCGGAACCAATGCGAGGGTGATTTCTTTGGGATGCATACCAGGGCTCCAATTGCCAGTTGGGACGTGTCGCGGGGGACTGACGACTCCCGAAACCCGGGTCCGCCTGGCCAAAGGACCGGGCTATGCTGATTGCGTTGCCGGGAGTTGTCAACGGAAAAAGGTTGAACAGAACGTAGGTGGGCGCGTCCGTGGCGCATCGCTCTGCCACGGTCTGCAGATCCTGGTCGGTGTGGAGATAGCGATACCCCGAGGTGCCGGCCCGTGCGAGGGCCGCGGGTCCGGCTGGCCATTACTGCCGGGACCGCTTCTGCTCCAGCCAGGCGACCAATTGTTTTTCCGGTAGGGCGTTCAGAACATCCCCGGGCGTCAGCCAGCCCCGGCGCGCCACGGAGACGCCGAAGCGCATGTACTCCAACTGGTCGATCGTGTGCGCGTCGGTATCGATCGCGATCGGGATGCCCAGCTCCCTGGCCCGCCGCGCATGGAGATCGTTCAGGTCCAGGCGGGAGGGCGAGGCGTTGATCTCCACGGCCGTGCCGGCCGTGCGGGCCGCCGCCAGGACCGCCTCCATGTCCACCTCGTACGCCCCGCGCTCCCCGATGAGACGACCGGTGGGATGGCCGAGCAGGTGCACCAGGGGATGCTGCACCGCCCGCACGATGCGCGCCGTCATCTCCTCCCGACTCATCTTGAAGCGCGAGTGAACCGACACCAGGACCAGATCGAGCTGGCGGAGGATCTCATTGGGAAAGTCCAGGCTCCCGTCCCCCGTGATGTCCACCTCGCAGCCGGCCAGGATCCGGAAGCCCCTCATCTTCTTGTTGAGGGCCCGGACCTCGGCGATCATCTTGAGCACCTGCTCCTCCTGCATGCCGCCGGCCACCGTGGTCGATTTGGAGTGGTCGGTCACCGCCATGTACTCGTAGCCCTTGGCCTTGACCCCCTCCGCCAGCTCCGCCAGCGAATGGCTCCCGTCGCTCCAGGTCGTGTGCATCTGGAGATCGCCCCGGATGTCCTCCACCGTCACCAGTGTGGGGAGCTGGCCCTCCAGGGCCGCTTCGATCTCGCCGCCGTCCTCGCGCAACTCGGGCGGGATGAAGGGAAGGCCGACCGCCCCGTAGACCTCTTCCTCGGTGCGGCCCGCCACCCGCCGGTTCGTCTTTTCGTTGAAGACCCCGTACTCGTTGACTTTCAACCCGTTCCGCTGGGCCAGCTCCCGGACGCGGATGTTGTGCTGCTTGGACCCGGTGAAGTATTGCAGCGCCGCGCCGAAGCAATCCGGCTCCACCACCCGGAGGTCCACCTGGATGTTCTCGCGCAGGCGGACACTCGACTTCGTTTCCCCGTGGGCCAGGACCTCGGCCACGTTGGGAAGGCCGACGAACACCTCCATGACCCGGGCCGGCTTCCTCGAGGTCACGAGGATGTCAATGTCCTTCACCGTCTCCTTCATCCGGCGGAGGCTTCCGGCCGCGGCGATCTCGTTGACTTCCTTCAACACTCGGAGTTCCCCGAGGATTGCCTCGGCCAGGACCAGGGCCGTGCCCAGCGGCATGCGCTCCCGCCCGCCGCGCCAGACCGCGATCCCTTTGAGGATGTTCTCTTCGGTCTTGGCTTTGATGCCGGGCAGGCCCGCCAGCTTGTGCGCCTTGGCCAACTCCTCCAGCTTCTCCACCGAATCCACGCCGATCTGCTCATACAGGAGGTTGGCCGTCTTGGGGCCGACCCCGTGGATTCCCATCAGCTCGATCACGCCAGCCGGAATCTCCTTCCGCAAGCCTTCCAGATACTCGATCTCGCCTTTGGCGAGATACTCCTGGATCTTCGCCGCCAGATCCTTCCCGATGCCCGGGACCTCCAGGAGCGCCCCCCGCTCGACCATCGCCGCGATATTCTTGGATCAACCGCCAAGGCGCCAAGGACGCCAAGGCTTCATTCAACGGTGTCTTGGTGGTTTGCAGTTCAGCAGTACCCGTCGAGGCGGTGGAGCCCCGCATCCCGGGCCATGCGGAACGCCTCCTCGAACTCCGCTCGCGTCGGTCGCCGGGTCAGGACCGGGTACTCGTGCGCGCGGTAGCACGGCCGGTACTGGTCCATGATGTTCACGTACGTTTCCTTCGACAGACCCGCCAGAAACCGAACGACCTCGCCCGTGCCTGCAAGGTCGTTGGGGAGAACCAGGTGACGCACCAGCAAGCCGCGGCGGGCGATCCCCCGCCCATCCAGCGACAGGTCCCCCACCTGGCGATGCATCTCCAGAAACGCGGCCTTTGCCACATCTGGATAGCTCTCCACCCTGGAATACCGCTCTGCCACCTGAGCGTCGGCGTACTTGAAGTCCGGCATGTAGATGTCAAAGACGCCGTCCAGGAGCCGAAGCGTCTCCAGGGACTCGTAGCCGCCGCAGTTGTACACCAGGGGAATCCGCAGGCCGCCGTCCACGGCGATGGGCAGCGCCCGGAGGATCTGCGGGACCTGGTGCGTGGGCGTCACGAAGTTGATGTTGTGGCAGCCCATGCGCTGAAGTTCCAGCATCATCCCGGCCAGCTCCCGGGCCGAGACGATCCGCCCCCCATCCTGCTGGCTGATCTCGAAGTTCTGGCAGAAGACGCAGCAGAGGTTGCAGTGGGCTAGAAAGATCGTCCCCGAGCCGCCGACGCCGACCAGGGGTCGCTCCTCGCCGAAGTGCGGCCCGTAGCTTGCGACCATGGCCTGCTCGCCAACGCCGCAGATGCCAGTCTCCCCCTGAAGGCGCTGCGCCAGGCACTCCCGCGGGCAGACGCGGCACGCCTCCAGCAGCGCTTCCGCCGCCTTCGCCCGCCGCTCCAGCTCTCCCCTTTGGTGCAGCTCAAGATACGCCGGCCAGGACATGGCTCATCCCGGGTCTCATCTTAGCACCGGTCCCGAACCGCGACAATAAGTGCCAAGGACCAAGGAGCGTCCGACCGCCCAGATGGCATCGGGAGATAAGGTGTCGGCCTCGGCCTCTGCAATCCTGCTCTCCTTGCAGAACCCGGTACGTGTTTGTACGCGCAGAGGGACCGGAGAGGACCCGTGACGCTCGGTGACGGTCAAACTGCTGCCCAGGGTTCAGCGCTGTTGACTTTTTGGCTAACCTATTGTAGACATTTCGTGGCAGGATCCGTAAACAAATGCAGCCGATCGGCCTGCCGGGAGGAATCTATGAAGTTTGTTGCCGTGAGGGATTTTCGCTTGAAGCCCGGTCTAGTTTGGGAGCGTCTTGATCGCGACAAGGAGATAATTCTCACCTCGAACGGCAAGCCGATCGCCCTTCTCACCCGGGTCAACGAGGAAGATTTTGAAAAGACGATCGCAGCCGTTCGCCGCGCCCGTGCACTGATGGCCGTGGAGGAAATGCAACGAGGATCCGTCGCGGCTGGCACGGACCGGTTGTCAGATGCCGAAATTGAGGGCGAGATTAGGGCGGTCCGGCGGAGCCGGGCCCGGTGATAATCGTCCTCGACACCAATGTCGTGGTATCGGGCCTTCTCCGACCTCATAGCAAGCCAGCGACGATCCTCCGACTGGTGGCCACAGGAGTGCTCCGTGTCGCGTACGACGAACGCATTCTTGCGGAATACCGCGAAGTGCTGAGGCGGCCCAAATTCCCCTTCTCCTCCGAGCAGATTCGGGCCTTCCTCGACCAGACTGAGGCTGAGGGTGTGCCGGTGGTCGCCCTCCCACTGAGATCCCCTCTACCTGATCCCGACGACGCACCTTTCCTTGAGGTGGCCGTGGCCGCCCATGCCGATGCCCTCATCACGGGCAACACCCGTCACTACCCCGCCCGGGTCCGCCACGGAATACCGGTCATGGATCCGGCCTCGTTCCTGGATCGCTGGACCCGACAGCAGCAACGCTAGCCAGGGATACGGTCATCCTGGTATATGACCTGGCCGAGAACAGTGCCCGACATGTATCCGCAGTTCCCGAAGGTTCCGTAAAGCCACCAAAGCCGCAACGTCCCTTACCACGCAACGTCCCTTACCAACTATCAAGAGATTCAAATCCCCGCGGCCCCACCGGGGTCACCGGCCCGCTGAGGCGCCCTAGACCGGTTTCCAACTTCCGCTGGTTTTGACTCCATCCGGGCTGTCTTGTATTCTTGCCAGTTGGCATGTATAGTAGCCACATGCGACCCCTGACCGGCACCTTGCGCCGCCCCCTGGATGCGGTGTTCGCCGCCCCGAGCCATCTGGCCCTGCTGCGCGCCCTATTCGAGGCCCCCCAGGGTGCCAGCGGGCGCGAACTGGCCCGCCTGGCCGGGCTCAGCCATCAGGCCGCCAACACCGCGCTGGCCCGCCTCGAAGGATTGGGGTTGGTGCGGCGGGCGGGCCGAGGACGGACCTTCCTCTACACCCTCAACCTTGAGCACGCGCTTCTGACCCGTCTACTCCGGCCGCTTTTGGACGGCGAGCGGGCCGTGTTCCGCGCCGTCCTCCAGACCGTCGAAGTGGCAGTGGCGCCACACTGCCTGAGCGCCACGCTCTTCGGGAGCGTTGCACGGGGGATCGAGAATCCGGCCAGCGACCTCGATCTGCTGGTGGTGTTGGGGCAGGCCCGAGAGCGTCGCCAAATGGCCCGTGCTCTCTCCGATCTGGCGTCCGAGTTGTCGCGCGCTTGGGGGATACGCCTCAATCCCATCACTTTCACCGAGGCCCAGGTCCGCCGGCACCTCCGAGAGAAGCACCCTCTGTTCATGGCAGCCATCCGTGATGGGATCCCCCTTGCAGGCCGCCCCCTGAAGGAAGTCGGCCGTGGTGCGTAGGGGAACCCGCAAGCGCGTTGACCGTTCGGATTGGACCGGGTTTCTCGCCGCCGCCGAGGAGAACTACGCCAGCGCGTGCACCATCTTGGGGGAGAGGAAGTACCGGGCCGCAGGCATCCTGCTGGTACATGCGGCCATTGCTCTCACGGACGCGCTCACGGTGCGGGCGGGTGGCGTGAAGAGCACTGGAGAGCATCATCAGGAGGCAGTTGATCTTGTCCGCGAGCTGTTGCCCACCGCCGCGGGTCTCGGCCCTGCCCTGCGCCACTTCGAGGCAATCATCCACGAGAAGAACCGGGTGTCTTACACCGGGGATGCTTTCACATCCAATGATATCGCCCGTATGCGGACCCACTACGAGCGATTCGCTCTTTGGGTCAAGCAACAACTCCGCACCTGACACGTTTCCAATCAACGCCAGGGGGCGTCACCCAGTTCTTTGCCGCTCGCCTCCAGGCGGAGGGATCCGAAAGCCACGCCCCTGATCCGGCTGGGATCCTGGAGTGGGCTCAGCACCCGGAGCGTCCCCCCCTCCGGGTCGAAATCCTGGAGGATCCCCAACGCCAGGAACCCCCCGTCCCCGTCGTGCAATCCCAAGAGAGTCCCGCGCAGTTCCTCCACGTCAATGACCAGGACGTCCGAAACCTGGAGAGCATTCCGAACCTGATACAGGGCCGCTCGGCTGAAGGAACCTCGGACAAAGACCAGTCCCTCCTCCTCCCCTGCTTCCGCATACAACGGCATAGTCTGCAACGACACGCCAACAACCTTCAACTCGTCCCGATCAAGGCGGCGGCCGGTGTTGAGCCACAGTCGCGAGAACCGAAGGTCCTTCCACTCCAAGTCATGTCGGACGGCCGAGGCAAAGTACTCCCGGAATCGCCCCTCCCGGAAGGCCCGGCGGGCTGCCTGGGTTCGGTGGACGACTCGGGACGAGACGGGCACGCGGTGGATCTCCAGGCCCGACTGACCCTCAACCAGGCGCAGAATGGGCTCCAGCTCGTCTTCGCGCTGGAGGGCGAGGACGTGCTGCGGCCGGAGCGCCTGAAGCTTGTGCCACTTGAGCGAGGCCGCGGGCGCCCCCTGGATCAGCCCCGTCGTATCCACCAGCACGATCTCCGCCCCTTGGGCAATCGCGGTCTGGACCAGGGACTGGGTCCCGAGGATGAGGGGAAGGAAGTGACCGGGTGGCGAAGTCGAACCCACGAAATACATCGTGAGGGGTGAGGGGTGAGGCGGAAGGGGATTCTTGGGGGAGATGAACGCGAGCCCGATGGCGGTGGGTGGGCCGATGGAGGATTGGCCGATATCGCCGTCAACCAGACCCACGGTTCGCCCGGCGGTCGTCCAGATCTCGGTGAGGATGCGACCCAGGGTCGTCTTGCCCGAATCTGACCCGCCCAGCAGGACGACAACCCCGGGCTGCCCCAGGACCATCTCCGCAGCGTGCACCCATTCCGGGAGGATCTCCAATTCAGACCTCGACCCGATCATCTCACCCTTGGGAGAAACCACAGATTTCACAGATGCCACCCCCACCCTGGCCCTCCCCCTCTGAGGGGGAGGGAGGCGGAGGGGGTCTGCGCAATCTGCGTAATCTGCGGATAAATTGATTGTAGTTCCTACCTCGGTTTCTGCGGCGGTTTCGGTTCTCACCGCTGGCAGGTCGGGCAAAAGTGGGTGCCGCGCTGGCCCAGGACGATCCTGCGGACCGGCGTCCCACAGGACAGGCAGGGCTTCCCCTGGCGGTGGTACACCCGGTGAAGGGCCACGAAGCGGCCGGGCTGTCCGCAGGGGTCCCGGTAGTTCGCAATGGAACTGCCCCGATGCCGGATCCCAGCCTGAAGGATCGCACGGATGGCCCGCTGCAGGGATCGGATCTCCTCCAGGCGAAGGGAATTTGCCCGTCTCGTGGGCCGGATGCCTGCCCGGAAAAGAGCCTCGTCCGCATAGATATTCCCGATGCCAGCGATCTTCGTCTGGTCCAGCAGGAGGGACTTGATCCGCGTGGAACCGCGGCAGATCCTCCGCAGCGCCTCCGCGGTGAATGCGGGGCCCAGCGGCTCGACCCCGAGCCTGAGCATCTGCTCCACGCTTTCCGTGGGCAGGATGAACATCTCGCCGAACTTTCGGATATCGCGATACGACAGGATCCCACCCCCGGCAATGACCAATTGGGCGTGGGTGTGCTGATCCGGACGAAACCTGTCTTCGCTTCCCCACCACAGCAGTTGTCCCGTCATTCCCAGCCGAACGACCAGACTGTCCCGGCCGAGATCGAACACGAAGAACTTCCCGCGGCGACGCAGGGCCTTCACCCGCTGACCGACCAGAGCCGCTTCGACCTCGCGCGGCGAACCGCGGCGGCGGGTCAGGCGTGATTCGGTGATCTTGGCACTCCGGATCCGGCGCCCCTCAACATGGGGCACCAGATCCCGACGGATCACCTCGACTTCGGGGAGTTCAGGCATGACTCACACGGCAAAAAGCGTTCGAGGGTTCGGCTGTTCGGTAGTTCGGCTGTTCAAGAACCCCTGAGGTTCACAGATCGGCAGGGTCCACAAACACCGGTCGGCTGCCGAGGGAGGGGCCACGCGCCCCGCCCAATTCCAGGCCGAACATCTTGAAGCCGAGCCGGATGGGCCGAAACTCATCCAACCCCGCGTACGCGGCATCCGCGAGGTCGTGCGGCACCGCCAGGACGCGGGCTGCCCCTGGTCCCGATTCTCGCCGAAGAAGCGCCGCGGCCAGCCGCACCGCCTCGGCCCCACCTGCCACTCCGCGAAATCCCAGAGGCATAGCGACGCCACATTCCCTTCCATGGCCACGTATGCCCGCCAGCGAGAATACGGCCGGGAGCGCGCGAAAAAGTCCGGGGACCGGTCGAAGGCCACCGGCGTGGCGGCGGCCACCACGCACTCCCGATCCAGCGCGAGCAAGGCTACGTTGTCCTGGGGCGTCGCCTCGCGGACGCGGAAGCCAGGAGGCTCGCGACCCGTATCGTCTGTCGTGGGCGGTGGCTGGTCCATGGCCAATTCGATCAGGCAGCAAACCACAGATTTCAGGAATACTTCCAGGAGTCCGAGGAAAGACCCCGCATTCAACCACAGATTACGCAGATTTCGCAGATTTCACGGGGGGAATACTTCGGAATAATCTGTGTAATCTGCGAAATCTGTGGTGTGCTTCAGGGTTGGGCGGGCTCGGCGTGGACGCTGACCCGGTCCAGGCCGGGGATTTTCCTCCGCGCCTGTCGCTCAAGCTCCAGACCCAGCTCGTGGGCCTCCGCCACCGAGAGGCTGCCGTCCATGGCGCACTGGCAGGCGATCCAGGTTCGTCCCCCCACCTGCCGGACCGAGATGTGGCTGCAGTCGTGGATCCCGGGAATGGAGAGGGCCAGGCGCCGCAGGCGAGCGGCCACGCTGCCGGCTTCACCGTCCGCCCGGATGCTGCCCTCGCTCGGCGACCGCAGGGGATCCACGTGGATGTGGACCGGCCCCACGCCCGGGATCTCCCTGCGCAGGTCCGCCTCGATCATCTCCGTGAGGGCGTGGGCTTCCGCCAGGGTCATATCCCCGGGCACCTCCAGGTGCAGATCCACGCCGGGCCTCCCCCCGGTCTCATGAATGAAGATGTCGTGCGCGCCGGCGGCGTGGCGGGACACGATGAGCCGGATGGCTTCCCCCAGGCTTTCATTCGCGGTCCGCCAGGGCTCCGCGTGGATGACGATGCTGGCATCCGGAGCGACGGCCCGGATGCGCTCCTCCACCTGATCCACGACCGCGTGTGCGCCTTCGAAGGAAGCACCGCGGCCGATGGAGACGGCCGCATCCACGAAGAGGCGAGAGCCGGCCCTGCGCGCTCGTAGCTCCACGGGTCCCTGGATGTCCGGCACACTCTTGACGGCGGCCCGGAGCCGCTCCATGAGGTCGAGGGGGGCACGGTCCAGCAGGGCGTCCACGGCGCGCTTGCCCAGCCGACCGCCCACTACCAACACGATGGCCGCGACCAGGATGGCCGCCAGCGCGTCCGCCAGGAACAACCAGGCGACACCCCATTGCCGTCCCGCCCAGACCACTGCCAGGCCGACCAGCACCGTGAGCGACCCCCAGACGTCGGTCTGAAAGTGGAGGGCATCCGCCTCCAGGGCCTGGCTGCCGGAGGTAGCCGCGACCTTGGCCAGGGCCCGGGAGCGGGAGGCGTCCACCAGGATGGACCCGATCATCACGGCGAAGGCGATCCAGCTCGGCTCGATCTCCACGTGCTTCCAGAACAGGCGCTCCAGCGCCTCGTAGATGATCCAGAGGCAGGTCAGAAGCAGGAGGGCGGTCTCGACGAGGGCAGAGAGGTTCTCGACCTTTTCGTGGCCGTAATGATGGTCCTGGTCGGCCGGTCGGTCAGCCATCCGGACGGCGAAGAAGGTGATGAGGGCCGCCACGAGATCCAGGCCGGAGTGCGCCGCCTCGGACAGGATGCCCAGGCTCCCCGTCTGCCAGCCCACGATGCCCTTGGTGGCGGTGAGGCCGACAGCCGCGATCACCGAGGTCAGGGCTACCCGGAGCTTGCGCCCGCTGGCCTCGAGACCCACCGGCATGGGCGCGTCGGTTCCGCTGGCCATGCGAGGACGCTATCCAGAGGAGCCGGGGTGCGTGAACAGCTCCGGCCGGAAGGTCCGGACCCGGATGAGGACTTGCTCCCACTCCACCGCCGACGGGAAGGCGAGGGCAAAGGCCACCGCCGACAGTCCGGCCAGGATGTAGAAGTCCAGCAGGTATCCCCCCACGAAGTAGAGCGCCAGGCCCAGAATGACCGGAACCTCGCCCACGGCGAAGACCAGCACCTGGTTCGAGGAGAGCGTGGAGAGGAGCTCTGGCAGGTTCTGGCCCCGCGCCCGCCGGATCACCCCCTCGGGGTCGAACAGGCGCCGGCGCAGCACCAGGACGACCACGCAGGCGACGACCCCGAGGGCGTACAGGGGATAGCGGAGCCAGTCCACGGCGGCGAAGGCGTCGCGCCCTCGCGGGATCTGGCCGACCTTCCGGATCACCTGCACCACGATCCAGTAAACCAGGATCGAACCGACCATAGCCCCGTACACCACCCGCAGGGGACCCAGGACAGCCCGCAGGCGATGGCGGATCGCCTCATCCAGCATCGTGGACTGGGTCACGGGGCCCTCCGTCGCCCAGGACCGCGGCCAGCGGCACGGCGGCGAGATCATCCACCACCAGATCCGCCCCGACCAGGCTGTCCCGCCGACAGGAATGGGTCACGGCCACACAGGCCATGCCGGCGGCCTTGGCCGCCTGGACGCCTCCGGGGGTATCCTCGATCGCGACACACCGGTGAGGCGCGAGCCCCAGCGCGCGGGCCGCCAGGAGAAAGGGCTCCGGATCGGGCTTGCCCTTCCGGCAATCCTCCCGCGTCACGATCGTGCCGAAGCGCTCGCGGATGCCGAGGGATCGGAGGATCCGCTCGACCTCGGGCCGCAGGGATCCGGTGGCGAGCCCCACTCGCCACCCATCGGTTTGGGAAAGCAGCGTCAGGCCGTCCTGGAAGACGGGGACGCCGGCCTCCACCAGCTCCCGGTAGCGGCGCTCCTTGGCCACCAGGGCCGCCTCCAGCGTCTCCCCCGCCGGCAGCAGCCGCTCCAGCACCTCCCGGTCCGAGTAGACGATGTATTGCGCGTAATACTCCTGCTCCGTCAGCTTCCGACCGAACGCCGGCAGAATTTCCTGGAAGGCCCGGAGATGAAGCGGCTCGCTGTCAATCAGCACACCGTCGAAATCGAAGATCACCCCGCGATCGTTGGTCACGCGCTCAGTTCCCGGCCGTCGAAAATCCGAGTCGTCATCCCGGCTCTTGGCTCTCCGTTCTCGGCGCTCGGCGCTTGGCGCTCGGCCCTCCGTTCTCGGCGCTCGGCTCTTGGCTCTCATCCCTATCGTTTCGGCAATTCGATTTCGTACGCCTTCAGCTTGCGGTGCAGGTTGCTCCGCTCGATCCCCAGCCGCTCGGCCGTGCGGGTGATGTTCCAGTTGGCTTCTCCGAGGCGGCGTAGGATGTATTGTCGCTCGAAGCGTTCCCGGGCCTCCCGGAGCGTCCCATCCCACTCCATCACCCGGTCGGCCGGCGCCTCGACCTCCGCCGCCGGGCGGGCGCGGAGCGAGGGCCCCAGATCCGAGTCCTGAATGGTGTCCCCCGGCACCATGATCACCATGCGCTCCATCACGTTGCGGAGTTCCCGCACGTTGCCCGGCCACGGATGCTGCAACAGCAGGTCCATGGCCCCCGGGCTCAGACTCTTCTCCCGCTTCCCGTATTCCTCGGAGAAGAGCCGGAGAAAATGAGCCGCCAGCAGGGGAAGGTCCTCCCTCCGCTCCCGCAGGGGCGGAACCTCGAAGGGGATGACGTTCAGCCGGTAGAACAAGTCTTCGCGGAAGGTGCCTTTCTGGATCTCTTCTTCCAGGGCCTTGTTGGAGGCGGCGATCACCCGGACGTCCACGCTGAGGGTCTCGGTGCCCCCGACCCGCTCGAAGGTCTGCTCCTGCAAGACGCGGAGAACCTTGGCCTGGGTCTTCAGGCTCATGTCCCCGACCTCGTCCAGGAAGATGGTGCCCCCGTCCGCCAGTTCGAACTTCCCGCGCCGCTTGGTGGTCGCCCCGGTGAAGGCGCCCTTCTCGTGCCCGAATAGCTCGCTCTCGATCAGCTCGTCCGGAATGGCGGCGCAGTTGACCTCGACGAAGGGCTTGTCCCGGCGCAGGCTTTGCCGATGGATGGCCCGGGCGATCAGCTCCTTTCCGGTGCCGCTTTCCCCCCGGATCAAGACCCGACCGTGGCTGGGCGCCGCCGACTGAATCTGGGCGCGTAGGGCCTGGATGGTCGGGCTCTCCCCGACGATTTCGTAGCGCTGTTCCAGTGTCTGGCGGAGCGCCCGGTTCTCCAGCTCCAGGCGCTGCCGGTCCAGGGCGTTGCGCACGGCCAGGACCGTCTTCTCCAGGCTGAGCGGCTTCTCGATGAAATCGTAGGCCCCCAGCTTGGTCGCCTTGACCGCCGCCTCCACTGTGCTGTGGCCGGAGATCATGATGACCGGCAGCTCGGGGTGGAGCCGTTTCACCTCCTCCAGGGTCTGGAGCCCGTCCATCCCCGGAAGCCAGACGTCCAGGATCACCAGATCGGGGACCGCCTGCCCGACCTGCTTCAGCAGCTCCTCTCCCGTGGCGATCCCGCGGACGCGGTACCCCTCGTCCTTGAGGATCCCCTCCAGGGAGCCCCGGATGTTCTTCTCGTCGTCAACGACCAGGATCTCTTCGTGGCTCATGCTCTACCACACCGGCAATCAGGCAATCGGGCACTCCAGCAACCAGGGGTTCCGGATTACCAGAGTGCCCAGTTGCCCAGTTGCCAAGCTAGGCTGCGACCGGCGCCAGCGCCGGCAGCTCGATGACCAGCCGGGTGCCTTTCGGCTGGTTCTCCTCCACCCGGATCTGCCCGCCGTGCTCCAGGACGATCCGGTTGACGATGGCCAGGCCCAGTCCCCCCGTCGGGCGCTTCGTCGAGTAGTATGGGAGGAAGAGGCGGTCCCGGTCCTCCGACGGGAAGCCCTGGCCCGTGTCGGCGACCTCCAGCACGACCCGCCCCACGCCCGCGAGGAACTGCGTGCGGATCACGATCTCGCCCTCCTCGGGGATGGCGGCCACGGCGTTATCCACCAGGTTGATGAGGGCACGCTTCATGTAATCCGGGTCCAGGTTGACGGGGGGAACCGTGGGATCCAGTTCGGTCCGCAGCCGGATCCCGACCCGGACGCCCGCGTAGAGCTGCGCCACCTGCCGCACCACCGCGTGGAGATCGCCGGGGCGGGGATGGGCGCTGGGCATGCGCGCGTAGCGCGAGAACTCGTCCACCAGATTCTTCAGCCCCTCCACCTCCTGGATGATGGTCCGGGTGCACTCGTCAAACACCCGCTCCACGTCGGGGGCCCCCTCGGCGAATTTCTTCCGCAGGCGCTGGGTGGAGAGCTTGATGGGGGTGAGGGGATTCATGATCTCGTGGGCGATGCGCTTCGCGACCTCGCGCCAGGCCATGGCCTGCTGGGCCCGGATCAGATCCGACACGTCGTCCAGCACCACCACCAGTCCCTGCGTCTGCCCCTCGGGGCTCCGCAGGCCGCTCACGGTGACCACCAGGGTGGCCGGCCGCCCGTCCAACGTCAGGCTGACCTGCTCGTCCGTGGTCTCCTGGCCGTCATCCACCAGGCGGGCCACCCGCTGGCGGAGCGGCGCCAGCGCCTCGCCCGCGAAGACCTCGGGGTAGGGACGATGCAGGAGCTCGTCGGCCCGCCGGCCCAGCATGCGGGCGGCCGCCCGGTTCACCGTGTTCAGCCGGCCCTCGGCGTCCAGGGAGAGGACGCCCGCGGCGATCGACTCCAGCACCGTCTCCATGTAGCCCCGGCGACGATCCAGCTCCACGTTCGAGGCCTGCAGCTCCTGGTACGTCTGGGTCAGCGCCGCCTTGCTCCGGTAGAGGTCGGCGGTCATCTGGTTGAACGACTCCACCAGCATCCCGATCTCGTCGTCCGCCTTCATCTGCACTTTGAAGTTCAGGTCGCCCGCCGCCACCTTGCGCGTGCCCTCGGCGAGTTCCTGGATCGGCCCCGTGATGCCCCGGGCCAGATACACGCCGACCCAGATGGCGCCGAAGATGATCACCAGCGTGACCATGAGGAAGAGCATCAGGTAGATGCCCTTGATGGGGTTCTTCAGCATGCGGAGCTGCTGGTACTCCTTGACCCCGGTGCCGATCTCAGTCGCCTTGGTGAGGAGGGCCTCCGGCACGTAGGCCGTGACGGCCACCACGCCCAGCACCTCCTGGGGAGACCCCGGCCGCACGACGGGCGCCAGCGCCCGGATCAGGTCCCCCTGGGGGATGGACTGGACCGTGGCGAAGGCCTCGCCGTCCAGTCCCTGTCGGACCAGCCGCGAGGCGGGAGACAGCATGGCCTCCTCCGGAACCTTCGGCCCGCGCCACTGCGCCAGCTCCACCCGCTGCCGGCTGAAAAGCTGCGCCCCGTCCAGCCCGTACTCCCGGAACTTCTCGCTGCCCACTCGGCGCGCCGCCTCCAGGCCACCCCCGGACGTGAGCGCCTCGCCCAGCCGCGCCGCGACCTGGCGCGCCTGGTTCAGCGTGCGCTCCTGGCTGCCGCGCGAGTAGGTCTGGGCGACCTCCAAGGCCTTGTCCAGGGACTCCTCCACCTGGATGTTGAACCAGCTGTCCACGCTGGTCGTGATCAGGTTGCTGGCCACCAGGAACAGGAGGGCCGCCGGCAGGAGCGCCAGGCTGACGAAGGCGATCGCCAGCTTCACCCGGAACTTGGAACCCAGGACGTTCTCCCGCCGCTCCAGGTACACCTTGAACAGGCTGCGGAAGACCAGGAGCACCAGCAGGAGCAGGAGGACGATGTTGATGTTGACCAGGGCGAAGATGAGGATGTTGGAGGCGATCGGGCTGGGAACGCGGAGTTGCTGGATAAGGACCTGCACTGCGGTCAGGGCCACCACCAGGGCCAGGACCGAGACCAGGATGATGCGGTTCCGGCGGGTGCGCGCTGCCGCGTCGCTCTGTGGAAACTCCGTCATTGGCTCGGGTGAAGATGCGGGTGTCCGCCAGGACGCCGGCCCGGCGGGGAGCGCACGGGGCGACCGGGACCGCCCCGCCTGTCCCCGTACGGCGGGCACACGTTGCGACGGAGGGGCGCTGCGCCGCCCGGGGCACAACTCGCGGAGAGTATAGGGGATGGGTGAAGGAGAAGGCAAGGCAAAACCCCGCCCCGGCCGGGGGCGGGGTCAGATCACGGCGGCCTTCAGCGGGCGGGAAGGTGGCAGAAGTGGGGAGACCCACTGCTCCACGGCAGCCGCCGAGAGGCTGAATGGCTCGGGCTCGACCCCCAGGTGCTCCTGGATGCGATGCACGAGTTGCAGATGAAGCTGATGGCCCGCGCCGTGGGCGATGATCGTGCCCACCAGCGGCTTGCCCAAGAGGTACAGATCGCCCAGCAGGTCCAGGATCTTGTGCCGGACCAGCTCGTCCGGGAAGCGGAGCGGCCCGTTCAGGACACCGTCCTCGCCGATGACCACGGCGTTCTCCAGGGATCCGCCCTTGGCCAGGCCGAGGCGAGAGAGTATGTCCAGGTCCCGCACGAAGCCGTAGGTGCGGCTGGGCGCCACCTCGCGGGCGTAGCGGTCGCGGCCGATCTCCATGGCCACCGTCTGCTCACCCAGCACGGGGTGATCGAAGCACATCGTGTAGATCACCTTGAGCCGCTGCGAGGGCACGATCCGCAGCATCCGGGTCCCCACCTCCACCGTGATGGGTTGCCGGACCTTCAGGAACGTCTTGGGGGCAAACTGCCGGCGCAAGCCCGCCTGCCGGAGCAGCTCCACGAAGGGGGCCGCACTCCCATCCAGGATCGGCACCTCGGGGCCGGTGAGGTCCACCTGGACGTTGTCCACCCCCATGCCGGCCAGGGCGGACATCAAGTGCTCGATCGTCTTCACCGAGGCGCCGTTCTTGGCGATGGTCGTGGCGTACTGCGTATCCACCACGTGTTCCGGCCGGGCCTCGATCGTTGGGACAGAGGGGAGATCCGTCCGGCGAAACACCACGCCGCGGTTGGCCGGGGCCGGGCAGAGGGTCATGGCGACCTTCTCCCCGGTATGGAGCCCGATCCCCTCACACCGGACCGGCCGTTCCAGGGTTCGCTGGTGGCTCAAGATTGTCTCCCTTCGTGCTCGCAGGGGACGAATTGCATGGGGCGCGCACAAACCGAATCGAGGTTCGGAATTGCAAGGCGGATACCATTTTCCGACACGCTGCTGCCATCCTAACCTCTCGAAAAGACAAGCGAAGATTTGTCTTCTGACCATGACAAATCTCAACGCTTCCCTGAAACGGCGTTTTCTGTGGTTGAACTGCAACGGATTGTGGCGCTTTTACCGGGACGAATCGGGGCCGGGGCGTCGAGCAGCGCGGAGGAGCAGGCGGTACAGGACGTCCCGAAAAGGGACATCCCCCAGGGGCTCCAGCAGGGCTTCGACCCGGGCAACCTGGTCCGGGTCTGGCGGGGGCCCCTCGGTCTGGCGAGGTGAGCCCGGGAGGTCCGTGGGGAGGTCCGGCACCTCCCCGACCCGGAGGATCAGCTCTCGCACCACCGTGGTGCGGAGCTTCTCGTTGAGGGCGGGGATCACCCGGTGGCGCATCATGCTCAGGTGGTGCAACCACACGGGATCCGTGACGTGGACGATCAGGCGGCCGTGCCAGACGGCGTGCGGCTGGGCATGGCGCGCGATCTGGGGGCCCACCACCGTGGGCCAGACCCTCCAGACCTCGCTCTGGCGGAACCGGATCTCGAGTCCCAGGCGCTGAAACGCGCCGGGAACCGCCTCCCCGATCCGAACCGGCCGGCGCCAGGCGGGTCTGCTCATCCGGCCCCCCCCGATCCGTCCGGCTCCCCAGCACGGCGGCCCGGCCTGCGCGACTCATCGACGCCCAGGTTCGCCAGGGCGTCCGCCTCGGCATTCTGCTCGCGGGGGACGTGCTGGATGTCGAAGCGGCTGAAGGCTCCGACGCGTTCCCTGACCATCGTATACAGCTTTCGGAGCGCGGGATGCTTCACCTGGTAGCGTCCCTGGAGCTGGCGCACCAGCAGTTCCGAGTCCGAGAAGACCTCGAGGTCGGTGTACCCCAGGGCCTGGGCTCGTTCCAGCGCCAGGAGCAGGGCGCGGTATTCCGCCACATTGTTGGTCGCCTCGCCGATGGAGCGGTGGACTCGCTCCGCCACCTGGCCGTCCGGCCCGATGATCAGGACACCCACACCGGCGGGGCCCGGGTTGCCGCGGGCGGCGCCGTCAACATGGATCCGCGCGACACCGCCCGCCTGGGCCCGTTTCGCCCGGACGGTGAGTCGCGGCTCCAGGGCCTTCAGTGCGGCCCGGATGGTCTGGATGGCTTCTTCCGCGGAGAGACCGGGAGGCAACTGCAAGATGCCGGCACGCGGGAGGGCGTGGCTCAGCCGGCGGAGCCGGGAGAGGAGGTCTGCGGCATCCACGCCGCTACCCGGCGAAATAGAGGATGCGGTTGCAGGAGCTGCAGGTGAACATGCGGTCGTTGCGGCGGACCTCGGTGTAGGTCTGCGGGGTCAGCGAGATGCCGCATCCGCCGCAGGAGCCGTCTTTCACCGCGACGACGGCCACGCCGCGAGACTTCCTCAGGCGGGTGTATTGTCGCAGGAGGTCAGTATCCAGCCGGCTGGCCTGGCCCTTGCGGGCCTCCTGAAGAATGGCCAACTCCTGCCGCAGCCTGGCGAGCTGTCCTTCCTTCTCTGTTCGTTCGTTCTGGTGGAGCGCCTCGGCCGCCTTGAACCCCTTTTCCGCGTCGGTCACCGTCTTGGCCGCCACATCGCCCCGTTCCAGAAGGTTCAGGATCTCCTCCTCGAGCTTGGAGGATTTCTCCTTCAGGCTTTCGATCTCCTTGAGGACGGCGGAGTATTCCTCGTTCGTCTTGATCTCGAAGAGGCGGGCCTGTTTCTTCTTGGTGTTGATGGTGGCTTCATCCAGCTCGCGTTCCTTGGCCCGCCGTTCCTTCTGGATCTGGTCCGCCTTGGCCTTGGCCTGATCCAGGCCAGCCCTGGCTTCCGTCAGGCGGGCTTCCAGCGCCTGGATCTCCTGGGGAATCGCCCGGCCCTCGGCCTCCAGCCGGGCGATGGCCTGATCCAGCCTCTGCAACTCGAGGAGCTTATCCAGTCCGTTCCACATGCCTGGCAACCTGGGTGGTGATTTGGAGATTTGGCCAGGGAAGTATCGCACAGATATCCGGCACGGTCAACCCAGGCCCGGCTCGCCCGCTGTGGTTCCCCCTTCGACTTGCCTGGTCTTCTGGTCAAACAAAAAACCCGCGTGACCGTGCGTCACGAGGGCTCACGTGGTGGTTCTCGGATGGTGGGCCCAGTCCCGCTCTCGAGCAGGACGGCTCTGACCAGGCGCGCTCTGCGCGCAAGAACAATTACGGCGTGGTGGGCCCAGCAGGACTCGAACCTGCGACCGTTCCCGCTCATGGAGCGGGACGGCTCTGACCACGCGCGCATCGCGCGCATTCTCAACTGCACGTTGGTGGGCCCACCAGGATTCGAACCTGGGACCGTCCGGTTATGAGCCGGTGGCTCTGACCAACTGAGCTATGGGCCCAGAGAAGAATCGCCGCCCAGAGGCGGCGATCCTCAGTATAGTCCAGCCCTCCATCCGGAGTCCAGCACTGCCGTAAGGCTCACCCTGCTCTCGTCCTTCTAGCCCTCCACGAAGCTCTTCAGCTTCTTGCTCCGGGTCGGGTGGCGCAGCTTCCGCAGGGCCTTGGCCTCGATCTGGCGGATTCGCTCGCGGGTGACGTCGAACTGCTGTCCGACCTCCTCCAGGGTGTGGTCGCAGCCGTCCCCGATCCCGAAGCGCAGCCGGAGGACCCGCTCCTCGCGGGGCGTCAGGCTCTTCAGCACCTCCTCGGTCTGGCCCTCGAGGTTGATCCCGATGACCGCCTCCAGCGGGGAGACGGCGGCCTTGTCCTCGATGAAGTCGCCCAGGTGGGAATCCTCTTCTTCCCCGATGGGGGTCTCCAGGGAGATGGGCTCCTGCGCGATCTTGAGGACCTTGCGCACCTTGTCCACGGGCAGGTCGATCTTCTGGGCGATCTCTTCCGGGCTGGGCTCGCGGCCGTACTCCTGCACCAGGTGCCGCGACGCCCGGATGAGCTTGTTGATCGTCTCGATCATGTGCACGGGGATCCGGATGGTGCGCGCCTGGTCGGCGATGGCCCGCGTGATGGCCTGCCGGATCCACCAGGTGGCGTAGGTGCTGAACTTGTACCCGCGCTGGTATTCGAACTTGTCCACCGCCCGCATGAGCCCGATGTTCCCCTCCTGGATCAGGTCCAGGAACTGGAGGCCGCGGTTGGTGTACTTCTTGGCGATGCTGATGACCAGGCGCAGGTTGGCCTCCACCATCTCCTTCTTGGCCTGCAGGGCCTTGCGCTCCCCCTCGGTGATGGCGCCGAGCAACGCGCGCAGTTCCTTGGCGGGGGCATCCGCCTCCTGCTCCACCCTCCGGACCTTTTCCAGGACCGCGGCGAACTGCTGCCGGAGGATCTCCCCATCCTGCTTGGCCAGCCGGGACCGCCGCAGCATGCCCCGCAGGACATTCGGGCTCAGGCCGTCCGCGCTGGCCAGGCGCTTCACATCCGCCTGGTTCAGGCGCGCCTTCTTGGCCAGTTCCAGCAGCTCCCGCTCGCCCGCCTGGATCCGCTCCAGGAAACTTCGCATGCGGGCCACGACCCGGTCCACCACCCGCTGGTTCAGGTTGAGGCGGCGCAGGAGCTCCGCATGTTTGGCCTTCCGCTGGGCGATCTCCGCCTCGAAGCGGGCCAGGCCCCGGGCGCTCAGGCGCGGCCGGGCCTTGGCCAGGCGGCGCCGCAGGTCGTCCAGCTTGGCCTGCTCGTTCCGCAGTCCGCGGATCACGGGACGCACGTCCGCGACCAGCTCGCGTTCCTTCTGCTCCGAGAGCTCCTCGAATTCACTCAGGGCCAGGAGGTCGCCGATCCGGAGCCGGTCCTGCTCCAACCGCTCGCCGAGGTAGAGCACCTCGCGCACGGCCACGCCCGCCCGGCAGACCGCCTCCGCCACCTCCTTCCGGCCCTCCTCGATGCGCTTGGCGATCCGGATCTCTCCCTCACGGGTGAGCAGCGGCGTCCGGCCCATCTCGCGCAGGTACATGCGCACCGGGTCATCGGTGCGACCCACGGGCGACGGGGTGAGGTCGAGCTCCGTCTCCGGCGAGGCCTCCTCGCCCTGTGCTTCGCCCCCGTCGCTCCCCTTGGCGCGCTCGGGCGCGTCCACCACCTCGATGTCCATCTCCCCCAGGGCCCGAAAGATCTCGTCGAACCGCTCCGCCGAGGTTTCATCCTCCGGCAGTTGGCTCATGATCTCGTCGTAGGTGAGATAGCCCTTCTTCTTGCCCAGGGCGATGAGCGCCTTGACCTCTTCGAGGCGCGCCGGTGCGGCCGTATCCGGCCTGGCCCCGGCGACGGCGCTTTTTTGGAGAACGGTCTTCGGCCCTTTCAACGCCGGGGGAGCAGCAGCCGGTGCCGTCTTGACGGCCCCGCTTATGCGGGGCCGCCGCGCGGCTGCCGTCTGTTGCTGCGTCCCTGGAAGAAGAACTTTCCGTGCCGGCGCCCGGCCTTTCGACGGCGGGCGGCTGGCCCGCAGGCCGGCCGCACTCTTCGCCGGAATACTTGGAGCACTTTACTGGAAGACCTCTTCGGAGCTGGTTTGGCAGTGGTGGGATGACCCCAACTATTCCCACGGCTTCCTGGTGCCCCTGTTCAGCGCCGTTCTGATCTGGCGGCGTCGCCGAGAACTCGCGAGGTTGATACCGCGGGGGACCTGGGCCGGGCTCCCAGTACTCCTCGTGGGTGCCATCTCACTGATCCTCGGGGACGTCGGTGCCGAAGAATTTCTGATGCGTAGCTCGTTCATCGTGATCCTGGCCGGGCTCGCCCTTCTCCACCTCGGCAAGGAGATCTCTCGCCGACTCGTCTTTCCGCTGGCGTTTCTCTTCTTCATGGTGCCGCTG
>JACPAT010000200.1 GCA_016180655.1 Candidatus Methylomirabilota bacterium | reverse complement strand
GGGTCTGCTTGGAGTAGAGGACCCGGCGAATGCCGTGGAGGTGGCCCTCCTCGGCACTGAAGTACTCAATGAACCAGCGATAGTTCTTGAGCGGCATCGGGTACCCTTTGCGTGGACCCCCGGGATAGCTTGCCGGCGGAGACCGCGACCTTATGGGCCACCTTCCCCGTGGCACCGGGGATCAGGCCACGCTTCATCTCGACGATAGAGGGGTTCTTGCAGCGGAACCGAGTGGCGATGTAGGTGGCGGCATCCTCGGGTTTGATGACATCTCCACAGGTGAAGATGTCCACGGCCGCGTACCGGTACTCGGGCCAGGTGTGGATCGAGAGGTGGGATTCTGCGATGACGACGACGCCGCTCACCCCGAAGGGATTGAACTCGTGAAAGGCGATGTCTACGATGGTAGCACCGCAGGCTCGGGCAGCGCCGACGAGGATCTCTTTGACCACGTCCACTTTCTTCAGCGACTCTGGGTGACAACCGTGGAGTTCGACCAACAGGTGTCTGCCCAATGCGTGCAATGAACTACCCCCTTTCGCCCCGGTCCCGCGCCCGCGTCGCCGGGAAATTTTTTTTAGTTGCCTTATAGTGCATTTTGCCGCGATTGCAAGAAAAAAATGGGGTTGGTGCGGTTTTTTTCCGCGCCCGGCTCCGCCGAGGAGCGCCGCCAGGGCCGGAGGGCCCTCGACGACCCATCCAGACGAGGCGGCGCGCGGTCGGAACGACCCGGAGCCAGCCATGGAGGCGCGGGGCGGTCCCGCTCGCCGGGCGCCCGGTCGGGGATGATGGTGACTGGTGACGCGCCCTCGGAGGAGCCGCCGTTCCAGATCCCGAGGCTGTCTCGCCCCTGGAACCCTGCGGGCTCGACAGAAGAACCCCCGCGGGCAATCGGACCCGCGACGGGACGGCCGCCGTGGTTCCCCACCTGCCCGTCCTCCATCGCAACCGGGAACCGGGCTTTGGGAGACCGGGAAGGCCACTCAGGCTCTGGCAGGGCGAAGGACGGTAATCACCCTTGACATCTGAGGCAGCCGCACCCAGAATCCCGCGCGAACGCCCGACCGCCGGCTCCCCCCGGGGGGGGGAATGGGAGCATGAGGGCCCAGCCCGGGCGGAGGTCGCAGACAAGCTGCGGGGAGGGATGCGCGTGGAAAGACAACGATGGTGGTGGCGCCGCCGGCAGGTGATCGTTGACCTCCCGTTCCAGCTCAAGTGCGGGCTGTTCACGGTCGGCTCGGTGCTGGTCTACACCCTGGTCTTCGGCTTTCTGATCTTCTACCCGTTGCAGCAGGAGCTGACGGCTGCCCCATCAATCCAGGAGCGGGCTCGGATCGCCCGGGAGATCTTGGCGATCCACCGGCGCATCTGGCCCGGCATGCTCACCGTGAGCCTGCTGGCCGGCCTGCATCTGTTCGTCGTGTCCCACCGGATCGCCGGCCCTGTCTACAAGGTCCGTCGGACGATCGAGGAAATGCTGAGAGGGAAGCTCCCGGAAAGATTTACCCTTCGGCGGACGGATGCCTTCAGGCACCTGGAGGAGGTTGTTCGCGCCCTGGCGGACCACCTGAGGGACTTCTCGGCCCGATCGCCCGGGGTGGATCCCCAGACCTTGGAGGGGGTGCGGGCCCTTTGCGCCGCGGTCCTGGCAGACCCGCAGGCACAACCCGAGCTCCAACAGCAGGCCAGGGCTCTCGCGGCCAGGCTCGGCATTTCAGCGGGGTAACAGATGCGGGCGCCGTTGAACACAGGCACGAGACGCGAGCCCAAGGGGATGACTATCGTAGAGCTCATGGTCGTCGTTTTGGTCATCGGGATTCTTGCGGCTATGGGTATCGTTCAATACCGTCGTCTGATCGACGACTCGCGCCAGGCGGTGGCCGTGTCGAACCTGGTGACGATCAACAAGGCCCAGCAGAACTATTACACACAGAATGATCGCTTTGCCGCTTCGCTGGACGTACTCCAGCTCTATTTCTCCGGCGCGTACTCCTACCAGATCGTGACTGCGGACGCGGAATCCTTCGTGGCGCAGGCCCAGTACGGCAACAGCGTGATTACGATCAACCAGAAGGGGGCGCTGAGCTATTCCACTGTCGCATCGAGCGGTGCCGCTCCAGCCGTGAGCTCCGAGGCCACGCCCAGCCCAACGCCCAGCTCCAGCCCCAGCAAGGGGCCTCCCGCCGTGCCCCCTGGCAAGAGCAAGTAATCCTGACCTCCTGAGGGGGGACCTCGCCTGGCAACTCTGGCCCAGTGAAGCCCTGGTCGGGGGGGGAAGGCGCGAGCCTCCTTTTTCCTTGCGGAGTTCCGCGGACCATGGTAAGTATTGTCTCAAAGTAGGCGAGTCGCTCCCCATATCCCGTCGAGAGCCAGAGGGACATGATCAGTTGATCCGATCCCTGGCACTCTCCCACTCACGAGGTATCAGGTGACGCGTCGGCCCCGATTTCCAGGGTCATGGCGGAGGAGTGACACGTGCCGGTCCATGCCCCATCCGAACCCGTCCGAGTATGCCTCGGGACGGCCTGCCGGGCAGCACCTGCGACCCGAAACTGCTTCAGCGGTCTGCACCCTTTCCGCCGGGGCTGGGTGAGGAGCGGAGATTGTACGAAGCATACTGGGGTTTGACGACCGCTCCCTTCCAGAACGTCCCCGACCCGAATTTCTTCTTTCTCTCCGCCCAGCATCGCGAGGGTCTCGCCCGGCTCCTCTACGCCGTCAAGCACAACAAGGGCGCTGCCCTGCTGGTGGGCGATGTGGGCTGCGGCAAGACGACGCTGAGCCGGGCGCTCATCCTCCAACTGGCCGAGGAGAAGTATGACGTCGGCCTGGTGACCAATCCGACCATGCCGGGCAACGATTTCCTGGAGGAGATCGACCTGCAATTGGGCATCCAGTGCGGCAGCAACAGCAAGGTGGCTCTCCTGCGGGCGCTCAACGATCGGCTCCTGAGCAACGCGCAAGAGGGCAAGGACACGGTGCTCATCGTGGACGAGGCCCATTGCATCCGGGATCCCGAGGTGTTCGAAGAACTCCGGATGCTGTTGAACTTTCAGTTGAACGAGCGGTTCCTGCTGACGCTGATCCTCATGGCGCAGCCGGAGATCCGGGAGATGATCGGCCGCATCACGCAGTTGGACCAGCGGATCGCCATCCGCTACCACCTGAGACCACTGGACCAGGCCGAGACCGCGCATTACGTGAACTACCGGCTGGAGAAGGCGGGGGCCAAGCGCCAGCTCTTCCCCGAGGAGGCGTTGCCACTCATCTGGCAGCAGAGTCGGGGCGTCCCCCGCATCATCAACACCTTGTGTGACCTGTGCCTGCTGGAGGGCTGCGCCAGCCGCGCCAAGGTCGTGGACGCCGCGCTGATCAAGCGGGTTGCCGCGACTATGGTCTGAACACATTTCAGATTTCCGATTGTAGATTTTGGATTGGGAATCCGAAATCCGCAATCCGAAATTCCCGAGGGGGGGGAACGCCATCGCACGCCTGAGTGATCTGGTCCGGCAATCGGAAGGGACGCCGCCCAAGGGGAGCAAGCCGCCCAAGAAGGAGGTGACCCTCGCATTCGCCCGGATGGGCTCCCTGCTGGCCGACACGGCCGCGGACGCGAAGGCGACCGATCGCCCGGATGCCCTGTACCAGCGGGTGCGGCAGGAAGTTGCCCGCATCCTCGAGGCGGTCGGCGCGGGCAAGCCCTTCGAGGTGGGCCCGCTCCAGGGGGTGGCCCTGGGGCTGGTCCAGGCCATGGCGGCCGGGGACGGGCTCCTCGTCCAGGCCCTGGCCGGCGGCGAGACCCACCTGGACCCGTCGAGCCACATGGTCAACGTGGCCATCTTCGCCGTGAAGATCGGCCAAGGGATCGGCTACGGCGAGGAGGACCTGCGACGGCTGGCCCTGGCGGGCTG
>JACPAT010000199.1 GCA_016180655.1 Candidatus Methylomirabilota bacterium | reverse complement strand
GGCGCTGGGACGCGAGGTGACGCTGGGGACGCTCCGGGTCAGCCTCTGGGGGGGGATCGGGGCCGAAGCGAAGGGCATCCAGATCGCCCAGGCGGCCGGGTTCGGCTCCGAGCCGTTCCTGGCGGCGGACGCCCTGCGGGTCCGCGTGCAGCTCCTGCCGCTCCTCCGGGGACAGGTGAAGGTGAGCACGGCCGTCCTCGAGCGGCCGCGTATCCGCCTGACGCATGCCCGCGACGGGCGGTGGAGCGTGGACGACCTTCTGAAACCCCACCCCGCTCCCTCGCCGCCGAAGCCAGCACCGGATGCGGCCCGCCCCGGCAAGGCCCCGCTGCTGGGCGGCCTCCTGCTCTCCGAGGTCGCGGTGAAGGGCGGCGAGATCATCCTCCAGGACCAAGCGCGTGCCCCAGGCATCACCTTGACGCTCACGGATCTCGACCTCAGCCTCCGGCAGATGGCGGTTTCCGATCCGCTGGAGATCCGATCCCGGGCCAGGATCGGGCCGGCCGGCGCGGGCCGCATCGAGACGACCGGCCGGATCGCGGTCGGCGATCCGGAGTCGCCCATCCTGGACGTGACGGTCACGCTTCGCGACGTGGACGTGGGCCCCTGGCAGACCTTCCTCATGCACGGGGGTGGGACCAATTTCACTGGTCCTTTCTCGGGCGAGCTCAGGGTGACCGGGCCCGTGGCCCAGGCCGCCTTCACGGGGGGCCTGAACCTGAACCCGGTTGCGATCCAGGCCGGCGAGGCCTTCCGGAAGGCGGCCGGGGAAGAGGCGAGCCTCAGCTTCGAAGGACGGCGCGAGGACCAGGGACTGCATCTCTCGAAGGTGATCCTCAGGCTGAAAGAGACGACGGTGAACGGGAGCCTCCGGGTCCCTGACCTGAAGACACCCCGGGTCACGTTCACCGCGAGTTCGACCAAGGTGGATCTGGATCGGCTCCTGGCAAAACCGGTGCCGAACTCGGCGCCGAAGAAGGCGTGGCTGGGGACCCCGCTGGCGCATGCGGCCGTCCCCTCGCGTCCCGGCGGGAAGGCCAGCACAGCAGGCCCCGGCCTCACGGCCCAGGGCCGGGTGAGCATCGGGGACCTGGGGTACCAGGGACTCACGTGGACGGCCGTCCAGGCCGAGGTCCGCTACCAGGACGGACTGGTGCAGTTGCCGGAGGTGCGGGCCAATTTCTTGAACGGCAAGGTGACGGCCAAGGGAGAGGTGGATCTCCGCCCCCGCACCCCGCGCATCAGCCTCACCTCCCGATTCGACAATCTGGCGACCGAGCCGCTGGTGCAGGCGCTCATCCACGGCCCCTGGACCCTGCGGAGCGCGCTGAGCTTCGACAGCAGCCTGAACTTCGTCGGCTTCTCCCTGCCCGAGATCCTGGGGTCGGCGGCCGGCGGGGGATCCGTCCTGCTGAAGGAGGGCCGCCTGATCGGCTACAAGCCGCTGGACCGGCTCTCCGAGGTGATTGCGCCCATCCTGGCGAGCCAGGGCACCCGCGTGCGCCTGAACGAGTTCGAGCAGGTGAGCGGCCGTTACACCCTGGACAAGGGGGTCCTCCGCACCCGGGACCTCACCCTCACCAAGGCGGAAGGAAGCGTGACGGCCGCCGGCTCCCTGGGCCTGCTGGATTCCAGCCTGAACTTCGACGTGGTGGCGAAGCTGGGGCGCACCACCGTGGAGGCCAAGGTGACCGGGACCACCAGCCAGCCGATCGTCGTGCCGAAGCTGGGTCGTCTCCAGCGAAAGATCGAGACCGAACTGGACAAGGTCCTGCCCGGCGAGCAGGGCAAGGGCCTGAAGGATCTCTTCAAGGGGTTGTTCGGCCGATAGCGGGCCCTCCGGCCCCTGACAGGCAAACAGCGTGATTCTTGCGGCGATTCCCATGGACTCTCGGCTCTCGGCTCTCGGCTCTCGGGCACCCATTGCATTTCGCCCGCGATGCGGGCGGCAATGGGTCCCGGCTCTCAGACCATGATCCTCGCCCTCGTCACCCCATACTATTTCCCCTCGGTCCGCGGCAATTCCATCACGGTCCAGCGGATCGAATCCGGCCTGCGGGATCAGGGCCTGACGGTACAGGTCTTCTCCCTGGACCAGCAGGACCCCGACGCAATCCTGGCCGGCCTCCGCCGCCTGCGCCCCGACGTGATCCATGGCTTTCACGCCACGAGAACCGGCCCGCTGGTCGGAGCGGCCGGTCGGGACCTGGATGTCCCGGCCGTCATCACCCTGACCGGGACGGACGTGAACCTGGACCTCTTCGACCCCGCCTGCCGGCCGATCGTCCTGGAGGTCCTGGAGGCCGCGCGCGCCATCGTGGTATTCCACGCGTCCATCCGCGACAAGCTGGTCCGCGAGGTGCCGGCCACGGGTCCGCGCATCCGCGTGATCGGGCAGACCGTCCGCTGCGACGAGAAGGTCTATGACCTGCGGGGCAAGCTGGGCCTGGGCCCCGGCGATCCGGTCATCTTCCAGCCGGCCGGGATCCGCCGGGTGAAGAACATCCCGTTCGTGTTCCCGCCCCTCACGACGCTGCAGCGCCGGCATGCGAACCTCAAGTACGTGCTCGCCGGGCCGGTCATCGAGGCGGACGAGGGGGAACGGGTCGAGGCCATGCTGCGGGAGCGCCCCTGGGCCTTCTACCTCGGCGCCGTGAGCCACGAGGAGATCTGCGCCATCCTGTCCTCGGTCACGCTGGTGATCAACTCCTCTCTCTCCGAGGGTGGGATGTCCAATGCCGTCCTCGAGGCGATGAGCAAGGGGGTCCCGGTCCTGGCCTCGGACATCGACGGGAACCGCTCCGTCATCAAGGACGGGCAGGACGGGTTCCTGTTCCGCTCGGAAGCGGAGTTTCTGGAGAAGGCGGAGCACCTCCTGGCGGACCCCGCCCTTCGCTACACCATGGGGCGCCGGGCCAGGCACAAGCTCGCGACCCACTTCCGCCTCGAGGGCGAGATCGGTGGGTACCTGTCGCTCTACCAATCCCTCACCACCGAACGGAGGATATAGGTCCCGTGGACCTGCGGGCGCTGGAGGTCTTCTGCAAGATCGTGGAGCTCCGGAGCTTCTCCCGGGCGGCCGAGGCCGTGTTCCTCACCCAGCCGACGGTGAGCGGGCACATCAAGGCCCTGGAGACCGAGCTGGGCCTGCGCCTCTTCGACCGGGCGGGCAGGACGGTGACGCCCACGCGGGCCGGGGAGCTCCTGCACGGGTATGCCCGGCGCCTCCTGGCCCTGCGCGAGGAGGCCCAGCAGGCCATCAACGAGCACAAGGGCGGCCTGAAGGGCCACCTGCCCCTGGGGGGCAGCAGCATCCCGGGCGCCTACATCCTGCCGCCGCTGGTCGCCGCCTTCAAGCAGGGGCACCCGGACGTGACGATCTCCCTGCACATCAGCGGATCCCGGGACATCGTCCGGGGCGTGATCGAGGGGACGTGCGAGGTGGGCATGGTCGGGGCCCG
Organism: Candidatus Methylomirabilota bacterium; assembly: GCA_016180655.1. Lineage (GTDB taxonomy): Bacteria > Methylomirabilota > Methylomirabilia > Methylomirabilales > 2-02-FULL-66-22 > 2-02-FULL-66-22. Next base: position 530 of record JACPAT010000199.1, on the reverse strand, counting down.
GTTCGACGAGGCACGGGTCCACTACGAGCCCTTCGCGCAGGACGAGTTGGTCCTGGCCGTGCCGGCCGCCCACCCGTGGGCCGGCCGCGGCACGGTCCGCCTGGCGGAGCTGGCCGGCCAGGCCTTCATCAGGCGCGAGCGCGGCTCGGGCACTCGCAAGGTCATGGAGCAGGCCCTGGCCGACCATGCCGTGGACCCCGCCAGCCTGCGCGTGGTGCTGGAGGTCACCGGCAACGAGGCGGTCCGCCAGGCGCTCAAGGCCGGCGCCGGGATCGCCGTCATCTCCCGCCGCGCCATCGAGGACGACATCCGGTGCAAGACGCTGGTGGCCCTCCGCATCCACGGGGTTCGGCTGGTGCGGGAGTTCTTCCTCGTCACCCATAAGAGTCGCTCGCGCTCTCCCCTGGGCAAAGCCTTCCTGTCCTTCCTCCAGCAGTCGGCCTCACGCGATCCTTAAGCTGCTTCGGTCGGCGCAGTGCTCACCCTCCGCGGGGAGGTGTCGAAGCGACCGCGCCGCTCTCGGGGGTTGG
>JACPAT010000198.1 GCA_016180655.1 Candidatus Methylomirabilota bacterium | reverse complement strand
ACTCGCGACGCGGTGCTGACCCAGATGGAGCGGCAGGCGGCCGAGCGGGACTTTCCCATCGTGGGCCCGCTGGTCGGGCGGATGCTCTGCCTGCTGGCCCAGAGCATCGGCGCCCGGCGAATCCTGGAGCTGGGGTCCGGGTACGGCTACTCCGCCTACTGGTTTACCCGGGCGTTGCCGGACGATGGGGAGCTGATCCTGACCGAGGCCTCGGCCGAGAATCTCGCCCAGGCCAAGGAGTTCTTCCGTGAGGGCGGCGTACGCTGTCGGGTGCGGTTCGAGCCGGGCGACGCCTTCGAGATCCTGGAGCGGCTGCCAGGCGAGTTCGACATCATCTTCAATGACGTGGACAAGCAGCAGTACCCGTCCGCCTTTCACAAGGCGGTCCCGAGGGTGAGACGCGGCGGGTACTTCCTGAGCGACAACATGCTCTGGGGCGGCCGGGTGGTGGAAGATCACTCGGACCCGACGACCCGGGGCGTGCTGGAACTCACCCGCCTTCTCTTCCGTGCGCCCAACCTCTATACGACCATCCTCCCGATCCGCGACGGGGTCTCCGTCAGCTTGAAGCTGCAGTAATCCGAGGACCCCCCGCCCCGAGGCGAGCGTGCGTACTCCGACGGCGGCGCGAAAAGCTGCCGCCGATCTCTGCGCGAGTCTAGCCATATTGCGGCACCCACCAGCCGTGTGACCCGGGCGCCGGAATCACCGTATTTTTGAGGTTGACAAGGGAGGGGGGATTGACTATATTAAATTTGGCGGCCCCGAGAGGCCCTAAGGTCAACCGGGAAAGCCTGCGGTAGTCGAAGGGAACCTGACGGAAGAATCGAGATCGACCGACCGAAAGGGAGGAAGAGATCGAGGAAACCGAGGGGAACCCGGGGTAGGCTGGAACGGAAAAACTGAAAAAGGTCACTCGGGGTCGTCGTTTTTTGTGGTCTTCTGGTCCTGCCTCGTATCCGTCCCTCCTGAAGTCCTGTTTTCCGATCGCGCCCGCTTGTGATAGCATCTCGTAGGGTCCGACCTGCCCGGCCGACCTGGGAAACCGGATCGGCTGGTCCACGGGGCAGTAAGGGCGTGTTCTGGCCCCGTGGACACGGGGTGCCTTTGCCAGGGGAGATCGTCCGTGGGGATCATCACGATCGCCCGCCAGACGGGAAGCGATGGTGAGGCCGTGGCGGACCGGGTCGCCAGGGACCTGGGATTTTCCCTGGTGGACCGCCCCCGCCTGGAGGAGCTGGTCAATGAGCACGGCCTAACGGGGGGGGAGCTGGACGAGAGCGACGAGGAGCGGGGCGGGACGGGAGTCGCCGCGGAGGGGGAGGTTCACGTGGACTACCTCCAAGCGGTGCTGCTGGACCTGGCGGCGAAACAGGACGTTCTGGTCGTAGGCCGCGGAGGGCAGTTCCTGTTCCGGGACTGTCCATGGAGCCTCCACGTGCGGGTGGTGGCCAGCCCCGAAACCCGCCGGGCGGCCCTCCAGCGGGTCCGGGAGCTGGCCGACGCCGACGCCATGATGGAGGAGGCCGACCGGCGGCGCAGCGAGTGGATCCGCCAGCACTATGGCGAGAACTGGGAGGATCCGGCCCACTACGATCTGATCATCCGGACCGATCGCCTGGGGGTCGAAGGCGCGGCAGAGCTGATCCGGAGCGCCGCGGAGGTCCGGGGCATCACCGGTCACACTGCGGAGATCGCAGCATGGATCGAGCGGCGTGACGTTGAGGCCCCGGCCGAGCGATCGGGGGGATTCCCCGGTTTCGTCCATCCCAGCGAGGCGGAGCTGGCCAGGGTCTTGGACTTCTACCGGATCCGCTGGCAATACGAGCCGATGTCCTTCCCCCTGGCGTGGGACGAGGCCGGAAACGTCACCGAGGCATTCACGCCGGACTTCTATCTCCCCGACTTGGACCTCTACCTGGAGCTCACCACTTTGAAGCAGAGCCTGGTGACCGATAAGAACCGGAAGATTCGCAAGTTCCGGGAGCTGTACCCCGACATCCGACTGAAGGTCTTCTACGGACGGGACTTCCGAAGCCTCGTGCAGAAGTACGGCCTCCCCGCGACGGCGCCGGGGACGGCATCCGCCCGCGGGAGTGAGGCCCGGCCGTCGTGATGGACGAGGAGCTGGGTGAGGTCCTTTTTTCGGCAGAGCAGATCGCAGCCCGCATCCGAGAGCTGGGGGAAACCATATCGCGGGACTACGCCGGGCGCGACTTGGTCTTGGCCGGGGTCCTGCGGGGAGCGGCCTTCTTTCTAGTGGACCTCGCCCGGGCTCTCACGATTCCCGCCGCCATTGACTTCATTGCCATCTCCAGCTACGGCCCCAGTAGCAAGGCCTCGGGCGTGGTGCGCATCGTGAAGGACCTGGAGGAGGAGATCGCTGGGCGGGACCTCCTCGTGGTCGAGGACATCGTGGATACTGGCCTGACGTTGGGCTACTTGTTACGGATCCTCCGGGCGCGGGGTCCGGCCAGCCTGAAGGTCTGCACTCTCCTCGATCGGGCCGTCCGCCGGATCGTGGACCATCCCATCGCCTATCGCGGCTTCGAGGTCCCCGACAAGTTCGTGGTGGGATACGGCCTCGACTACCAGCAGCGGTACCGCAACCTCCCCTTTATCGCCGCCCTGAAGACCCCCGCTTAGCACCTCTGCAAGGCGTGGCCGACGAGCGGTAGGCCCTCGCTCACGTGTGCGCTCGGCGCCTTACCCTCTCGCAGGAAGGGTCTCGTACATCCGGATGGCGACCACGAGGCCGGAGAATAGGGTCAGGGCTGCGACTACGTGAATCGCGGTTGCCATGCCCAGGAAATCGGCGATGATGCCGGCGAGGAGGGCGCCGATTGCATAGCCGAGGTCCCGCCAGAGCCGGTAGACGCCCATCGAGGTCGCTCGCCATTTCGGGTGCGCCACGTCGCCAATGGCGGCCAGGAGGACCGGGTAAACCATGGCGGTGCCGAAGCCCTGGAGCGTTGCGCCGACGATCCACCATTCGTATCGGGGAATGAGCACCGTCAGCCAGATGCCGAGCGCCTGAACCGCCATTCCCCCGGCGATCAGCCACTTCCGCCCCCAACGATCGCTCAGCGGCCCCGTAATGAGTTGGAGGATTCCCCACGTAGCCGGATAGACCGCCTTGATCACCCCGATGGGGGCGACCCCCAGCCCGTACGAGGCGAAGAATAGCGGATAGATGCCCCAGGACATCCCGTCGTTCAGATTGTTCACAAGGCCCGCCTGGCTACACGCCGAAAGGGCTCGTTCCTTCCAGGTCGTGAGGCGGAAGATTTCCTTCAAGGATGGCGTCGGCTCAGGGGGATCCGCCGAGGCAGGGACAGCCGCTGCCGGGGCACCCAGCCGCGGGGGAGATCCGGCAGCCATCGTAGCCGTTACCCGCGCGGCGTACTGTTTGGCCTCGTGATGGGCGTGACCCAAGGTATCCCGGACGAACAGCATGGAGAAAACGAGGCCCGCCACAGCGATCCCGATCCCCAGGTAGAACGGATGGGGACGCAAAGCGTAAGTGGCCCCGATATACCCGGTCACCCACGCCATGACGCCTACGGAGAGGTAGCCGGCGAACTCGTTCAGCCCCAGGGCCAGACCCCGCCGCGCTGGCCCCACCAGGTCCACCTTCATGATCACCGTCATGGACCAAGCCAAGGCTTGGTTGATCCCGAGCAGGATGTTGGCCACGTCGAACCAGATCCAGCGATCGGCCCAGATGATGATAAACGGGACCGGCAGACCCACGAGCCAGCCCAGGACGAGCACCCGCTTGCGGCCCCACGTCTCGGAGATCCGGGCGGCGAAGAGGTTGCAGAGGGCCTTCACCACGCCGAAGCTCACAATGAAGGAAACGATGGCCGTCTTGGAGGTCAGGCCGAATTCTCGCTCTCCGATAAGCGGAACCACCGTCCGCTCCAAGCCAACCATAGCGCCGACGAAGGCATTGATTAGTACCAGCAGGGAGAACTGGCCGATGTTCTCCC
>JACPAT010000197.1 GCA_016180655.1 Candidatus Methylomirabilota bacterium | reverse complement strand
AGGCGGTCGGGGTGGAGGTACTTGCGGGCGGCGGCCTGGACCTGCTCGGGCGTGACGGTCCGGATGGCGGTCGTGAACCGTTGCGGGAAATCCAGGCCGAGGTTGAACAGCTCCGTATCGCGAAAGACGAAGGCCAGTCCCGTCTGGTCCTGCATGGACAGGGCCAGCGAACCGATGGCGGACGCCTTGGCCCCCTCCAGCTCCTCGGCGGTCACCCCGTCGTCGCACAGGCGGGTGGCCTCGGCCAGGACACCGGCGATGGCCCGATCCACCGCGGCCGGGCTGGTCTGCAGGGACACCACCCAGGGGCGCTCGCCCAGCACCGGGTGGAAATAGCTATACACGCCGTAGGTCATCCCATCCCGCTCCCGCAGGGCCTTCATCAGGCGGCTCCCCAGGCCGCCGCCCCCCAGCACGCGGTTGGCGAGGAAGGCAGGGTAGTAGTCCGGGTTGTCGCGGGTGATCCCGTTCCCACCCAGCATGACGATAGCCTCGGACTTGCCAGGCACAACCACCGTGTGGCGGGTGGTGGTCGAGACCACGGGCATCGGGGGGCGGGTCGCAGATGCCGCGGCTGGCGACCGCGCCCATCCTCCGAATGCCCGTTCCACCGAGGCCAGGGCCTGCTCCGGACTGGTAGAACCGGAGGACGTCCTCCCGGCCGATCCCGTCGAGTTCCGCCGGCTGGCCCTTGGGATTTCGGTGCAACGGGTGGTCGCGCGGGAAGAGCTGGGCGAACAACTCCCGCTGGGCGCGCTCTCGCGGATCATCCGCCTCGCGATGCAACGTCGTCTTGAGTTGCCCCATGGCCTTGGCCAGCTCGGCGCCGGGAAAGGTAGGGTTCCGCAGGCACTCCGCCAAGAGGTCGAGGACCTTGTCGAAGTGTTCCGACAGCATCTGGGCCGTGATGCCGACCGTCTCGTGCTCCGCCTGGACGGTAGCGGATGCGCCGAGGAAGTCCAGCCCCTCGGCGAGGGCGGACGCCGAATGCGCCTTGGCCCCCCGGGTGAGCAGCCAGGCCGTGAGATACGACAGCCCCGCCTGGCCCGGCGGATCCAGGACCGGGCCGGCCAGGACGTAGCCCTTGATGGCCACGCTGGGGGCCACGCGGTTCTCGGCCGCGATGAGGGTCAGGCCGTTGGCGAGTACCGTCCGCACGACGCGGCCGCCCGGTGAGGCCACCGGCCCCGTCGGCTGCCCGGCCGCGCCGGCGACAATCTCCAGCATCTGCGGCGGCTCCGGGGCGCGGTGGATGTCGTTCCGCGGGGCGGACGGCCGCCCCGACTGGCCCGGCCGGGGCCCCTGGGGGAGGAACCAGCCGACGGTGCGATTGTCGGGCGAGAGGTATTGCCGGGCGACGCGCTGAACATCGGCGACCGTCACCTGGCGGATACGCTCCAGGTAGGTTTCCATCTCCCGGTGGCCTACCGTGACTTCCATCTTCCCGATCATCTGGGCCAGACCGCTCAGGCTGCCCTGGGCGAAGGTCAGGCTGGCGCGCACCTGGTTGATGGCCTTCTGCAGCTCGAAGTCGGAGACCGGCTCCGCCTGTATCCGCTCGATCGCCTCGCTGAACGCCCGCTCGATCCTCTCGTGGGGTACCCCGTCCCGGGCGGTGAGGTAAAAGGTGATCCAGCCGGCGTCCAGCCGGCGGCTCAGGTAACTCGCTTGGGTTGCAGCGAGTTCGGTTTCCACCAGGGCGCGGTACAGTCGCGAGCTCTTCCCCTCGGTCAGGACCGCGTCCAGGACCGCCAGGGGGTACTGATCGGGATGGCGCGTCGGCGGGACGTGGTACAGAAACTGGAGGTGCGCGGCGGTTCCCACATCCTTCAAGAGGATGCGCCGCTCACCCTTCTGCGGCGGCTCCTGCGGGATCACGGGAGGCGGAGGGGGTCCCGCCGGGAGCTGGCCGAAGTACTTCCGGACGAGGGCCAGCAGGGCGTCCGTCTGGAAGTCCCCTACGATCACCAGGACCGCGTTGTTCGGCTGGTAGTAGGTCCGGTAGTAGGACTGCACCGCCTCGTGCGTGAAGGCCTGGACGTCGGTCTTCCACCCGATCACCGGCCAGCGGTAGGGGTGCACCCGGAAGGCGACGGAGCGCACCTCGTCCTCCAGCAGCTCCTCTGGGTCGTTCTGCCGCCCCTGCAGCTCGGACAGCACGACCCCCTTCTCCCGAACGAGCTCCTGCGGGTCCATGGCCCCGTTCAGCATCCGGTCCGCCTCGATCCGCAGGGCCGTTTCCAGGTGCTCGCTGGGCAATGTGATGTGGTAGGCGGTGGCGTCGAAGCTGGTGAAGGCGTTGTGGCGGCCGCCGGCAAACTGCACCAGGCGATCAATCTGGCCCGGCTTCAGGCTGGCGGTGCCCTTGAACATCATGTGCTCGACCTGATGGGAGATGCCCGTGATGCCTGGCTGCTCGTTCCGGGAGCCCACCCGGTACCAGGTCCAGACGGCCACCGCGGGCGCGGCGTGGATCTCCTTGGTGAGGACCTTGAGGCCGTTCGGCAGGAGGGTTTCCCGGACATCGAAGCCGGAGTCGGTTCCGGCAGCGAGGGCTATGGCAGGAAGCAGGATTCCCAGAGCGATGAGGAGACCGAGACCGGAAATCGTGGTTCGCGCGCGCACAACCCCTCCCCGAAGGCGAAAAAGCTCGCCCACGCTACCCGACATCCCCGGGCGCGTCAAGCCATTTTCAGCGTCCCCCGGACCTTGTGAATATCGGTATCCCGGGGAGCTACCCGAGGTGCTTCTGGAACCGGAGGGCGGATAGGGTCAGGACGCCGACGCCGAAGAGGAGCAGGGCCAGGGCCTGCGGCCACAGCACCTCCAGCCCGACCCCTTTGAGGAAGATGCCGCGGATGATCACCAGGAAGTACCGGAGCGGGATGAGGTAGGTGAGGACCTGGATGGGCTCCGGCATGCTGGCGATGGGAAAGATGAACCCCGAGAGCAGCATGAAGGGGGGGTTCATGAAGAAGCCGAGCATCATGGCCTGCTGCTGGGTCTGGCTCACCGTCGAGATGAGGAGGCCCAGGCCTAGCGTGGTCATGATGAAGAGACCCGAGAGGCCCAGCAGCAGGGCGACGCTCCCGGCGATGGGCACCCGGAACCAGAAGAGCCCGACCAGGATCACGATGAAGATGTCGGCGTAGCCGATGATGACGAACGGGATGGCCTTGCCCAGCATGAGCTGATGGGCCTGGATCGGGCTGACGATCAACTGCTCGATGGTGCCCCGTTCCTTCTCCTTGACGATGGCGGTGGCGGTCATGGTCATGGTCACGATGGTCAGGATCAGGGCCACCACCCCGGGCACCATGTAGTTCACGCTCTTGAGGTCCGGGTTGAACCAGATCCGCACCGAGGGATCCACGGCGACCGGGGGGATGGATTTCGGTCCCAGACGCTCCAGGACGATCCGGGCGGACTCGGCGTTGACGATCTGGGTCACGTATCCCTGGGCCACGTTGGCCGTGTTGGAGTCGGTCCCGTCCAGCAGCAGTTGCACCGTCGCCGTCTCGCCCCGGGCGAGTCTGGCGGCAAACCGCGGCGGGATCACGATCCCGACGCGTACTTGCCCGGCATCCATCAGATCCCGGATCCGCCGCTCGTCGGTCAGGAGATAACGGATGTCGAAGTAGCCCGAGGTGGCAAACCGGTCCGCGAAGGCGCGGCTTTCCGGGCTCCGGTCCAGGTCGCAGATCACCGTGGCCAGGTGCTTGATATCGGACGAGACGGCGTAGCCCATGAGGATCAGTTGCAGGACCGGCAGGATGAGGAGGATGGGCAGCAGCCGCCGATCCCGGCGGATCTGGATGAACTCCTTCCTGACCAGGGTCAGGACTCGATTTCCCTGAATTACCCTCATCTCCGTTTCCCGTAGAGGCCGGCGGGTTCATCCCGCCGGAGCCTCAAGCCGCGAAGCCCCAACCCCTCGGCTTTATGCCGAGGGCATCGCCCGACTTATTCGAGCCGCTTCTTAAACCTGGCGGAGCTGGCGATCAACATGAACACGGCGAACGCGCTCAGGAACAGCATTTCTCTCCACAGGACGGCTAGGCCCACGCCCTTGAGGAAGATGCCGCGGATGACGACCAGGAAGTAGCGCGCCGGAACCAGAGTGGTGATGGCCTGCAGGATCGGGGGCATGTTCTCGATGGGATAGAAGAAGCCCGAGAGGAGCAGGGCCGGCAGCATGGTGGCCAGGGTGGACAGTTGAAAAGCCACCTGGACGCTCTTCGTGGCGGCCGAGATGAACAGGCCGATCCCCAGGCCCCCCAGGAGGAAGATGGTGGAGGAGGTCATCAACAGGGTCAGGCTGCCTCGCATGGGAACGCGGAACCAGAAGACGGCCACCAGCAGGATGAAAACCACGTCCACCAGTCCGATGACCACGTAGGGCAGGATCTTGCCGATCATCAGCTCGTGAGGGCGCAGGGGGGAAGCGATGAGGCCCTCCATGGTCCCCCGCTCCCACTCCCGCGCGACGGTGAGGGAGGTCAGCATGGCGGCCAGCATCATGAGGATCACCGCGGTCAGGCCGGGGATCAGGAAGTTGGAGCTCTTGAGTTCGGGGTTGTACCAAACCCAGGTGCGCAGCTCGATGGGCACGGGAGTCTCGAGCTTCGGCGC
>JACPAT010000196.1 GCA_016180655.1 Candidatus Methylomirabilota bacterium | reverse complement strand
TTCAAAGGCGTGGGCGCGCTGGGCCACCGCCTGGGCGATCCGGCCGAATCCGACCAGGCCCAGGGTCTTGCCCGCCAGCTCGTGCGAGGTGGATCGCAACCCCCACTGGAGCCACGTCCCCTCCCGCAGCTTGGTGTCCGCCACCACCAGCCGCTTGTAGACGGCCAGGATGAGGAGCATCGTATGCTCCGCCACGCCCACCGTCGTCCCGGCCGGACACAGGGCCAGGGGGATGCCCCGCGCCTTCAGCGCCGCCTTGTCGATCCGCTCGTGGCCCACCCCCTGGTGCTGGACCATCTTCAATTTCGGCGCGGCGTCCAGGTCCTCGGCCGTGATGGGCCAGTCCGCCACCACCAGGAAATCCGCCTGGCGGAGTTGCGTCCGCCATTCCTCCTGGGTCTCCCCCTCCGGCGTGACCAGGCGCCACCCGGTGGGCATCTGGCTGCGGATCACCTCGTACACGTCTCCCGTCGCGCGGTTCCAGTACACCACCGTATGGCCCATCAGGTCCTCCCGCGGATCACCGTATTCTCCCGGGCCGAGTCATAGGCGCGGAACGCGGCCTCCAGAGTCTTCAGATTGTCCGGGCCGTCGGTCTGGAACGGGGCGCCGGTCCGCAGGCATTCGGCGAAGTGGTTGATGGCGCCCCAGTACATGCGCACGTAATTGTCGGTGGTGTCCAGCGGGATCCGGTCCATCCGGCCGTCTGCCCGGTGCAGGGTCAGGCGCCCCTCGGCGCTCAGGAAGAGGGAGCCCCGGGTGCCCTCCACCACGAACGTGTCGTTGGCGGTCCCGGCCGGATACCCGTAGGAGGCCCAGCTCGAGTCCAAGAGGCCCAGCAGCGGACCCTGATTCAGGACCAGCGTGGCGACCGATTCGCCCGCTACGGCCTTGGTCGGATTGCGGGTCTGGGCGTAGAGGCTGTCCACCTCGCCGAAGAGGAACCGCATCGTGTCGATGTGATGAACAAGGAACTCGATGATGAGAAGCTGCGGCATGGTCGTGAAGCGGGGGAAGCGCGGGAGCCCGAAGGTGTCGGGATATTCCGGGGTGGGAACCACGGCCGGGCCCCGCGTGCCGAGGCGGGCGTAGAACGGCTCGCCGATCTCTCCCGCCCCGATCCGGCGCTTGATCTCCTGGTACCAGACCCGCCAGCGCCAGTTCTCGTTCACCATGAAGCGGACGTTGCTGCGCGTGTACAGGTCCACGATGGCCCGGGCATCCTCCAGCGTCCCAGCCAGCGGTTTCTGGCATAGCACCGGGTTACCCGTGGTCACGAGCTGCTCGGTGACCGTCCGGTGCGTCGCGTGGGGGGTCGCCACGTCGTAGGCGTCCACCTCGATGTTCTGGATGAGGGCCGCGACGCTCTCGAAGGTCCTGGAGATCCCGAACTCCCGGGCGCGGGCCTCGAGCTTGGCCGGGTCCGGATCGCACAGGGCGACCACCTCCGCCCCGGGGACCAAGCGCCAGGCCTTCAGGTGGAACTCCGAGGCGAAGCCGCAGCCCAATAGGGCTACGCGCAGTGGACCCTGTGCCATACTGCACTCCTCATCCTGCATGAGACACCCCGGGATGGTCTCCGTGGGCGGCCCCACCGCGTAGGTGTGTGATACGGGGGGACCCTTTCTTTACCTCTTGATGACCGGAGAAATCAAGGAGATAACAAACGCTGTTCCTCGTCCGATACGACGAGCAGGGGGACCCCCGGGAAACAGTTCGCAGCCACGATCGGTGTGGGTGGGCGCAGGAGGGGGAGCAGGATGCGGGATCCGGGCGCCGGGAGGTCAAAGCCGGCAGGTGTCAGGTGCTGGAAAGATACTCCAGGGCCGCTGCCGCTCCGCCCCGGGTGAAGGGAACCCCGGCCAGGGCCAGACCCATCTCCACCCCGCTCAGGGTCCCGGCGAGCATCAGATCGTTGAAGTCCCCCAGGTGCCCGATCCGGAAGATCTTGCCCTTCAGCTTTCCCAGGCCGGTGCCGAGGGACATGTCGAATCGCTCCAGGATGACCTTCCGCAGCGCGTCGGCGTCGTGGCCGTCCGGCAGCATCACGGCCGTGAGAGAGCTGCTGTATTCCTCCGGGTTCAGGCAGACCACCTGGAGGCCCCAGGCCTTCACGGCCAGGCGCGTGGCCCCGGCGTGCCGGGCATGGCGGGCAAAGACGTTGGCCAGCCCCTCCTCGAACAACATGTGAATGGCCTCGCGGAGGCCGTACAGCAGATTGGTCGCCGGGGTGTAGGGAAAGAACCCCGCCTTGTTGTCCTTGATCATCGGCTCCCAATCCCAGTAGGACCTGGGCAGGCGGGCCGTCTGCGCCGCCACCAGGGCTTTCTCGCTGATGGCGTTGAGCCCGAGGCCGGGCGGCAGCATCAGCCCCTTCTGCGAGCAGCCCACGGTCACGTCCACGCCCCACGCGTCATGTCGGTACTCGATCGAGGCGAGGGACGAGATCGTGTCCACCAGCAGGAGCGCCGGATGGCCGACCTGGTCCATGCGGCGGCGCACCTCGGCGATCCGGCTGGTCACGCCCGTGGAGGTTTCGTTGTGCACGACCGCCACGGCCTTGACGGCGCGGGCCCGATCCCCGGCCAGCCTGGCCTCGACCACGGCGGGGTCCACGCCATGGCGCCAATCGCCGGGGACGAAATCCACCTGGAGGCCGAGGCGCGCCGCCATGTTCCGCCACAGCGTGGCGAAGTGCCCGGTCTCGAACATCAATACCGTGTCCCCCGGCGACAGGGTGTTCACCAGCGCCGCCTCCCACGCCCCGGTGCCCGATGAGGGATAGATCACGACCGGGCCCGTGGTCTGGAAGACCTGCTGCAACCCCTCGATCGTCTCGCGGGCAATCCGCGCGAACTCCGGCCCCCGGTGGTCAATGGTGGGCCTGCTCATGGCGCGCAGGATCCGCTCGGGCACGTTCGTCGGCCCGGGGATCTGCAGAAAATGGCGTCCACTCTTGTCACCCATCCAGCACCTCCCGGCTCTCGTCTGCACCTCCCGGCGTCTGCGTATTTCTCGTCTTGTTACTCTTGCGCTCGGCGAAACAGCATTTCCGGGTGGGTCCGCTCAACTGACGACCGCTGTGGCCTCGATCTCGATCAGGAAGTCCGGATTCGCCAAGTCAACTCGGACCGTAGCCCGGGCCGGTGGCTCGATGGGGAAGTAGGTCCGGTACACCTCGTTCATCCCGGCGTAATTCGCGAGATCCGTCAGGTAGACGGTTGTCCGGGTCACGTCGCGCAGCGTCCCGCCGGCCGTCTCGACCAACGCCTTGATGTTCTCCAAGACCTGCCGCGTTTGCGTGCGAATATCGCCTTTTCCGACGATCTCCCCGCGTTCGTTCGTGGCGACCGCCCCGCCGATGAAGAGGAGGTTGCCAGCCAAAGTGGCCTGCGATAGGGGCAGGGTGGATTTCGCCACCTTCGGGGTGTAGATCACTTGCTTGGGCATTCGGTGCCCCCTTCCTTTGCACTGCGTGGGTGGACTGGCTGACGGACGAGGCACCACTCTCCATCCTTCCAGGCCGAAGGCCGAGTGCAGATGCGTGCCACTATCTGGTTGCGTCTCCGTCCGGGCTACGCTGGGTCCAGGTCGGGTCGCGGTGCCACATGGCGATGTAGGTGTTCGCCCCCCGGCCGATGTCCGGGTCCTTGCCGGCGACGCGGACCTTCTGGGCAAGGGAGTCGTCCAGCTCCCGGTGGGTGATGACCATGTGGGGGGCGTAGCGGGAGAGGTTCGCTTGCAGAAACATCCGGTTGGTGGCGGCCGCGCCGACGTACTTGTGGCCCGCGGCGTCCAGGATCAGGTTGAAGGCGCGGCCCGTCTCGAGATGCGCCAGGCCCCGGCAGATGGCGGTAATGGAAAAGGCCTCCGGATCGTCCGGATCCACGAGGTAGGTGTTGCCTTGGGGAAGCCCCAGACGGTCGGCCGTCATCGCCAGCCGGTCGGCATCCACGTCCGCCAGGAAGAGATCTACCCCGTCCCGCCCCCGTTCCGCCAGCGCCGCCTCGGCCAGCCAGTAGGCGATCCGACCGCCCCCGCCGATCAGGAAGAGCGCTGGGCGAAACTCCTCCTCCCAGGCGTGGAGCTTCGCCACACCCCGGATCGCCATGAACGCGCAGGCCAACGCATCCGCCTGCGTGAGGACGGCGAGGTCGGCCTCGCCGTGCAGGCGCGATCGATCCAGCGGGTGGAGCTGGGTGTGCCGGCCCACCATGATCCCGCCCCGGTGTTCGACGGGGTCGTACACATAGGAGCCGGGCACGTGCCGCAGGCCGGTCTGGCGCAGCACCCAGCGTTCATCGGCCGCCCCGATCCCCTGGAAGAGCGTCCCCTTGGAACAGTCAATGCCGGGGCGCTTCTGGACGAAGCACGGATAGCAATCTTGCTCGCCGCACCCGATGTTGATG
>JACPAT010000195.1 GCA_016180655.1 Candidatus Methylomirabilota bacterium | reverse complement strand
TCGTCCAGGCCCAGGTGGAACAGGTGCTCCCGGCCCTGGCGAAGGACGGCCCCTGGGACCTCGTCGTGCTGGATCCTCCCCGGCAGGGGTGCAGCCGCCAGGTCCTCGACGCCGTCACGGGAATGGGCGTTCCGCGCGTGATCTACGTCTCCTGCGACCCCAGCACGCTGGCGCGGGACCTCGGCATCCTGGTGCCAGCGGGGTACCGTTGCCTGTCCCTCCAACCCGTGGACCTCTTTCCCCAGACGTTCCATCTGGAGTCGGTGGCGGTTCTCGAACGAACCGCCTGAATGATCCGCAGATTACGCCCGCCCTTGGCGGGTCTTGCCAGGTCACATGGCTTACAACCTGGGCGGGTCCGCCTATGGCGCGACAGATTGCGCAGATGTGCCCGGATGCAAGCCGCAACTCCGGGTGGACAAGGCTCTAGCTAACGGCCGATGACTGAGGGCTGAAAGCCGGCGATGGCAGCGATTTTCGCTTTGTATCCGGGGGAACATCCTCCATAATACGCCACGGTATCGGGACCGGGTTCGCCGTGATAGAGCGGGGCACATGAAAGGGGAAACCATGAACAGTGCAGGGAAGTTGCTAGGAACCCTCGTCGTGGCCGTGGGGCTTCTCGCCGCCACGCTGCCCGACGAGGCGTGGGGACGGGCGGGACGCGGCGGCAGCTTCGGTAGCCGGGGCTCCCGAAGCTTCTCGAGCCCAAGCCGGAGCTACAGCGCGCCCTCGCGGCCCACCAGCCCGAGCACCCAGCCGGGACCAACCCCGGCGCCGGTCCCGCAATCGTCGCCCATGGGAGGATTCTGGCGGTCTATGGCAGGCGGCGTGGTCGGCGGCATCCTGGGCGGGATGCTGTTCCGGAGCCTGGGGTTCGCCGGGGGCTACGGCGGCGGCTTCGGAGGTGGGTTCGGCCTCTTCGAACTCGTGCTGCTGGCCGGGATCGGGTATATGATCTACCGGATGGTGCGCCGGTCACGGGGAGAGGAGGCCACGGCGGGCAGCTACTACGGCCGGATGTCAGCGGATTCCTACGGCTCGACCGGCGCCGCCATGGCGACGGCCGACGCACCGCCCTCCGCGGCCGAGGACCTGGAACCCGGCCTGGCCCACATCCGCCAGATGGATCCCCGGTTCGACGAGGTCGGGTTCAAGGAGTGGTGCAACGACACGTTCTTCCGGGTCCAGGCGGCCTGGATGCACCGGGACCTCGAGAAGATGCGCTCCCTGCTGACCGAGGAGATGCAGGAGGAATTCCGGAAGCAGATCGACGAGTTGCGGGCGAATCGGCAGTTCAACAAGCTCGAGAACATCGCCGTGCGCTCGGTGGAACTGACGGAGGCCTGGCAGGAACAGGGACGGGACTACATCACCGTCCGGTTCCTGGCGAGCCTGCTGGATTACACCGTGGACGAGACCACGGGCGAGATCGTGAGCGGCAGCGACAGCGAGCCGGTGAAGTTCGAGGAGTACTGGACCTGGGTCCGCCCCGTCGGGCCGAATCCCTGGAAGCTGTCGGCGATCAATCAGGCCGAATGACCTGCGTCATTCGGGGGCAGACCGAATGACCTGCATCGTTCGATGGCAAGCCGAATGGGCCGCATCATACGGTGGCAAGGGGATGCTGTCGCGCCGGGCGAGGGGGAACGGCGACGGTGGTGTGGCTGAAGCAGGGGATCAGGCGGGTGATCCGCGGGATGCTCAGGTGGGCATCCCTGCTGGCCATTCCCCTGGGGATCGCCGCCGGCCTCAACGGGTTCATGACGCTGGGGGCCCTCTTGGTGCTGGGAGGCACACTCGCCTACTTCCTGGTTGATCCCATCATGCTCCTCCTCGATCTGAAACCCTCCGACCGACGCAGGGAAGATCAAGGTAGACAGCCCTGAAAACGACAAGGGCCTCCCGGTGATCTGGGAGGCTCTTGGTCTTTCCGGCCAAATCCTTCCGCGCTACCCCTTCAGATACTTGGTGAACCACGCCACGCAGCGAGACCAGCCGTCCCTGGCCGCCTCGGGCCGGTAGCTGGGCCGGTAATCGGCGAGGAAGGCATGAGGCGCGCCGGGGTACAGGACGAACTCTGCGGTCCTGCCGGCTGCCTTCAATGCCGCCTCCATCTCCTTTACGTCCGCCACGGGGATCCCCTGATCGGCCTCGCCGTAGAGACCCAGGACGGGTGCAGTGATCTGCACGGCCACGTCCAGCGGCCCGACGGTCCGGATGCCGGGCGTCTTGGCCGGCTTGATCTGGCCGTACCAGGCGACGGCAGCCTTGATCTCCCGGCTGTGGGCGGCAAAAAGGAGCGTATATGTCCCGCCGCGACAGAAACCGGTCACGCCGATCCGGTCAGGGTGGGCAAAGGCATGTTGCTTCGCATAGGCCACGAGGGCATCCAGGTCGCCCATGACGCGGGCATCCGGAACGGCGTTCACCACCCGCTGGAGCGACGCCTGATCCGGCAGGTGGAGGACACCGCCCTCTCGTGCGTAAGGCTCGACCGCGATGCTCAGAAATCCCTCCCGGGCGAAGCGGCGCGCCACGTCTTTGATGTGCTCGTGCATCCCCCAGACCTCAGGGATGACCAGGACCACCGGGTACCTTCCTGCCGCGCTGGGCCGGGCCTCGTAGATGGGGACCTGGAAATCCCCAGCGGGGACTTTGGAGTCTGCAGCGACCAAGCCGTCGGTTGGGGTGGTGATGATCTGGCCGGCCACGGGGGTGGCGGCGACGGCGAAACCGGCCAGGCTGACCCCGGTAGCCCCGACGCCGGCCACGAACTGTCGTCGGGACATGCCCTGCCTGGCGTTTGCAATCCAATCCATGGTGTCGTCCATGCACTCCTCCTCTTGACTGTGCAGGGGAGCCGAGGTGCAGAGGGGACTGCTCCCGCTGGCTTTCCCCTCTGCTCCTCTGCCCCCCAGCCCCTCGGCTAGAATTCAACGGTGTCCCCTGGCGCGGGCGCCAACAGTCTGACCTTGAGGCTCACCACTTGCGGGAATGTTTCCACCGGCTCGGTCAGCACCGGTGCTGCCCGGGCTAGGGATATTGAATCATGTCGCTCCTCGTCAGGGTGACCTGTGGACCGACCCGAGGGGCATTCAACAGGTGCCATGCGGTGTACTGCTCTGGGTAGGCATCTGCTGCCGACATGCCGTCCACCGGGACGATTACCTTGAGTCCCCTCAGCGCGGCGTTACTAGCCGTATAGATGACAGCTCCGTGGGCGGCGGTGCCAACGACGACCACCGTCTGAATCCCCTTCTCTTTCAGGATCATTTCCAGGTCCGTTCCGAGGAACTTGTCGGGCCCCGACGTGACCATGGGTTCTCCCCCCTGGGGCGCTACCTCCATGAGAATGTCCGCGGCACTCCCCCCGGGCACCAGAGAGTAGATCACCGCCACCCCCTTGCCCCTCGCCTGGGTCAGCAGGCCCCGGATCTTTGGAACGGACGCAACGCACCGCGGGCGGGGGGGACAGGTTTGCTTTACAATGTCCAGGACGAGAAGGGCGCTGCCCTTGGGAACGATCGTCACCCGCTTCAACTCGGGCGCCGGTGGGACCTTGACCAGATTCCATTCATCCACGATGGTCTGGGCCAAGGCAGTCTGTGGGGTGCCCATATCGGCGAGGGAGGTCGCCAAGGTGAGAATCCACGTGAAGATAAGGAGCCGCCTCATGGTCCTTCCGTTCATGATTCCCCCTCCTGTTCGATTTGTTTGTGGACCGTAGGCCTCAGACGGGGATGGGCGACACAGGCTACACAAGCAAGGCGACCTTGGCAATCCCGATCATGTTGCTCAACTGCCTGTGGGGCGGGAAAGTTCCTGCCACTGGCAGGGTCGGTGGAAACCCCGTTGTTTTTCTTGCTGTTGGCAGGCTTGGTTGATATTCTCGCCGGGCATTTTGGCCAGGGAGCCATTTTTGTTCTTTGTTGGAGATTTTTATCCCAATAAAAATTTATCAGTTCTATGGAAGGCGCTCGCTCAACTTTCCCGCGCAT
>JACPAT010000194.1 GCA_016180655.1 Candidatus Methylomirabilota bacterium | reverse complement strand
GAACTTCTTCATCTCCTACCTCCTCCAGCGATCCTGACAGGTTGGAGCCCCCGGGGGTCTCCCGAGGGCCTGGCAGCCCTGCGCTGCCTGTGCTGGACCCCGCGTCCGCGGCCGGCGGGGTCTCGGTTCTCTTGGACGGGACATCCCTGGTGCAGGCGGTGTGCCTGGGCCTAGCGAGCACCCTCTCGTGGGACATGGCACCCCCTGCGGGCCATAGTTTCCGGGAGTTCCGAGTCACAGGTCCCTCTGTCCGAGAGGGATTCCCTGTCCTGGCTATAGATGTAGGCTACCCCAATAGGGAATCGCCCACCCGAAAAGGTCAAGTACCATCTCTTCCCCGGGCTCCCCTCTGACCTTTTTCCCTCCGACAACTCGACGGCTCGACCGCTCTCAGGCGAGATCCGCAAAGAAACCGGCAAGGTTCTCGACCTGTTCGAGCTGGAGGCACGCGTCGACCGTCTTTTTGCGTTGCTCCTGGTTCAGGGCCGGCGTGGCAAGGTTGTGGAACTTCGCCACCAGCTCTTCTTGCGTCATGGGATTCTTCGGATCGCCCCGCGGGAAGTCGATGCGGGCCACGTGGGTCTCACCCGCCCTCGTCGTGATCTCGGCCACCGCCGGCCACCGCTCCGGATAGGCCTTCCCCAGCTCCGGGTCCCGCGCCAGGGAAATCCGCTCCATCACGCCCCGGATCTTCGGGTCGTGCAGCCGGTCGGTGGTGAAGGCCGAGATCGCCACCTGGCCGTATACCAGGGCCGTGGCGACGCAGAACGGGATATTGAACTTCGCCGCATACGGGTCCTGGGGTTCGACCTTCTCCAGGAGGTCGAGGGCCGCCGGGTAGAGGGCGATGTGCACCTTCTTCACCTCTGTAGCCTGCAACGAGTGTTTCCGGCGGATCTCCAGGACGGCATCAATCGCGGAGTGGATGTGGTAGCAGGCCGCATGGGCCTTGAAGGACGTGGACAGGATGCGCAGCGGCGTCGTCCCCAACCCCTGGGTCAGACGGCCGAGATCGGGCTCCTTGGCCATGGCGCGACAGAATCCTTTGTCTCCCTCGAAGATCCGGCTGGCCGCGGTGAATCCCTGTTCGGCCAGCAGCGCCGCCAGCAGGCCATCCGCCGCCGCCTTGGCCGGATGCAACTGCTTGGACATGGCGCCATCCACCAGGAACTCCCACAGGCCGGCTGCCTGCGTCCCGGCTGATCCCAGCGCCGCCGCCAGCTCCTGCTTGGACAACCCCAGGATCCTCCCGACCGCGGCGGCCGCGCCGAAGGTCCCGCACGTCCCCGTCGTGTGCCAGAACTGATAGTGGGACGGCCCCATGGCCTCGCCCACCCGGATGGCCACCTCGTATCCGAGCACGATGGAGGCCAGGAGTTCCCGGCCGGAGGTCCCCTCCCGCTCTGCCATGGCCAGGGCCGCGGGGATCACCGGAGCGGCCGGGTGCAGGATGGATCCCTTGTGCAGGTCGTCCATCTCCACGACGTGGGACGCGGCGGCATTCACCAGGGCCGCCATGTACGCCGAGGACTGCGAACCATCCGGGAGGAGCGTGGCCTCGGGATTCCCGCCCAGGGATTTGGCCACCAACAGGATCGCCACGGCCGGTCTGGATCCCTTTCCCGCATACACCGACCCGAGCCAATCCAGGACGCACAGCTTCGCCATGGTCAGGGCATCCGCCGACAAGGCGTCGGAATCGGTATCGAAGATGAAAGCCGCCATCTGCTCCGAGATCGTCGCCATGTTCCCTCTCCTCGAACCCCCGGTTGCCTTACTTTGCACTTCCCTGGACGCCGGCGCCCGTCCGGATCTCATCTGCGTACAGCTTGTGAATGGCGATGGCGTCCGTGGGGCACCGCGCCAGGCACAGGTCGCAGAGGATGCACTCGTCCTCGTTCTCGCCGATCACCCCGGCCAGTCCATCCCGTCCTTCAAAGATCGTGACCGGGCAGACGCCGATACAGGCCGTACACGGTTGGCCGGCACGGCACCGCTCCGGATCCACGCGGACCGCGATGAAGAGGCTCATCTGAATGATCAATTGGTCAACTGGTCGAATAGTCTCGGCTCCGATAAATCCGACACCAGTTGACTACTCGACGATTCGACTACTTGACTTACCCAAGGCTCTGCCTCACCAGCTCCACGATCTCCGAAAATTCCTCGGCAACCAGTACCCCCGCCTGCCTCAACCTGGCGATCTTCCCACGGGTACTCCCCTGCTCCCCTTCCACGATCGCCGCGGCATGGCCGAACCGGACGCCCGGCATCTCGTCCGCAAAGCGGCCCCCGCCGGGCTCGCCGAAGATCACCATCACCCGGGTCTCCGGGTCGGCTTCGAAGAGGGGCATCAGGTCCACGTAGGTGGAGCCGACGATCGGATCTCCCCCGATGCTCACGCAGGTGGACTGTCCGATGCCGTGCTGGGTGAGCAGGTTCGCAATCTCCGTGGTCATGCCCCCGCTGCGGGACTGGATCCCCACCGGCCCCCGCATATAGGCCTTGCGAACGTCGGCCGCCCGGCCGCCGACCATGCCGACACGGGTGCGGTCCGGGCTGATCAGGCCGAGAGAGTTCGGGCCGACGACCCGCGCCTCCCGTTCCCTCGCCCGGGTCGTCACCTCGACGACATCCCGGCGCGGAATCCGCTCCGTCAGGATGACGACCAACCTGATGCCGGTCTCCAGGGCCTCCATCGCCGCGTCCCTGGCGAAGGCCGCGGGAACCGAAACCACGGATGCGTCCGCGGGGTGCGCTTCCACCGCTGCCTGAACCGTGTCATACACCGGGACGCCATACACCTCTGCCCCGCCCTTTCCCGGCGTCACACCGGCGACGACCTTCGCACCGTATTCCAGGCTGTCCCGGGTGGCCGCGGCCGCCTCCCGGCCGGTGATACCCTGGACGATGATCCGCGTCTTCTCGTCAGCCAGAATCGCCATGGGACGACAACCCACGACTGAAACCACAGATTACGCAGATTACACAGATTTTACAGGACCGATCCCCCCGAAATAATCTGCGAAATCTGTCGCGCCATAGGCGGACCCGCCCAGATCGTAAGCCATGCGACCTGGCAAGACCCGCCAAGGGCGGGCGAAATCTGCGGTGAAGTTAGATCTCCTTCACGGCGCGGCGGCCGGCCTCGTCTATCGAGACGCCACGGTCGCAGAACTCCACTCCGTATTTCCGGAGGAGCGTGAAGCCCTCCTCCTCCCACGAGCCCGGCACGCGGAAGGCGGCGATGGTGCTGACCGGGTCCCTCCCGGCTTCCAGGGTCCCCTGGATGACGCCGCGGGCGATCAGGTCCACCCGCGTGTTGCTTACCACGTTCATGATGACGGCGATTCGTTCCACCCCCGGCCGGGAGAGGATCAGCTTCGTCAGTTCGGCAACCTTGCGCACGCTGGGGTTGCCCCCGATCTCGCAATAGTTGGCGGGCCGGCCCCCGTGGCGGCGGATGGCGTCGAATGCGGTCAGGCTCGCCCCGCCCCCTCCGATCAAGAGGCCCAGGTTCCCGTCGAATTCGATCACCCGCCCCGCCACCCCACGGTGGTCGATGCCGTCCACCTCCGCGGCCCGACGCTCGAACTCCGTGGGCGCCCGGCCCGTCGCCTCGCGCCGCGGAATTCCGTACGCCTTCTCCAGATCTCCCTGACGGTACAGGGCGTCCTCGTCCACCTCCAGGTGGGCGTCGGCGACCACGAATCTTCCCTCGTCGGTGCGGGCCAGGGGATTGATCTCCAGCAGGGTACAATCCAACCCAAGGAAGGTGTCCGCCGCCTGCCGGACCACCCCGGCGAAACCCATGAGGTCGCGCCCGGCCAGGCCGACCTTCGCCGCAACCTGGCGAGCCTCGAACTCCTGGAGACCCCGCCGGACATCCAGGACGCGGCGGACCATCCGACCGGGGGATGCCTGGTCCGGCGACTCGACGTCCACACCTCCGGCGCCGCTGGCGAGCAGGATGACCTGCTTCTCGACCGTGTCGTACGTGACGGCCAGGAAGAATTCCCGGTGGATGGGGACGGCCTCCTCTACAAGAAGCGCCTCGACCGGGTAGCCGCGGACCTGCCCGCAGAGCAACCGTTCGGCCGCGTCCCGGGCCGTCCGGGCGTCCTCGACCCGGAGCACGGCGACCGCCTTGCCCCGTCCCCCGATCGGGACCTGGGCCTTGACCATGGCCGGAAAGGAAACCGAGCGCAGGGCCTGATCGAGTTCGCCGGCCCGGCGCACCACGACTCCCCGGGGGATTTCGAATCCCCGGTCCCGCAGGATCTGTTTCGCCTCGTATTCGAGCAGTCGCATGGGAATGTCTGGCGGGGGACCCTGCCCTCAGCGACGCAGATGCTAGCAGAGAACCCTGGCGAGGCCAATGGTTTTCGACCGAGGGACGGTCTGGGATCGTAAGACGCAGGCCGGCCTGGCTGTGCGGGGCAAGAATCCGCTTGACGAGTATCCACGCCCCAGGGTACATTGTGTACAGTTATTCTGTACAGGAGAATTCGCCATGCCGGTAAAACACCCCCGAATGTCCGTCACCCAGATCAGGGGTCAACTGTGCACGTTGCTGCGCGGTCCCCGGCAGCCCGAGGCTGTTGAGATCACCAGGCGCGGCCGCACGATTGGCCTCCTCTTAGTAGGACCATCAGCCGTGGCCCGCGGCAAGGCGTTGATCGCCGGACCCAACCGCTCCCCACGGAGGACCTTGCGGGGAACAGTCGAGATCCACGGTGACCTCGAGGCCGCTCTCCGAAGAATCCGGACCCGAATGTGGCGGCGGGGAGGCGGGTGATCGTGGGTGAGTATGTCACGGATACGCAGGCCCTTCTCCGATACAGCGGGTTGAGCGCCGGCCGGCTGTCCCCCGCGGCACGGCGGATCTTCCGACGATGCGAGGAGGGCCGCAACAGCATCATCGTTCCCACGATTGTCGCATGGGAAACAGGTTTGCTGGCCGAGGATGGGGCGATCACCCTCCGGCCTTCGTTCGCCCAATGGTGGGATACCCTCGCCAGCATCCCCAACTACAACATTCACCCCCTCGACCTCGAGGTCGTCAAGGCCGCCTATGGCCTGACGATTCTCACCGACCCCTCTGATCGGCTGATCGTTGCCACCGCCTTGGCCCTGGGTCTGCCACTGATCACTGCCGATTCCAGGATTACCGATTCTGGCCTGGTCCGCGTCGTGTGGTAGCCGGACCGGCGACCACCAGGGAACGGTGCGCGGCATCTCCACCGGGAATGGGAAGCAGGGAGAGAGGGCTGGATACTCCGCGCCCCGATCGGGGTCACGGCGTCGGCCGCGGGGCGGCGGCCGGGCGCGCCAGGAGCGTTAGCATGGCCCCGGCCACCACGATGGCCGAGCTGGCCAGCAGCATCACCGGAAAATCCGCGACCTGGAGGAGCAGGCCGGAGCCGATGGGGCCGGCGCTGATGCCGAGCTCCCAGGCGGCATAGAAGGTCCCCATGGCCTTCCCCCGCTCTTCCACCGGGACCCGGTCCGTGGTCAACGCCAGGAGCGCCGGCTGGACGGCGCCAAAGCCGATCCCGTACGCCGCCCCGCCCGCCAGCACCCCGATCGGACCGGACGTCAGCCCGAGCACCGCAAAGGCGAGCGCGGCCACCAGCATCCCGGGCAGGATGACGGCGGCCCGGCCGCGGCGGTCCGAGAGGCGGCCGGCCTTGGCCCGGACCACCAGGACCGCCAGGGCGAAGACCGTGTAGAACACGCCCGGGTTTCCCAGCCCGCGGCGGGTTGCGATGATCGGGATGAAGGAGACCAGCGCGCCGTACGGGAGATACAGGAACAGCAGGATGGCCGAGGGGAGGATCGCGGCGCGGCTGAAGAAGTCGCGCCAGCGGACGGCCCGCCCGCGCGCCTCGGGCGGCCTTCCCACGCGGGGGAGGATCGCGGTGCACGCCAGGCCCAGCGCCGCCATCCCCCCGGCCGAAAGAAAGAGGGCCGGGAATCCCATCCGGGCGGCCAGGGCCGTCCCGGCGGCCGGGCCGATGATCAGTCCCGCACTGTTGGCGATGCCGAACCAGCCCATGGCTTCCCCCCGGCGGGCGGGCGGCGCCACCTCCGCCACCAGCACGGTCGCGGCCGTGGGGAACAGGCCCATCCCCATCCCGTGAAACAGGCGAAGGGCCAGGATCGTTTCCACCGATCCGGCGGCCGTGTATCCCAGGGACGCCAGCAGGAAGACCGCAATCCCGGCCAGGAGCACCAGATGGGTTCCCCGGGTGTCAATGAACCAGCCGACCGGGGGCCGGAGGACCATGGCCATGAAGGCGAAGAGGCCGAAGACG
>JACPAT010000193.1 GCA_016180655.1 Candidatus Methylomirabilota bacterium | reverse complement strand
GATGGCAAGCCGATACGCACCCTCCCCCTCAGCGTCGACCGGGCAGAATACGTCTTCCTGCGCTGATCCACATCTCCGCCTCTAGAGGGGGACGTTGCGTAGAGGGGGACGTTGCGTTAAAATGCAAAAGTTGCCATGCTCTGCTGGCATCTCCTCCCTCAGGTGCCGGGGCGCCGGCAAGGCCGATCGGCTTTCAACCCAAACATTTACCGCAGAGCCCGCAATGCACGCAAAGACCCGCGGGTCTAATGCAGCTGGGGTGTCCCAGCTGTTCAGAATTTTCCGTACCATATCCCACCCATCTCCCCCTCGGACCCGGAAATACCAGGGGCTTCTTTGCGCGCTTGGCCTCCTTTGCAGTTCAATTGCATTCTCTGGGTTCAAACCGAGCGGGACGGCACCAAAGACAAAGAGGCCTTCGCAACAGATGCGAAGGCCTCTTCCTTTTCCTGCTGTTTCGGGTTGGCTACAGGTACCGCTCGATCAGGACCTCGGCGATCTGGACCGCGTTCAGGGCGGCGCCCTTGCGGAGCTGATCCCCCACCACCCAGAAGTTCAGGCCGTTCGGCACGGCCAGATCCTCGCGGATGCGTCCCACGAAACAGTCGTCCTGGCCGGCGGCGAATAGCGGCATGGGATACTGCTTGTTCGCCGGATCGTCCAGCACCCGCAGGCCCGGGAAGGCGGCGAACACCTCCCGCGCCGTGGCGGCCGGGATCTTCTGCTCCGTCTCCACGTGGACGGAGACCGAGTGCGCGGTGAAGACCGGCACCCGGACCGTGGTCGGCGAGACCAGGATCCGATCGTCCTCCAGGATCTTGCGGGTCTCGTTGACCAGCTTCATCTCCTCCTTGGTATAGCCATTCTCCTGGAACGCGTCGATGTGCGGCAGGATGTTGAAGGCGATCTGATACGGGAAGACCTCGACCGGGAGCGGCTCGCCGGCCGCCCAGGCGCGCACCTGCCGTTTCAGCTCCTCCAGGGCCTTGGCGCCGGCGCCGGAGACCGCCTGGTAGCTGGAGGCGACCACCCGCTTGATCCGGCTGTACCGGTGCAAGGGCGCCAGCGCCATCAGGGTCACGATGGTGGTGCAGTTGGGGTTGGCGATGATCCCCCGATTCACGTACTGGGCGATGGCGTGCGGGTTGATCTCGGGGACCACCAGGGGAACGTCCGGCTCCATCCGGAAGGCCGAGCTGTTGTCCACCACGACCGCCCCGGCTTTCCAGGCGGCGGGCGCGAATTCCCTGCTGCGGCTGGCGCCGGCCGAGAAGAGGGCGGCGTCCACCCCCTGGAAGGCGCTGGCGGAGAGCTGCTCGACCTTGATCTCCTCTCCCTGAAACTTCAGGATCTTGCCGACCGACCGCTCCGACGCCAGGAGCTTGATCCGGCGCACCGGGAACTTCCGCTCCTCCAGGACCCGGAGCATGACCTCCCCGACCGCACCCGTGGCCCCCGCCACGGCAACCACGTAGCCATCCTGCCGCATGATCTCGCCTTTCCCTAAACCGCTCTTCGTTCCCGTTCCAGTTCAGCGACCGTCTTCCTTCCGCCGGTGGCCACCACCTTGTTGATGGCATGCAGGTAGGCGCGCACGCTGGCCTCGATGACGTCGGTGGAGCTCCCCCGGCCCACGACCCGCTGGCCGTCCATCTCCACGGCCACCGTCACCTCGCCCATGGCGTCCTTCCCGCCGGTCACCGCGCGCAGGTTGTACTCTAAGAGCTTCCCGGGGATCTTGGTGATCAGGTCAATGGCCTTGTACGCCGCGTCCACCGGCCCGTCGCCCCAGCCCGATTCCTGGGAGACCTCGTCCTGCATCTTGAGGCGGACCGTGGCCGTGGGCACGATGTTGGTCCCGCTGGTGAACTGAAGGTGCTCCAGCGTGTAGGTCTCGGCCGGAGCCATGACCTCTTCCTCCACCAGGGCCAGCAGGTCCTCGTCGAAGACCTCCTTCTTCCGATCGCAGAGAGCCTTGAACCGGACGAAGGCCTTGTTCAGGTCGTCGTCGGCCAGCCCAATCCCGAGTTCCTCCAGCCGCTTCTTGAAGGCGTGGCGACCCGAGTGCTTGCCCAGCACCAGCCGGCTCTTGGGGACGCCCACCGATTCGGGCGTCATGATCTCGTAGGTCAGCGGCTTCTGGAGGACGCCGTGCTGGTGGATGCCCGCCTCGTGAGCAAAGGCGTTGGCGCCCACGATGGCCTTGTTGGGCTGGACGCTGACCCCGGTGACGGACTGGAGCAGTTTGGAAGTGCGATAGATCTCCTCCGTCTTGATCCCGGTCTCATAGCCCAGGAGGTCCTTGCGGGTCCGTAGACCCATCACGATCTCTTCCAGCGATGCGTTCCCCGCCCGCTCGCCGATGCCGTTGATGGTGCACTCCACCTGGCGGGCGCCGGCACGGACGGCCTCCAGGGAGTTGGCGACCGCCAGCCCCAGATCGTCGTGGCAGTGGGCGCTCACCACGACCCGGTCAATGTTGGGCACCCGGCTCATGAGGTCGCGGATGCGCTGGCCAAACTCCCAGGGCACGCCGTACCCCACCGTGTCCGGAATGTTGATGGTCGTGGCCCCCGCCTTGATGGCCGCCTCCACCACCCGGCACAGGAAGTCCTGGTCGGTCCGGTGGGCGTCCTCGGCCGAGAACTCCACGTCCGCGGTGTAGCGCTTGGCCCGCTTCACGGCCGCCACGGTGGCCTCCAGCACCTCCTCCTGGGTGGACTTCAGCTTGTACTTGATGTGGATCTCGGAGGTGGCGATGAAGGTGTGGATGCGCGGGCGCTCGGCATGCTTCAGCGCCTCCCAGGCCCGGTCGATGTCGATATCCTTCGCCCGACACAGACCGGCGATGATGGGACCGCCCTTGATCTGCTGGGCGATGGCCTTGACCGCCTCGAAGTCGTCCTCGGAGGCGATGGGAAATCCGGCCTCCATGACGTCCACGCCGAGTCGGGCCAGCTGCTTCGCCATCTCCAGCTTTTCCTTGGTGTTCATGCTGTAGCCGGGCGACTGCTCACCGTCCCGGAGCGTGGTATCGAAGATCAGGATGCGTTCACCCATGATGCATTCCTCCAGCCACCCCCTGCGCCCCCTATGGCTGCTTGGTGGGCGCCGGCTGCTCGGTGGCTTCTGTGGGATGTCGTTTTTGCCAGGCCGGCACCGCGCGCGCGATACCGGACGCCGCATACAGGAAGAAGAACAGGAACAGGAACAGGCTGGGGTGCGACGCCACGATCAGGAGCACCAGGAGCAGCGTCGTCATGATCGTGAAGGGCCGGCGCCTCCGCATCTCGAGCCCCTTCAGGCTGCGGTAGCGGATCTTGCTCACCATGAGGAACCCCAGCCCGTACATCCCCAGCAAGACGCCGGCGGCCGTCGCTTGAGGCGGGACCAGCTCCCGCCCGAACACGACGACCGCCGAGGACTCCTTCATGAACAGCACGAACGTGGCCACCACCGCGGCCGCGGCCGGGATGGGCAGGCCGACGAAGTAGCGCTTGTCCAGGCTGCGTGTCTGGACATTGAAGCGGGCCAGCCGGAAGGCCCCGCAGGCGGCGAAGGCGAAGGCCGCCAGGCCGCCGATCCAGCCGAAGGGCTTCAGGGCAAAGACGTAGGCCAGGAGGCCCGGGGCCACCCCGAAGGAGACGAGGTCCGCCAGCGAGTCCAGCTCGATGCCGATGTCGCTGGTGGCGCCCGTCATCCGGGCCACCCCGCCGTCTAGGTAGTCGAACACCAATGCCAGCAGGATGGCGATGGCGGCCTGCATGTACTCGTCGTTGTACACCGCCATCAGCGCATAGAACCCGCCGAAGAGGTTTCCCAGCGTCAGGATGCTGGGCAGCAGATAGACCCCCCGGCGCATGCGCCGCCGCATGCCCGCCCGGCCGCCCTTCATGGGATGACCCCGAGGACCGTGCTGCCTCCCCGGACCGCCTGGCCGCGCCGCACTTTCAACTCGGCCGTGGCCGGGAGGATGCAGTCCACGCGCGATCCGAACCGGATCAGCCCGATCCGGTCGCCCGCGGCAACCTTCTGGCCGG
>JACPAT010000192.1 GCA_016180655.1 Candidatus Methylomirabilota bacterium | reverse complement strand
TTGCGATCCACCTCGCACGAGCTGGCGGGCAAGACCCTGGGCCTGGTCGGATTCGGCCGGATCGCCCAGGCGGTGGCCCAGCGCGCCCACGCCTTTGAAACGCAAATCCTGTACCACGATCCGTACCTTCCCAAGCGGCCCCCGGCGGCCAACGGCTGGAATGCTGGGGCGGTGCTCTTACCGGAACTGCTCCGGCAATCCGACATCGTCAGCCTCCACGTGCCGACAACGGACGAGACCCGGCGCTTCATGAGCACATCGAAGTTCGAGCAGATGAAGCCGTCGGCCATCCTGATCAACACGTCGCGGGGGGCCGTGGTAGACGAGCCGGCCCTCATCAAGGCCCTGGGGGGCGGGGTCATCGCCGGCGCGGGGCTGGACGTGTTCGAGCAGGAGCCCATCCGGCCCGACAACCCGCTCTTGAAGATGGACAACGTCGTGCTGACGCCGCATATCGCCGCCGGGACCGTGGACGCCCTGCGGCAGAAGATGCACTCCGTCTTCGCCAACCTGCAGCGCTTTGCCCGCGGGGAGCCGATCCACGACCGGGTCGTCTAGCCCTCTGTTCTCTCCCCTGGGTGGGGAGAGGTGAGGTGAGGGGGGAGTGAGGAGGAGCTTATGGCAGGGATAGGATTCCGTGTGAGGACCAAGATCGAGCGCGCACCGAAGGATCTCATCGAGCAGTTCGCCAAGTATCCGACCGGCAACATCGTGGACGCCATGGGCCGCTTCGGCGCCATGGATCCCGGCATCAAGCCCGTGGGGCCGGGGATGAAGTTCGCCGGATCGGCTCTCACCGTCCGGATCCGCGCGTGCGACAACCTCGTCATCTACAAGGCGCTGGACCTGGCCCAGCCGGGGGATGTCCTGGTGATCGCGACCAACAACTTCCAGGGCGCGGCGACCTGGGGGGATCTGACCAGCATGATCGCCAAGGCCAAAGGGGTGGTCGGCGTGGTGACCGACGGGATGGTCCGGGATGTGGACGGGATCTGCCAGGTCGGCCTGCCGGTGTTCGCCCGGGGGGTGACGCCCAACAGCCCCTTCAAGGACGGTCAGGGCGAGGTCAATTTCGCCGTGACCTGCGGCGGCGTCGCCGTCCGTCCCGGGGACATCCTGGTGGGGGACGGCGACGGCGTGGTGGTCATCCCGCGGGAGGACTGGGACGAGGTGCAGAAGGGCGTGGCCAAGGTCGTGGAGAAGGAACACCAGACCGTCGCCAACATCCAGGCGGGCAAGCTGATCCCCGACTGGGTCGCCAAGACGCTCGCCGAGCGCGGCTGCACCTTCGTGGATTAGCAAAGCGAATCAAACCCATGGCGGGTCCGCCTATGGCGCGACAGATGGACACAGATGGACACAGATGGGGATGGGGGGTCCCTGAGATTCATGAAGGAACTGCCGTTCCAGATCGTTGACGGGCACGTGCACATCGGGGGGCCGCCCGAGCGCCGGGGCAGCCTGGAGGACATCCTGGCGCTGATGGAAGAGCACCGTGTCGAGCGCGCGGTGGCCTTTCCGGCGCCGGGTCTGCGTCCCGACAATGCGGGGCTGGCCAGGACGATCGCGCGGTGCCCGGATCGCTTCGTGGGCTTCGCCTGGATCAACCCGCACCACGGGCAAGAGGCGCTGGACGAACTCGAGCGGATGGTCCGCGACCACGGCTTCCGCGGGGTGAAGTTTCAGCCCATCCTCCACGCCTTCCAACCCATGTCCCCGATGGTGCACGCGGTGATGCGCAAGGCGGCGGACCTCGGGATCGGGGCGCTCTTCCATTCGGGGCACGCCCCGTACAGCCTCCCGTGGGAGATCGGCGAGGTGGCGGAGCTGTTCCCGACCGTCCCCGTCATCATGGATCACATGGGCCTGCAGTGGATGGGCTACGTGGACGCGGCGATTCGAGTAGCCAAGCGGCTGCCGAATGTGATATTGGGGACCACCGGGATGGTGTTCCACACCAAGATCCGGCAGGCCGTCCGCGAGGTCGGCGCCGACCGCGTGGTCTTCGGTTCGGACGCCCCCATGGTGCATCCCGGGCCGGAAATCCACCGGGTGCGAGTGGCTGGTCTGAGCCCCGAGGAGGAACGGTTGGTTCTCCGGGAGAACATGCTCCGGTTGATCAAGGCGTAGGGGGAGGGCGCCTCACCCTCACGGGAGCCCGCGGCCCAGGGGTCTTATACGGAACCAGATAATCCATCGTTAGGCGTAGGTCGCCGTTGATGTGCGGAGTGAAGACAATGCCAGTCATAGGCAAAGAAGACATCGTACTTACCCTGAAAGCGCTAAAACCGGAGATCGCAGCACGATACAAGGCGAAGGAGATAGGGCTCTTCGGCTCCTTTGTGCGGGAGCAGCAGAGTAAAATCAGTGATATTGATGTGTTGGTGGACTTTGAAGAAGGGGCGGACTTGTTTGATTTGGTGGGGCTGGCTCTGTTTCTGGAAGAGGAACTCCAGCGAAAGGTAGATGTCGTCCCCAAGAGTGCCCTGAGAGTAGAGCTTCGAGAGTCGGTGCTCCGAGAGGTCGTACCCCTGTGAGGGATTCCAGGCTCTACCTGAAATTCATTTCTACTTCGGAGTGGATTACCAACTGGTGTGGAGGACGATCAAAGAGCGCTTGCCTCAGGTCAAACCGGAGATTCAGAAGATTGTACGGGATTTCGCCTAAAGTCTTGGAGGTGAGGTGATCCCGCCTCAGGCGGGACACCGACACAAGGGAGGGAATGCCATGAAACGATTCGCGGTGTCACTGGTGGGAATCCTGGGGTTCGCCGTCGGGGCGATCCTGGGCCCGGGACTGACGGCGGACATCCGCGCGGCGGAGTTCGACCTGGTCGAGGCGCACACCTCGCCACCCGATCACCCGTACACCCTGGGGATGGTCCGCTACGCCGACCTGGTCAAGGAGCGCACCAAGGGCCGGGTGGCCATCCAGATCCACCACTCGCGGCAGCTCGGTGACGAGCGGCAGGTGGTGGAGGGGCTGCAGCTCGGGACCATCCATCTCACGGTCACCTCCACCGGTCCCCTGGGGGGATTCGTGCCGGAGATGAACGTGGTGGACCTGCCCTTCCTGTTCCGGGACGGCGAGCACGCCTACAAGGTGCTGGACGGGGAGATCGGCCGGAGCCTCCTGAACAAGTTCGACGCGGTCGGGATCAAGGGCCTGGCCTTCTGGGAGAACGGGTTCCGCCACATCACGACGTCGAAGAAGCCTGTGCGGGAGCCCGCGGACATGAAGGGCCTGAAGATCCGCGTCATGGAGAACAAGGTCCACCAGGCCGCTTTCCGGCAGCTCGGTTCGGATGCCACGCCCATGGCCTGGGGCGAGGTGTTCACCTCGCTCCAGCAGGGCCTCCTGGACGCCCAGGAGAATCCCATCCCCATCATCTACACGTTCAAGCTCAACGAGGTCCAGAAGTACGTGGCGCTGACCGGCCACGTCTACTCGCCGGCGCCGCTGCTCATGAGCAAGAAGAGCTGGAACCGGATGCCGCCGGATATCCAGAGGATCATGTTCGACACCGCCCTGGAGGTGGCCAGGTACCAGCGCGGCCTGATCCGCGAGCAGGAGCAGAAGCAGATCGGCGAGCTGAAGGCCAAGGGGATGACCGTCGTCGAGAACCCCGACCGGGCGGCGTTTCGCGAGGCCATGAAGCCGGTCTTCGAGCAGTTCCAGGGGCAGTTCGGGAAGGACCTGGTCCAGCGCATCGTCAACACGAAGTAGGGTCCGTACCGCGTGACCGGGCAGCGCCGGGGCATCGGCCCGCGCATGGACGCCCTCAGTCACGGGGCGAACCGCCTCGCCGAGGGGGTCATGGGCGTCTGCCTGGCGGCCATGACCCTGCTGGTGGGCGCCCAGATCGCCGGCCGCTTCGTCTTCAGCTATTCCATCTTCTGGTCGGACGAGCTCACCCGGTTCCTTCTCATCTGGATCTCCTTCCTGGGGATGAGCGTGGGGGTTCGCCGCGGGGCGCACCCGGGCATTGACAGCCTGGTGCGCGCGCTCCCGCCGCGGCCGGCCCGCGTTCTCCTCGCCCTCGCCCTCCTGCTGTGCCTCCTGTTCTTCGCCATCATGGTCGTCTACGGGGGAAGCCTGGTGCTCCGCACCTGGCCCCAGCGCTCGGTGAGCCTGGGGCTCCGCATGAGCATCCCGTATCTCGCCGTGCCGGCCTCCGGCCTCCTGATGTTCGTGCACGCCGTGGCCATCGGCCTGCGCGGCGGGCCGCCGATCCTGGCCGCGGGGGAAGACCGCGTTGCTTAGCCTGATCCTGGTCGGCCTGCTCCTGGTCCTGTTCGCGCTCAACATCCCGGTGGCGGTGGCCTTCGGCCTGACGTCCACGGCGTTCCTGGCCCTGCTCACCGACATCCCGCTGACCCTGATCCCCCAGCAGATGTTCGCCGGCACGGACTCGACCGTGCTTCAGGCGGTGCCCTTCTTCCTGCTGGCCGGCGCCCTGATGGACAAGGGCGGCATCTCCCTCCGGCTCATCAACTTCGCCAACACGCTGGTGGGCTGGGTGACGGGAGGGCTGGCCATGGTGTCGGTGGTGGCCAGCATGTTCTTCGCGGGAATCTCCGGGTCGGCGGCCGCGGACTCCGCGGCCATCGGCTCGGTGATGATCCCGGCCATGGAGAAGAAGGGCTACGCCAAGGACTTCGCCGCGGCCCTGATCGCTTGCGCCGGGACCATCGGGACCATGATCCCCCCCAGCATTCCCATGATCATCTACGGGGTGGCCACGGGAACCTCCATCGGCGCCCTCTTCATCGCCGGGGCGGTCCCCGGCGTCCTCATGGGGCTGGCCCTGATGGCCCACTCGTACGGGATCAGCCGGCGGCGCGGGTACGCCGGCCTCCCCTTTCCCACGGCGCGCGAGGCCTGGATCACCTTCCGCGAGGCGATCCTCACGCTGCTGATGCCCGTCATCATCGTGGGGGGGATCCTCGGGGGGGTCTTTACCCCGACGGAGGCCGCGGCGGTCGCCGTGTTCTACAGCCTGCTGCTGGGGGGGGTGGTGTACCGGGAGCTCACCTGGCGGGACCTCCCGGACGTGCTGGTGACCACCGGCGTGGGAACCGGCATCGTCATGTTCATCATCGCGGCCTCCACCCTGTATGGCTGGATCCTGGCCCGGCAACTGATTCCCCTGAAGCTGGCCAGCGCCTTCACCGGGTTCACCAGCAACCCGTGGGTGTTCATCGTGCTGGTCAACGTCCTGCTCCTGCTTGTCGGGACCGTCATGGAGACGGTGCCGTCCATCATCATCTTCGCCCCGGTCCTGTTGCCCCTGGTCAAGCGGCTGAACATTGATCCGGTGTTCTTCGGGGTGATCATGGTGGTGAACCTCTCCATGGGGCTCGCCTCGCCGCCCTCGGGCG
>JACPAT010000322.1 GCA_016180655.1 Candidatus Methylomirabilota bacterium | reverse complement strand
ACCTCCTTGGCGCGCCCCGTGATGGTGAGGTAGCCGTCGGCGCTGAGGACCCCCAGATCGCCCGACAGGAACCACCCGTCCCGCATCACCTCGGCCGTGGCCGCGGAATTCTGGTAGTAGCCCTGCATGACGTTCGGGCCCCGGATGGCGATCTCTCCCACGCCCTCGACATCCGGGTTGACGATCTTCACCTCGACGCCGGGCAGCGGGATCCCGACGGAACCGGGGCGCACCCGGCCCAGCGGGTTGAAGCACACCACCGGCGCGGTCTCGGTGAGGCCGTAGCCCTCGGTCATCGTGAACCCCAGGGCCAGAAAATCCCGGGCGATGACCGGGTCCAGGCGGGCGCCGCCGCTGGCCATGAAGTGGATGCGCCCCCCGAACTTTCGATGGACCGGCGCGAAGACGATCCGGCCCAGATTGATCCCCAGGGGGCGAAGGGCCCCCGAGAGGCGGAGCAGCCACTGCATCAGGAACCGAAGGGGAAGCGGCCGCCGGCCGATCTCGTCGAAGATGCCCTTGTGCAGCATGTAGAAGAGCTGCGGGACGCCCACCAGGAGTGTCACGCCCGTCTCCTGCATGCAGGCCAGAAGGTCCGGCGCTTTCAGCGACGCGAGGAACGTCAGGTGGGCCCCCGAGTAGAGGAGAATGAGCTGAACCATGAATGGGAAGGCGTGGTGCAGCGGAAGCAGGGCCAGGAGGTTGTCCTCGGCATTCACCAGGCCGAAGTCCAGGACGCTCCTGGCATTGGCCAGGAAGTTGCTGTGGCTGAGCATCACGCCTTTCGGCGTGCCGGTGGTGCCCGAGGTGTAGAGGATTGATGCCAGGGCGTCGTCCTGCACGCTGGGGAGTGACGGGGGCGCAGAGGCGCCGGCCTCCCGCAGGATGGCGCGGAAGGCGAGGACCCGATCCCCGGACCCCTCGGCGTCCAGGTCCACCACGCGGAGTGGCGCTGCCCCTCCGGCATCCACGCCGAGCAGGCGAGGCGCCTGCTTTCCCGAGGCGATGGCCATCCGGCACCCCGCGTGCCTCAGGACGTTGGCGACCTCGGCATCGCTGAGCTGTACGTCCAGGGGCACCGCGGTGGCACCCGCGGCCGCCACGGCGAAGTAGGCCACCGTCCACTCCGGACGGTTCTCGCTGACGAGGGCCACGCGATCCCCCGGCCTGGCCCCGGCCAGACCGAGCGCCGCCGCCAGCGTCCGGGCCTGCCGCGCCACCACGCCATAGGTCAGGCGGCGATAGCCCGTGGCCTCCTTGATCTGGAGGGCCAGCCGATCCGGTTGGCGCGCCGCCACGGCCTCGAATGCGGAGAACAGGCTCATTGCCACCACCCTGGGTTCTGCCGAAGCGGGAACACGCTTGATCTCAGCCCACAGCCTTCAGCCACGCAGGCGGGGGTTGGAGGTCGGTCCGCCAAAGGCGGACTGGCCCCCGACCCCTGACCCCCGCTTTTTCACAGATACCGCCCGATCCAGTTCAGGCTCAACCGAACCGCGTCGCGCCGGTGGGTCGCGTCGGTGAGCTGGTGGTTCCCCCCGGGAATGATCTCCAGTTGCCTGGGGTTCAGGGCGACCTCGTACAGGTGCCGGGCGTGATCCACGGGAACCAGTTCATCCTGATCCCCGTGGATGATCAGGCAGTACCGCGTGCCGACGGGGGCCCGCAGGTACCGCCCCATCTTCAGCTCTCCGATGAATGCGTCCCCGAGTCCCTGGGCGCGCACCGCATCCGGCCGCTCGGCCAGATCGTCCAGATTGGCCGGCGTCGCCCAGGCGGCCACGGCCTTGACCTTGAAGTCCTGGTTGGCCACGAAGAGCGCCGCGTACCCGCCCAGGCTGCTCCCCACCAGGGCCACCCGCCCGCTCAGGGCGGGATACGCACGCATCCGCTCCACGACGGCCCGAAGATCGGCGACGCGCTGGGCCATCGTCGTTTCCGCCAGGCTTCCCTCGCTCTCCCCGCAGCCCCGGAAGTCGAAGCGGCAGACGGCGAATCCCGCCTGGCTGAACTCCTCACCGATCTGGACGTACTTGTCGCTGTCCTTGGAACTCAAGAGGCCGTGCGCCGCAATCACGCAGGGCCAGGGGCGCCGGCCCCCCTCCGGAAGATGGAGGACCGCGGCGAGGTTCAGCCCGCCCACCCGGATCGTCAAGCGCTCCTGTGGCATCCTCCCCTCCCTGTGGCTCAGTCAGCGACAGCGACGTTTACGAGATTCTCGTGCAACGTGCTGCACTCGCCCAGATCGGTCAACCGCTGCGAGGTGAGCTGGTTGATCCCCTTGCCCCCCGGATGGTGTTTTCCCCACCAGATGGACTCGGCGACCAGGACGCCGGGCGGCACATCTTCCGTCACCTCGGCATACAGGAGACAGTCCCCCCGTCCGTTGTAGACCCGGACGAGGGCGTCCTGCGCGATCCCCCGCGGCTTCGCATCGGCCGGATTGATCTTGAGTCGCGGCTTCCCCTCGGAGCGCACCATCCGCTCCACCGACCCGAAACTGGTGTTCAGGAAATCCTTGGACGGCGGCGTCATGAGCTGGAAGGGAAACTCCGGCGTCTTCCGCTCGTGTCCCTCGACGGCCAGGACGTAGCCCGGCACGGCCGGCAGGCCGCGGTCCGCCAGGCGCTGCGAGACGAACTCCAGCTTCCCTGACGGGGTGCCGAAGCCGGCGGCGAAGGGATCGCCGACCCGAGGGACGTTCACCCGGATGGGATCGCCCGCGACCACCCGGTCATACGTGAGGCCGGCGAGATACGGGTGGTCCACTGCCAGGAGGTCCCGGACCAACTCTTCCGTCGTCTTCCGGAAGATCGGCTCGCTGAACCCCATGCGCGCGGCCAGCGCCTGGAAGAGCTGGAGGTTGGACCGGGCCTCGCCCAGGGGCGGGATGGCGGGACGGGCGAACTGCAGGTGATAGTGGCCGTAGCTCCGGTACAGGTCCGCGTGCTCGAAGCTGGTCGTCGCGGGCAGGACGATGTCGGCGGAATCCACCGTGTCCGTGTGGATCTGCTCGTGGACGACCGTGAAGAGGTCCTCCCGGGAAAGTCCGGCCACGACCTGGCTCTGGTCCGGCATGTTGGCCGCGGGGTTGGCCTGGTACACGAAGAGGGCCTTGACGGGTGGCGACTCCAGCGCGAGGAGCGCGTCCCCCAATTGCACCATGTTGACCTGGCGCGTCGGGTAGGGTTGCAGGTGCTCCCCCTCGATGGCCGCGAAGTTCACGGGGAACGCGCCGAAGGTCTCCCAGAGGGCGCCGCCGCCCGGCCGCGCGAACGCGCCGGTAAGGCCGGGGAGACAGACGATGGCCCGAATGGCCTGGCCGCCGTTCGTGTGCCGCTGAAGGCCGTTCCCCACCCGGATGAAGGGCGCGCGGGCCCGACCGTACTCGCGGGCCAGCGCCCGGATGGCCTCGGGGGGGACGCCGGTGATCTCCCCGGCCCGTTCCGGCGGGTACTGCAGGGCCTCCCGCCTGTAGGCCTCGAATCCGGCTGTGTGCGCGCCGATGTAGGCCCGGTCAATCAGCTCCTCTTGGATCAGGACGCAGGCGATGCCCAGGGCCAGGGCGGCGTCGGTGCTCGGTCGGGGCATCAGGTGAACGTCCGCCATCTTGGCGGTCCGGTTCCGGTAGGGATCAATCACGACGAGCCGGGCGCCGTTGTGCCGGGCTCGTTTGACGAAGTGCATCCCGTGGATGTTGGTGTGGATGGCGTTGATGCCCCAGAGGATCACGAGGTCGGAATGCTCGATGCCCTCCATGTCGGTGCCGACATTCAGCCCGTAGGTCGCCAGCCAGGCCTCCTCCGCCGCCGTGTCGCAGATGTTCCGCTTGAGCCGGGAGGCTCCCAGGCGATGGAAGAAGGCGTGGCCGGCCTTTCGCTGGATGAGCCCCAGCGTCCCCCCGTAGGAGAAGGGCAGAATCGCCTCGCCGCCATGTTCAGCCGCGATCGCCTGCAGGCGGTCCGCCACCTCGCCCAGGGCCTCGTCCCAGGAGATGCGGGCGAACTTCCCCTCGCCCTTCGCCCCCACCCGCCGCATGGGATGGAGCACCCGCAGCGGCGAATAGATCCGCTCGGCATACCGGTGCACCTTGTGGCACAGGCCGCCCTGGGTGAAGGGGTGATCGGGATCCCCGTCGCAGC
>JACPAT010000321.1 GCA_016180655.1 Candidatus Methylomirabilota bacterium | reverse complement strand
GGCTTTGTTCGCTTCAGTCAATCGGGGATCTCCTCCGCTGTCATTGCCTCCGGCATATGAGGTTCATCCCAGCGCTCGGATGGAAGATCTCTCCCGCCAATACCAGTCTCGGGCGGCCTCGCGCATGTCCCAGGAACCTCGCCGACAAGTGGCTTATAGCAGGAAGTGGCCGCTGACGCAAGCCGCCAGCCGGGTCGAATCGGGCTCCTCGGATTTCCCCCGTCCTGCCAAGCGATGGACCCGAAGTGATTGAAAACACGAACGGTCACCCGCAAATACTCCTTGACGGGTTGCGGGGGGGTGCCGTAAGTTCATCGCCGCTCGCGAGCGAGGCGCCGGGTGACGAAGGCATGACGATGAAGAGAAACAAGCGCAACATCATTCTCACCGGCTTCATGGCGACGGGGAAGTCCTCTGTCGGCAGGCGGCTGGCCGTCATGCTGGGATATGACTTCCTGGACCTGGACACGCTCATCGCGGCCGAGGCCGGGATGCCCATTTCCCAGATCTTCGCCATCCAGGGCGAGGCGGCATTCCGGGCCCTGGAGTCCCGCATGGTGGACCGCGTGGCAGGCCGCCGGGGCTGCGTCGTGGCCACCGGGGGCGGAACCATCGTCAACCAGCGAAACCTCGAGGCCCTGAAGCGGAGCGGCGTGGTGGTCACCCTCACGGCGGACCCCGACACGCTGGTGGCGCGGATCGGTCCCACGGACGATCGGCCAATGCTCTGGGGAGGGGACACGCGGGAACGGGTCCGGCTCCTCCTGGAAGAGCGCGCCCAGGCCTACGCCCGGGCGGACCTGATCGTGGACGCCTCGGCGCAGACCATCGATCAGGTGGTGAAGCACATCCTGGATTTCCTGGCCCTGCATCACGTGGTCGCCAAAGGGGCGACCGCCACCCTTCCGGCCATGGCCGAGAGCCTCCACCTGGTCCTCGGACCCCGATCCTACGAGGTCATCATCGGCCCCAGCCTGCTGGGAGAGGTGGGCAGGCTGATCCAGGACCTCAACCTCGCCGGCACGGGCATCCTGGTCACCAATCCCGTGGACAATCGCCGCTTCGGCCAGCGCCTGGTTCGTGTCCTCGAGGAGGCCAAGCTCGCCGTCACGTGCATCGAGATCCCCGAGCAGGAGGAAGAGAAGGGGCTGGAGCGGCTGGGCTGGCTCTACCGGCAGATGGCGACGCACCGGCTGGAGCGGCGGTCGCCCCTCTTCGCCCTGGGCGGCGTGGTCACCGGGGAGCTGGCCGGATTCGCCGCCGCGACCTACCTGCGCGGCCTCCCGCTGATCCAGATCCCGACCTCGCTCATCGCCCAGGTGGACACCAGCATCGGCGGCAAGGTGGGGGTGAATCTGCCGGAGGGGAAGAACCTGGTCGGCGCCTTCTATCAACCCCGCCTGGTGGTCACCGACGTGGAAACCCTGGCCGCGCTGGAGGAGCGGGAGTTCCGCGCCGGCTTGGCCGAGGTGGTGAAGATCGCCGCCATCCGGGACCGGGAATTCTTCGCCTATCTCGAGGGGAACGTGGAGGAGGTCCTGTCGCGGGATCTCCGGGTCCTCGTCCGGCTCGTCAAGCGGGCCTGTGAAATC
This sequence comes from Candidatus Methylomirabilota bacterium, assembly GCA_016180655.1. GTDB lineage: Bacteria > Methylomirabilota > Methylomirabilia > Methylomirabilales > 2-02-FULL-66-22 > 2-02-FULL-66-22. The sequence continues at coordinate 2,587 of JACPAT010000321.1, read as the reverse complement.
AAGGCTTCCATCGTCGAGGCGGACGAGTGGGAGACCGATGTCCGCTCCTTCCTCAACTTCGGTCACACGGTGGGGCACGCCCTGGAGGCCGCCACCTTCTACCGGGGGCCGAACCACGGGGAGGCGGTTGCGGCGGGGATGGTGGTGGCCACGACCCTGTCGGTCCAGCGCGGGATGTGTCCCGGGGAGGACCTCGGCCGCCTGAAGGCCCTCTTGCAGGCCTTCGGTCTCCCCATCAAGCTCCCCACCGACCCGGCAGAGATCACGCGTTTCGTGCGGTACGACAAGAAGATTCAGGGCGGCCAGATCCGCTTCGTCCTCCTGCGAGGCATCGGGGACGCGACGGTGGCGTCGCTCGAGACGCTGGGGGAGCTGGAGACGGCGTTGGCGGCCTGCGCCTGATGGATACCATCCACGTCAACCTCGGCAACCGGGGATATGACATTCACATCGGCTCGGACCTGCTCGGGCAGGTCGGGGACCTCGTGCAGCCGCTGGGCCTCGGCCGGCAGCTTGGGCTTGTCACCCACCCGGGCCTGGCGGAATCGTACGGATCGGTGGCGGCCGAATCCCTCCGCCGGGCGGGTCACGAGGTCAGCCTGCTCACGGTCCCCCCGGGGGAGGAGAGCAAATCCTTGGAGGAGGCGGTCCGTCTTTCGCGCGCGCTGGTGCGCGCCCGACTGGATCGAGGCTCCGTACTGGTCGGCCTGGGCGGGGGAGTCATCGGGGACCTCGCCGGGTTCGTGGCGGCGACTCTCTACCGTGGGATCCCCTTCATCAATCTCCCCACCACGCTGCTGGCCCAGGTGGACAGCAGCGTGGGGGGCAAGACGGGGGTGAACCTGCCGGAGGGGAAGAACCTGGTGGGCGCGTTCCACCAGCCGCACCTGGTGGTGGCGGACGTCCTGACCCTGCGGACGCTTCCGGAGCGGGAGTTCCGCTCCGGCCTGGCCGAGGTGGTCAAGCACGGCATGATCGCCGACCCGGTGCTGTTCCAGCGACTGGAGGGGCAGGCCGAGGGCATCCTGGCAAGGGATGCCGGTGCGCTCCAGGAAATCGTCCGGCGGTCCTGCGCGATCAAGGCCCGGGTCGTCGAGGCCGACGAGCGGGAGGCCGGCCCGCGCGCCATGTTGAACTTCGGGCACACCGTGGGCCACGCGGTGGAGGCGGCCCTGGGCTACGGGGTCATCACCCACGGGGAGGCCGTCGCCCACGGGATGCTGGTGGCGGTCGCGCTCTCGGTCCGGCGGGGACTCTGTCCCGAACCGGATGCGGTTCGATTGCGGGATCTCTTGACGCGCTTCGGCCTCCCGGGTGTACCGCTGCCGTCGCCGGAATCCCTGGAAACATACATGCTTAGCGACAAGAAGGCGCGCAATGGCGTGCTCCAATTCGTATTGACACGTGGGGTGGGAAGTGTTACGTTCGCGCCGGTTTTTAACCAGGACGAGCTGCGGCTTGCGCTCCAGGACGTGCGGCCGTAGGGTGCGGCAAATGCAAGATAGACAACCGGCCCAGACGCCTTCTTCCATTGTCAGTTTTCCATTCTGCAATCGCTGGATCCAGGTTTAACGTATGGCCCAGCGGCCTGACCGCTCCTCGGAGATCGAACGACACGCGGCCAAGCTCGAGAAGGATCCTCAGTCGCGAGTCTTCGCCCAGCTCGCCGACGCCTACCGCAAAGAGGGTCTCTTGGATGAGGCCATCCGGATCTGCCGCGATGGCCTGGTCGCGCATCCCACCTACGTCAGCGGCCGGGTGGTTCTGGGACGGGCCCTTCTGGAGCAGGGGGCACTCGAAGAAGCGGAGGGGGAGTTCCGTCGCGTCCTGGAGCTGGCGCCCGACAACCTGCTGGCTCTCCGGCTCCTGGGCGACACCTCCGCGCAGCAGGGACGTTCGGGGGAGGCGCGCGAGCATTACGAGCGAGCGCTCCGCCTCAATCCCCTGGACCGCGAGACCCAGGAGCGCCTGGCCGCCCTGCCGATCCAGGCGATCCCGGCCCCGGCTGCCGAGCCCGTAGGGGTAAGTTCGGAGCCCGAGGCGCTCGCCCCGCCGGCCATGGCCGGGGCTGGGGATGCGATCTCTCTTGGAGGGATGGAAGAGGGCGGATCCGGTGGCAGCGCCGAGGAAGTGGGGGAGGGAGCGGCGTTCTCGCTGGAGGACTCACTGCTGGCCGTGTCCCCAGGAGAGTCCCAGCGGGGGAGCGAGTCTGATCTCGACTCACTGGCCAGTCCAACCCTCGCCGCTCTCTACGCATCCCAGGGCCACACGGACGTCGCCGAGAAGATCTACTCACAACTGGGCCACGGCGAGTCGGGAGCCGCGCCTGCTGTCCCGGAAGAGGCCCTCGCAGGGGCCGCGCCGGACCCATCCTTGTTGGAGAGGCTGGTCTCCTTCCGTGAGGCAGCCCGGCGGCGTCGAGCGGCGGCCGGTCGAGCGCAATGACCGGTGATCTGTCGCGCACGGTGGGGGACCTGGTCCGGCGGGTGGGGCAGGCCCGCGGTGCCCTGCTCATGGGCCTGGACGGCGTCCCCATCGCCCAGGCTCCGCCGGAGGCGGATCTGGACTCGCTCGCGGGTGAATACGC
>JACPAT010000320.1 GCA_016180655.1 Candidatus Methylomirabilota bacterium | reverse complement strand
GTCGGCCTCTGGTCCGGCCATGGCCTCTTCAGCACGAATTACGGGACGCGCGTCGGGTCTCACCTTCTCCGCCGCTTCGCAAATTTCTCTGGGTGCCAGTGGTGGAATCCGACGATGATCTGCTGGGGGCTCGGGGCCTTCGGGATCGGGCTGACGGGCGCTCTCGAGACCAACACCAAGGAGGACATGGGGGAGCACGCCCGGCTCATCCTGCTCTGGGGGGCCAACCTGGCGAGCCAGCCGAATACCGCCCGCTATCTCACGGCGGCCAAGCGGCGCGGGGCCTTCCTCGTCACCGTGGATGTCCGGGAGACCGAGGCCGCCTCCCTGTCGGACGAGGTCCTCTTGCTCCGGCCGGGGACGGATGCCGCGCTGGCCCTGGGCCTGATGCACGTGATCGTCGCGGAGGGGCTCTACGACGGCGACTTCGTGACCCGCCACACGGTCGGCTTCGAGGCCCTGGCCGCGCACCTCCGGGATTACCCCGTGGCGTGGACGGCCCGGGTCACGGGCCTCGCTCCCGAGCGGATCACGGCGCTCGCCCGACGATACGCCACCACCCGCCCTGGCATGATTCTCCTGGGCGGGAGCTCGATGCACAAGGGCATGAACGGCTGGCAGGGCGGCCGGGCCGTGGCGTGCCTCCCTGCCCTCACCGGGAACCTCGGGGTCCCGGGCGGCGGGATGGGTCCCCGGCATGGCAGCGCCGCTCACGGCCAGGCGCTGGCGAATATCGCCGCCCTGGAACGCCGCCCCCCGGGAAACTACATCCCGAACCAGATGTCCCGGATCACCGAGGCGCTCCTCCACGGGCGGCTCCGCGTGATGCTCCTCTTCGGGACCGACATGCTGTCCTCGTTTGCCGACACCGGGCCCGTGGCGGAGGGTCTTGCCCGGGCGGATCTCGTGGTCAGCCATGACCTCTTCCTGAACGACACCGCGCGTCGCTACGCGGACGTGGTGCTGCCCAGCACCGCCTGGCTGGAGGAGGTGGGCTGCAAGAGCACGAATACCCATATCTACCTGATGGAGCGGGCCCTCGAGCCGCCGGGGGAGACCCGACCCCTCACCTGGATCCTGAACGAGCTGGCCCGGCGCCTCGGCCTCACCGACTTCTACCCGTGGGAGACGGACGAAGGGCCGATCGACGCGATCCTGGCCCACCCCTCCACTGGATATGCCACCGTCTCCGCCCTTCGCGCGGAGGGTGGGATCCGGGAGCTCCGGGTGTCACACGTGGCCCATCCAGATCGCGTGTTCCATACGCCTTCCGGCAAGGTGGAATTCTTCTCCCTGCGCGCCCAGGCGCTGGGGCTTCCGCCCTTGCCGGTCTTCGAGCCGCTGCCGACGTCGCCGTATCCGCTGGCCTTCCGCCAGGGGCGAACCCTGACCCAGTTCCACGGGTTCTATGATCATGGGCAGGCCCTGCCCACCCTGGCCCGACTCGACGCAGAGCCACGGCTGTGGATCTCCCCCGCGGATGCCGCCCTGCGCGGGCTCCGGGACGGCGCGCCCATCCGCATCTTCAACCAGCGGGGGGAGTTTTTTGCGCGCGCACGGGTGACGGAGCGGATTCCTCCGGGAACGGTGTGGATGCGGGATGGATGGGGCGGCCTGAACCGGCTCACCTCGGGCGCCCCGTGCATTCCCGATGAGGCGGTGGACACGTTCGCCTTCTCGGCCGGGCAGGCCGCCTTCGACGCCATGGTCGAGGTGGCCGCGGCTTGACCGTTTCACCCATCCCGCCTCGCCCTTTTCCGGCACCACCAATCAACGCAGGTACACGGGGGTCCCCGGTGATGGCATGGTGGAATAAGGCGCGACGGATCCCGTGGCTGGCTCTGACCATCGCCCTGGTGGTATCGGCCTGCGCCCGGCCGCTTTCACAGGACGGACCAGCCGCGCCGGCACCCGCCGGAGCGGCCGTCCAGGTCGGGACGTCCGCATCCGATCTCCTGGAAATCGTCAAGACACTGGCCGCCCCCGAGATGGCGGGTCGCGCCACCGGCTCGCCCGGGATGGAGCGGGCGGCGCGCTACATCGCGGGCGAATTCGAGCGGGCCGGCCTCACACCCGGCGGGGAGGGCGGGTCATACTTCCAGGCCTTCGACGTGGTGACGGGCATCCGCCTGGGGGAGGGGAACTACCTGCGGCTCGAAGGCGGTGACGGCCGTCGGGACTATCGCGTCGGCCAGGACTTCACGCCGTTCAGCTTCTCCGACAGCGGGCAGGTCCAGGCGGAGGTCGTCTTCGCCGGCTACGGGATCACGGCGCCCGAGCTGGCGTACGACGATTACGCCGGCGTGGACGTGGCCGGGAAGATCGCCCTGGTCCTCACGGGCGAGCCGCGGGAGCGCGACACGGACAGTCCCTTCCGGCGGCCCGAGGCCTATCGCTACACTGATGTCCGGTACAAGGTCCTCAACGCGCGGGAGCACGGGGCCCGCGGGGTCATCCTGGTGACGAATCCCCTGGCGCACGCCGAGGAGCCCGAGCGGCTCTTCGCCATCCGGGGCATCACCTCGATCTCCCAGAGCGGCATCCTGGCCGTCAACGCTCTCCGCCGCGTGGCGGAGGACCTCCTGGCGGCCGCCGGCCGCTCCCTCCGGGATCTCCAGCAGGCCATTGACCGCGACCTCCACCCGCAGTCATTCCCCGTGCCGGGCCGGACCGTGGAGGTAGAGGTGCGGCTGATCCACGAACACGGCCGGGGGTGGAACGTGATCGGCCTCCTCCCCGGGACCGATCCCACGCTGCGAGGCCAGGCGGTGGTCGTGGGGGCGCACTACGATCACCTGGGTCTGGGCGGAGAAACCTCCCTGGCCCCCTCGCGCTACGGGGAGGTCCATCCCGGCGCGGACGACAATGCCTCGGGCGTGGCCGGGGTGCTGGGCCTGGCCCGCGTGTTCGCCGGCGGGGGAGGGGCCCGGCGGACGCTCGTCTTCGTGGCCTTCGCCGGGGAGGAGATGGGCCTCCTCGGATCGGCCCAGTACGCGAGGGCGCCGGCGTTCCCGCTGGAGCGCACGGTGGCCATGCTCAACATGGACATGATCGGCCGCCTGCGGGGCGAGACGCTCTACGTCTTCGGCGTGGAGACCGGGAAGGAGTTCCGGGAGATCCTGGAGGCCGCCAATCGCGAGGTGGGACTCCAGGTGCGGTTCAGCGGGGACGGCTACGGCCCGTCGGACCACACCCCCTTCTCCGGTGGGCGAAGTCCTCCGTCGCCTCGTGGACGGGGACAGCCAGGTGACCTTTGTCCGGGCAGGGCCGTCCTCGCCGCCCCGAACGCGCGGGAGCGGTGCGGGCTACGGGCCCTATTTCGGGATGATCCCGGAGTTCGGTGGATCGGACGAGGGGGTGAGGTTGGGGGGCGTCCGGACCGGGAGTCCGGCCGAGAAGGCGGGCCTGCGATCGGGCGATCTGATCCTGCGGTTCGACGGGAAGGTGGTCAAGAACCTCGAGGACTTCGTCTTCGTCCTGCGCGGCAAGCGGGCGGGGGACCGGGTGGAGGTGATCTATCGCCGGGGGACCGAGGTGCGGATGACGAGCGCCGTGCTGGAGGCGCGGCAGTAAGAAGAATTCGTGTGAACCGCCGGTACCAACGGCATCCGCCTCAGGCGGATTGGTGCGCCAAGAGCGCCAAGAAAGCTCCAAACGTAAGGGGCTTACTTGCCGGTCGGGCTTCCTCCCCCGCTGTCCCCGACCAGGGTGAAGGGGGCCCAGAAGATCGGGTGGCCGTAGCTGAAGAGGACGGTGTTGGTCGTGGCGTCAACGAATCCGGGCGCGTCCATCAACCAGTTCATGGTCTGTTGCAGCGCCTGGGCGCGCGTCAGGTTCGGATTTGCCTGCTGCCGCTGGAATAGCTCGGTGGTCAGCGCCCGGGCCGACGTGGTCTCGACCGGCCAGTTGCTCACCAGAAGGGCCCGCGCCCCCGCATAGAAGAACGCCCGCCCCAGCCCAGAGACCGCCTCGGAGCCCGCCCCGCTTCCGCTCGCCGTGTTACAGGCCGACAGCACGACCCAGTCGGCGTTCAGGCGGAGGCCGAGGATCTCTTCCATGGTCAGGACGCCGTCGCCATCCGCCTGGGCGACGTCCGGGGCCGACAACGCCAGGGCCGGTTGGCTGAGGCCATCCAGGTCCCCCGGAACCAGCCCGTGGGTCGCAAAGGCGATGACCCGATAGCCGGACAGGCTCATCGTCTTGACGGTCTGCTCATTCGCCCGCTCGCCGAGGAAGACCTCCCTGGTCAGGTCGGCGTTCATGGCCAGGGCGATGCCCCGGATCTCCTGCGCGGTATCCGGCAACCGAGGCAGCATGGCGAGCTGGCTGCTGTCAAGCGCCTGCGTCTTCGGTGAAGCTCGCAGCATGATGGGCACCCCCCGGAGGCGCAGGGCAGCGACCTCGCCCGTGCCGCTACGCCGGGCGGCGCGGCGGGCTTGCTCCTGGCTGAAGTAGGGGTCGCCGAAGCCGACGAAGGGGCGCCGACCCGGAGGGGCCGGCGGCAGCGCCCGCAGGGTGGCCAGGGAACTCACCGAGGGCAGCACCGTCACCGCATGGCTGCGGATCAGCCAGGGGACCGCGCGGTAGTTGGCGAAGATCGGCGCCTCGGCCGGGCCGAGCGTCGTGGCTCGCGTGGGCAAGAGCGAGAACGGCAGTTGGCCGAGGGCAGCGTGGGGAACGATGAGCAGACTCTCCGCCGGCTGCCAGCCGGGCCTCACCGGTTCCAGCAGCGCGGTGTACAGCTTGTGGGCCAGTGCGACGTCGAACTCGGGGATATCCCCCAGGATGGATACGCCGGGATCAAGCGCCTTGCGCAACGTGCCCACGTCTGCCGCAATGGCTGTCTCGCCCAGAGGGGCCGCGGCAAAGGCCACCGGGCCGCGGTGCGGAATCGCCCAGACGAAGGTCCGGTCCCGCGCCACATACGTGGCGATCAAGGCTTCGCCCGGTGTGAGGCCGGCCCGCGCCTTGTCCACCGTTGCCGGTGTCGGGTTGATCAATTCGGCATACGCCGGGAACTCTCTTCGAATCTGCTCGGCCAGGCGCTGCTGCGTGCGGCGCAGGACCTCGATCTGGGTGCGCAGGGCCGGCGCGACCTTGGGATCCTGCTGATCGGTGGGCGCGGAGAGGACGTTGGCGAGCAACCCGTACAGGGCGCCGATCTGTTTCCTGGTGTCCTGCTCCTGGCGGACGAGTTCTGCCAGGGCCGGGGTCTTGGCCGCGGCGCGGGCGGCGCTGGCGTCCAGGGCGCGCTGGACGGAGCTGCCCCGGGCCACATCGGCAAGGCGGAAGGCCTCGGCGGCCGCATCCACGCCGGCTTGCTGCTCGAGCGCCGTGCCTTTGATGTCAGCGAGCAAGCCGATGTAGGACGCCAGGATCAGGTTCTTTCGCTGGTCCCGGGCGGGGCGAGCCGCGGTCTCCTCGTCCACCTCGGGCGAAGGGGTGAGCAGGAGAGGACTGACCTGGGCAAACTCTCTGAGGGCGTGCGGTCGGTCGCCCATTGCCGCATAGGCAACCGCGAGCAGGCCGCGGGCCTCCGCGGTGCTGGCATGCTGCTCGCCCAGCAGGCGCCTGTTCCGTTCGAAGGCGACCTGCAGTATTTCCAGGGCGTGGTTGGCTCGGCCCGTGCTGAGGAGCGCCAGGCCCCAATTGAGGTTCGCGGCGAGATACTTTTCGTATGACCAGGGATCACCGGCGAGGCCCCTGCGCATGGCCTCGTATTCGGCTGCGGCCTCCTCCCACCGGCCCTGGCCGACCAGGGAGGCGCCAAGGGTGTCGTGAACCAGGGCCAGCATGTACGAGTCTTGGGAGGTACCGGTCTTTTCGTATATGTCGAGGGTCGCACGGGACAGGGACTCCGCCTCGAGGTAGCGGCCTTGCTCGAGAAGCGCGCGGGTCAGGATCGTCACCTGGAGCGCTGTATGATGCGAGTAGCGTCCCCGCTTGCTCAGGGCGCCCAGCACCGCGGTCCGCGCCTCACTTTCTGCCTCCAGGAGACGACCCTGGCGGATGAGCAAGAGGGCGAGCCGGGCATTCTGGAGATCAACCATGGGCCACTGGGATGTGGTGGGGTCCGCCAGCAGGGCTGCGATGGACCGCCGGTGAAACACCTCGGCTTCGGCAAATCTGCCCCGAACCTCGAGGACGCTGGCCTGCGCGCTGGCCACGGTGGAATTCCACGTTGCGATCCATTCGGGCTGCAGGTTCCGCCACCGGAGGGATTCATTGAAGACCGACTGGGCCTCCTGGAGGGCATTGTCGGCGGCCTCCAGGTCGCCCGCGAGAGCGTACATGCGGGCCAGGATGGCGTGCAGGTTGATCAACGTGCCTCGTCTGGTCTGTTGAGCCATGTTGATTGCCCGTCGCAGGTAGTCCAGGCCGCGGGAAAAATTGCCGCCCTGAAGCTCGGCATAGCCGAGGTCCTTCAGGATGTCGAGTTGCATCCCCGCGAAGCCGCGCGAGGCGAATGTCGCCGCCTGGGTCAGGTCCTCGATTTCTTGCCTGGCGCGGCCGATTTCGCGGGCGGCAAGCGCTCGTTTGTAGTAGAAATCGGCGAGGGTATCAGGATTCGTGGTATTGGGCGGCGGCTGGTCGGCCCGAGCGCGGGCCTGGACCGCGGCCGCCGGGTCGGCGAGTTTTTGCTGATCCAGGATGGCGGTGATGTCCTGGATGGTGCGGGGGGGTGGGACGAAAGAACTGGTACTGAAGGAGGCCGTGACGCGCTTGGCCTCCTCGATGGACATGGCACCGCGTCCTTCGCCCTGGCAGGCGGGAAGCATGGCTGTAATGGCAAGGGCCACGAGCGGCAAGCGAGAGGGATGACGAACGCGGCAGGTGGCGTTTGTTCGGCGTTCAGGCTTCGAGATGATTCCCCCCATCCGTGCACCTCCAGGATGCAAGGGCGTACGATCGCTCTGGGGGAGGCCGTGTCGTGAAGGGTGCCCTGGAGTGGGGTCCTGTCGCGGAGAATTGGGTCAATAGCCGGTCAGTGCGGAACGTCCCGTTGGATGATTTCCCCAGGGTTCCCCTCTGCACCCAGGGTCACAGCGATGGAGACCCTCTACCACATCCCGCCGGGTGGGGCAAGCCCTTATTTCTGGCTTGGGATGAGGCCGATGGGATGATGGCCACACCACAAGGATGTGGCGCAAGGCGAACGCAAAGGAGCGGACGACAAGCCGCCGAAGTGGAGAACGGGCGCCTACGCGGCGCGGGAATAGGCCTGGGTCTCGCAGCGGACGGGGACAGTATCCGGCTCGGGCCAGGTTTCCAGGGTGCCGCGTTTGTCGGGGCAGGCCTTGTCCCGGCAACTCAGGACAATATTCTCGAGTTCGTCCACGTACGGACTCCGGTGGATGTTCCCGCAGAACGGGCATTCCCGGAACATCAG
>JACPAT010000319.1 GCA_016180655.1 Candidatus Methylomirabilota bacterium | reverse complement strand
GGCCGGACGGATTCGGGTGCCGCGGCCGGCCGGTTGTACGTCGCCAGGTCGATCCGATACGGCGGCACGTCCATGCTCCCAGGTTCACCGATCAGGCCGCGGCCAGCCGCCTGCTGGAGGATCTTGGAGACGACTCGCGTGATACTCCGCTCCGCCAGGCACAGGTGGTCCAATATCTCCCCGATGGACCACCTGCCCGGCGCAGGCTGAAACGCGAGCTGCTTCTCGGACAACCCCCGAACCTCGTCGAGGAGTGCCTTGCGGGCCGTGGTGTTCTCCCGCCAGATTTCCTCCAGCGTCGCCGAGGTCCAGCCCCTGACACCGCCCTCTGTCATCATGGATGTTCCCCTCCGCACCTGACACGCCCCGAGGCGAATTGTCCCCCCCAGGGTGGCCCGTTTACAGGCCGGGACGGATCTTCTTCCAGTAGGTTGCCAGCACCCGATCCATCAGCCAGGGGGACACGGCATTCAGGATCACCATCAGACGAGCCGGTGGGTAGAGGATGACCTCGGTGCGGGGCCGACGAGCGCACCGCACGATCACCTCTGCCACCTGCTCGGCGGTATACGTCGGGCCGGTGGGGTCGAATTTCAGCGGCGAGCGCGCCGCGGCGACCTCGAAGAACTCGGTCATGGTCGAGACCGGACAGATCACGCTCACGTGAATGCCCGCGTCGGCGACTTCCAGGCGCAGCGATTCGGAGAGTCCCACCTGGGCGAACTTCGTGGCGGAATAGACCCCGCTGCCTGGGGTCGCCCGCTTCCCCACCACTGACGCAACATTGATGATGTGTCCCGACTGCTGCGACCGCATGATCGGCACGGCGGCCTGGATCCCATAGAGCGTGCCCATGACGTTCACCTCGAAGAGGTGCCGGGCTTCGTCTATGGGCATGGATTCCAGGCGGCCGAAATACCCGAGTCCCGCATTGTTGACCAAGATATCCAGCCGGCCGAAGGCCGTGACCGCCTCTCGCACCAGTCGAGTGACTTCTGCCGGCCGCGTCACGTCGGTCTGGAGGGAACGCGCCGTGCCGCCCGCACTCCGGATTGCCTCGACCGTTTCCTGCAGGCGATCCGTCCGACGGGCACCCAGGATGACTCGCACCCCCTCCCGCGCAAAGGCCAGCGCCGCCGCTCGCCCGATCCCGCTGGAGGCGCCGGTGATCACGGCCACCCGATCCTTCAGGGCGTCGCGCATGAAACCTTTCCGCCCTCTGATCCCCAACCCCCAGCCCCTGACCCCTGGTCCCTGGGTGTCTAAAGCAGCCGGGCAGCCACCAGGTCGCCATCCAGTTCCACCAGGGCGCCGTGGCCGCCGCTGCCGAGGGTGCAATTGACCACGGTGGTGCCACCGTAGGTCACCACGCCGGGCGATTCGTGGCAGTGACCGCAGAGCAGGACCGCGGGCCGGAGCCGATCCAGCGCTCTGAAATGCTCGGGAAAGCCGATATGCCGTCCCCTGCCCACGTCGTCCAGGAGGCCCACCGGGGGTTCGTGGAGCACCAGGATCTCGCACGCGCTCAGTTGATCGAACAGGCCGGCAACCCTCACCCCCTGAATCCCGATCTGCTTCCCGACCAGGCTCTCGGCATGGCTCTTGGCGATGCCCGCCTCGAACGCCCGGCGCAGGTCCAGGTTTCCCGGAATCGCCAGGACCCGACCCGGGATGGCATCCAGCACCCGCTGGATCTCTGCCGCATCTCCGTAGTTCGTCAGGTCTCCGGCCACAACGGTGACATCCGGGGTGTGCCGGGTCACCTCCTGCTGGATCAACCGGAGGAGTGACCGGTGGCCGTGAATGTCCGCGACCGCCAGCACCCGCAGCGCCATGACTTCACCGATCAGATCGCCGGATCACCGCCGGCGATGGGGGATCGGCAATCCGAAATTCGAAATCCGACATCCGAAATCGTTAGGCGCCGAACTTGGTCAGGCGCTCCGCGTGCGCCATGACCAGCGGCATCAGCTCGGCCGCGCGTATGTGGCCGATATTGCCGTACCGGCACTCCCGCTCCGTGAACCGCGCGGCGCCGTCCGGCCGGCACCACTTGGACCAGAGCAGCACGGGGACCGGGTGCCAGCTGTGCGCCTTGAAGGTCGCCGGCGTGGAATGATCGCCCGTCACGACGAGGACGTCGGGGGTGAGTGCCAGGAGTCGCGGGATCTCGGCGTCCACCTCCTCGATGATGGACACCTTCTTGTCGAAGTTCCCGTCCTCGCCGGCGCTATCGGTCTTCTTCACGTGGAGGAAGAAGAAGTCGAAGTCGCCAAACACGGATTCCAGGGTGGCGAACTCTTCGGCCACCGTGTCCCCGGTCTTCACCGCCTGCATCCCCGCCAGCTTGGCCAGACCCCGGTACATGGGATACACGGCGATGACGGCCGCCCGGACGCCGTAGATCTCGGTGAGCTTCGGCAGCCGGGGGTACTTGGAAAACCCGCGGAGCAGGATCATGTTGGCCGGATGCTCGGCTGCCAGCACCCGCCGGGCCTCGGCGACGAACCGGTTGGCGATGTCGGCCGCCTTCCTGGCCTGCGGGGCCTCGGCCTGCACCGGCAGTGGCGGCTTCCCGGTCTCCTGCGGATCCGTCTCGGACAGGCCCTCCTCCACGCCATCCCCACGGAAGAGCACGACGAAGCGATGTTCCCGCACCGGTCGTACGATCAGCTCCACCCCCGGGATCCCGATCTTCTCCAGGAGTGGGGTGAGGCTGGCACAGCGCTCCGTGGGGATGCGTCCGGCGCGGCGGTCGGTGATGAGGCCCTTGGCATCCACGGTGCAGAAATTGCCGCGCGCCGCCAGGTCGTGCTCCGTCATCTCCAGGTCAATCCCGACCGCTTCCAGGACGCCGCGTCCGATCCGGTACCGGAGGGGGTCGTATCCGAAGAGGCCGAGATGACCCGGCCCGCTGCCCGGCGTGATGCCGGGCGCAACGGGATCGGCCAGGCCCAGATTGCCCTGTGCCGCCAGCCTATCCAGGTTGGGGGTGCGGGCCGCGTCAAGCTCCGTCTTGCCGTCGCCAGCACGGGACAGGCCGCCGAGGCCGTCCAGCACCAAGAGGACGATCTTGGTCTGTGCGGGGCGGGACAGGGCCTTCAGGTCGTCGAGGGACACCATCGGAAAGCCTCCTGTCAATTGCAGAAACCCGCTTGGAGGCTCGGAGGCCAGGAAGCCGGGAGCTTCCAGCCGTTTCGCCTCCAAGCGTCCCAGCGTCCCAGCTTTCAAGCCGCCCAGCCCGTGCGGGCGGGCATCATACCAACTCAGGCCGGACGGCGTCCAGCCGGCGGGCCGTCGCCGGGGAGATTGTCCGGTGCGCCTTACTGGCCCGTGCGACCGGCCATGCGGCGGGCGGCGCGCTCCGTGCGCCGGAGCTCGGCCGCGGCCATCCGCCGCCGATCGTCCACCGTCACGGGAACGAGCGGTGGAACCTGGATGGACCTCCCGCGCTGGCTCACCGCCACGTACACCAGGTAGGCGGACGCGGTGTGGACCACCTTGCCGGTGAGGAGGTCTTCCGCCTCGACCCGCACCCCCACTTCCATGGAGGTCTTGCCCACGCTGTTGACCGAGGCCTTGGCCGTCACCAGGTTCCCCACATACACGGGGGCCAGAAAGCTCATGCTGTCTATGGCCGCGGTGACCACCGGCTTCCGCGCGTGGCGGACGGCGGCCATGCCGCCCGCCTCGTCCAGCATGCGCAGGATGACCCCGCCGTGCACCGTCCCCATGTAGCTGGCATCGTTCGGATGCATGACCCGCGACAGGACCACGCTGGAGGCGCTCACCGGTTTTCCGCGCACGCAAAGACCTCCTCTTTTCAACCGCGAAGGCGCCAAGACCTAAGGGAGACCGCACTGGACGGTATGTTGAGAACGAAAGCCACGGCCGGGCTGCAGGCCGTGGTGTTCCTGGGCAGGCATACGGAGAGAAGGTGGTGGAGATCCGTAGGATGCGGCAAGACCGCCACCGCCTTCTCTGGGCTTGGCTTGAGATAGCGGATCGCGCGGCCGCTCACGCGTGGGAGCAGAACTCGGCCACCTTGGGCTGCACCAGACGGCTGAAGTCGGCGTAGCTCATGTGGTGATTTCCCGCCTGGAACGTGATCTGCGGGCACTTGGCCAGCTCCTCGTCCACGTACACCTCCAGCCCGTACAGATTGCCGAAGGCCGGCATCGCCCCCGTGTCGCAGTCGGGGAACAGCCCGGCAAACTCGTGCTCGCGGGCGATGGTGATGCCGGAGGTGCCGAAGATCTTTTCGAGGCGATCCACGCCCACCTTGCATGCGGCCGGCAGGACGGCCATCATCAACCCCTCGCCCCGCTTGACCATGACCACCTTGGCCATGGCCTTGCCGGACACGTGGCAGGCCGCGGCGATCTCCTGGCTGGTGTACGCCTCCCGGTGGGGAGTCACCTCGTACGCGACCCCGCTGGCATTCAGAAGCTCTTGCAACCGCTTCACCATGGCCATGACACACCTCCCCCAGGCACCGCCTCGCCTGGGTCCGTCCCATCGTTAGGTCACAGCGTCTCCCTCCGTGACATACCCACGATACAATTTGGTCGCTCTTGAGTCCCGGGGCCTCTCACCTCTTCTACCCCTACCAGCGGACTCTTGGTGCTACGTTCACCCTCTCGGCTCTCGGCTCACGGCTCACAGCTCTTCCCTGGCGGCTCTCGGCTCTCGGCTCTCGGCTCTTCAAATGTACCACCTTCCCTGCCCCAGTCAAGCACCCCCTTCATATCGCCGATGGAACCGCCATGACACCGAGGTCGCCAAATCGGATGAGTCCTCATCTCCCCGGCGAAACGACACGGCCGCAATCAGCTGGCCGCACTTTAAGTGCTGTGGAACGCAAGTACGGTGACAATCATTTCTGCTCCCTCTCCCTGGATGGGAGAGGGCGGGGGGTGAGGGTGCACGGAGGGGGCCGCACCCAGGGGGTACCCGAGTATCCCCCTCACCCCAACCCTCTCCCACAGCGGGGAGAGGGGATCGAAAAGTTGCGCCGAGACAATACATCACCGTAATTCTGGCCAGAAGGACTTAGGGGACCCGGCCGTTCCGATCAGGGAAGGAAATTGACGTGCTTGTCTCCGGCGCGAGATCGCCGGCAAGAGGACAGGTGCCCTCAGGGAGGGAAGATCGGGCTAGCGAGCGGCGCGGACCAGGCGCTCGACGCGAGCGGGGTCAATCGGGTTCGACAGCTTGCCGTCCTTCTTGATGGCGGTGCCGACGATGGCGCCGTCGGCGATCTCGAAGAGAGTGCGGATCGTCTCGGGCGTGGCGCCGCTGCCGACGAAGAGGGGCGTGTCCGGGACGGCCTTCCGAACGGTCTTGAGCAACTCCAGGTCGGCCGCCTCGCCGGTGCCCTTTCCCGAGACGACCAGGACGTCCGCCAGCTCGCGGTGGACGAGGTCCTTGGCCTCCTGCACGGGATCCACGGGGGTGAGCGGCGCCCCGTGCTTGGTCAGGAAATCCACCCAGAGCGCCACCCCCTC
>JACPAT010000318.1 GCA_016180655.1 Candidatus Methylomirabilota bacterium | reverse complement strand
CCCGTGACCAGGACCAGCCCCTTCTTCAAGAGGGCCAGCCTGCTCACGGTGGAGGACAGGCCCAGCTCCTCCACGGTCATGATCTTGCTGGGGATCTGGCGGAAGACGGCGGCAATCCCGTTCTTCTGCATGAAGAAGTTGGCCCGGTAGCGGGCCAGGCCGGGGATCTCGTAGCCGAAGTCGATGTCGCCAGTCTCCTCGAAGACCTTGGCCTTGTCCTCGGGGCAGATCTCGAAGAGCATGGCCTTGAGTTCCTGATGCTCCAGCACCTTGTACTTGACCCGCTCCATGTCGCCGCGGATGCGCAGGATGGGCGGATTGCCGGAGATGAGGTGCAGATCGGAGGCGCCGGTGTCGTACATCAATTTGAAGAAGGCATCAATCTTGGCCATGAGATGTCCCTTCCGGGTGATCGGGCCCCGCTCAGGTTTCCTGGGGCACGATGCGCGCGATGAACCGTTTGTGCAGGAAATGCAGGCCGTCCGCCCCCTTGAGGGGCAGGAAGGCCGGCTGGGTGTTGAGGAAGTCCGAGAGGCGGCGCTTGCCCGCGGGGCCCTCGATGCGCACGGTCCCGCTGAGCTGCTCCCCGTTGATAAGCTGGACCCGGATCGGTTCGATGCTCACGCCCACCTGGATGTCCGGAACATCGGGCTCCTCCTCCGCCGGAACGTCCACCCGGATCATCTGGATCTTGTTGAGGAATACCAGCGGGTCGTCACCCGGCATGGTGAGGGTGAGGAACAGGTCGGGATCGTTGAGGCGGTCCTGTGCTGTCTCGGGTCCGGCGTGGCCCTCGACGTGGAGGCGCAGGAAGATCTGCCCGCGCAGCGTGGCACCATCAAAGGTCCACACCGTCAGGGGGACGGGACGGGTCGGGATGGTGAGGTCCGGCGCCACCTCCGGCTCGGGCTCGGCCGGCTCGGGCTGAGCTGGCGCCGTGACCGCCTCGGGGACGCCCTCGAACGTCGGCCCCGCCGTCCGCGAGGCAGCCAGGGCCAGGGCCGCCTCGATGGTGCGCAAGACGGTGCCCGCCTCGGCGGGCTTCCGCAGGGCCAGTTCTGCCCCGGCCTCGAAGGCCCGGACGTTCAGGTTGGTGTCGGACAGGGCGGTCAGGATGATGACCGGAATGTCCTTCAGGTCCGGGTCGGCCTTCAATCGGCGGCAGACCTCGAACCCGTCCATCCCGGGCATGATGATATCCAACAGGATGAGAGAGGGGCGCTCCCGGGTAGCCATCTCCAGGGCCGTGGGTCCATCCGGGGCCGTGAGGACCGTGTAGCCGTGGAACCGCAGGATGTCACCGTTCATCTGGAGGACGAGCGGTTCGTCGTCCACGCAGAGGATCTTGATATCGGGCGGGCTGGGGAGGCCGAGTGCCTCGGCGGCCTCCAGGACGAGGCCGCTCTCCACGGGGAAGCCGCACACCAGGCAGCGGCGGAGGGTGCGGGAATCCTCAGTGAATGGAAAGGTCAGTTGGATGATCCGGCACTTCGGGCAGTACTCGGATCCGGGCCGGTCTTCCATGCGGCCTCCTGTGCGGCGAGAGAGAGGCCCGATCGGCTGGGAGTCACGCTGGCTGAGCTGCCGGAAAGGAGCGGGCGCACCTTACCAAAAGAATGGGAGGTTGTCCAGGGGGAAAGCCCGCCGATCTGGCGTGGGGGCGAGGTCACGGGCAGGCCGGATTCCCGCCCACGCGGGAGGAAAAGCGTGGCTCCGCGAGCCGGAAAGAACTGGATCTCGCGGAGCCAACAGGGGAAGCGCAGGCGGCCGGAGGACCCGTCGCCGGGTCCCGCTCAATATCGATGGAGGTCCGCCACGGGGGTCGGGCACACGTCGTGGCTGTCGCTCTGGGTGGACCAGTGACACCATTCGTGCGCGATGATCTTCGGATCGGAGACGCTGACGATCACGCGGTCCTGGTAATCGGTACACCCAAAGATTTTCGCGTCGTTGCTGTAGGCCACGGCGCCCTGTCGCGTACACTCCTGGTGCACCTGGACCTGCCCGCCGATCCAGAGCTCGGCCACCAGGAGGATGAAGGCGAGCCCGACGAGTTTCATGGAAATCGAAGAGAGGTGCCTGGCGCCGACACCCGCCCCTGCAGGCGGAGCGGCGAATCCAGCCGAGGCGGACGCTCCGGATGCGATGGTGGGAAGAAGGCAGGACCACGCGGCCGGTCCGCCCAGGGCAAGAGCCATGCGGAAAAACAGGCGTCGTGGCATGACGTCAGGGATGGAAGGGCAGGTTTCGGAAAACATGGCATCCTCCATTCTTGCTCGGAAGACCACCATGTTCCCGAGGGGGCCTTACGGCTCCCTTCCTTCGGCAGCCCGGCTGTCAGGTCCGCGACCTAACCCGTGGCTTTGCGTCCCCGGCTTTCGCCGGGTTTGCTCTTATCGGGAAGGGGTCTCCCATTCAATCAAGGCTACTCAGGGGCGTCCGGTCCCGGTGCCGCCGATTCAGCACCATTGGCCATGGAAGGATCCGGCGGTATTGTAAATTCCTGCGAGTCGCCATGGCGGGGCTGGGGTGCAACCGCCGTGCCGCCACCGAAATGTCATACTTGGACGCCAATTAGAGGCGAGGGCGAGAAGGAAGACGGTTTGGTGTACCCGCGGCCGCCTGGAGGAGGGGTCACCCCAAGCCCTTCGTAACAACGCAACTCCTTGGCCTCTGCCCCACCAGCTCCGCAACAGGCATGGGCATCCAGTCGGCACGACCCACCTGCGGGGTCAGCCAGAATTGGTCTGATATTGCGCCGGTCCGATCCCGAGTTCGCTGGTCGGAAGCGGGACATCCGAGCGATGTCAGGGTGGAGCGGCTCCGGGCGGGATCAGGCCACTATCGAACGCAGAATGTCGAATGCTGAACAAGGACACTTTCGTCGTTCGAAATTCGATCTTCACCATTCGATACTGGGATAGGTTCTTCGGCGCACCCGGGGGCCCTGGCACCCCCAACCCTCCAGTGCTCCTCTTATTGTGACAAAGCGCAATCTTCGCTCGGAATGGGCTTGACCGGATGATAAGGTACCCGCGGCGTCCGGGGCCTGCCCCAGCGTCCGGGTCTTCCAGCGGAAGGGAAGCCACAGGATCCGCGGAATCACCCACCGGTTCCTGATGCGATTTGGCCCGCGGTGGCAAACGCGAAAGCAGGAGTCAGCCCTGCCACGCGTTCACGAGAAGCCGTCCTCATAGAGACGGATGAGGAGGAGATAGTCGTGGAGACACTGCGCACCCTTCCGGGAGATGACCTGCGCCAGATCCTCTGGCGCTTCGCCGACCGCTTCGACCTCCAGATGCTGGTGCAGTCGGCACGGTCGGTCGCCCGCGGCCCGGTGGCCCGGCTGGTTGCCGAGGGCGCGCGGAATTCGCACGAGTGGACCGAGCAGAAGGCTCAACTCCTGAAAGCCTTCGACGAGTCGGGGATCACCACGCTGTACATGGATCCGGATCAGGGTGGGTACGTCGAGGGTCCCAAGAACCTGGCGCTGGCCCTGGTAGCGTTCGAGCTGGCATGGGTGGACGGAGGCTCGGCCACCTGCAGCCTGGCGGGCAACCTGGCGCTGGCCCCGATCCACGAACGGGGAACCCCGGAGCAGCGCGACACGTACATGCACCGCGCCGTCCCGCCCCAGCCGGGCGAGGACCGCACGATCTGGCGCGGTGCCTTCTGCCTGACGGAGCCGTTGCCCTACGTCGGGGTCGAGACCGGCCTGCTCTCCGGCAAGGTCCGCATCGCCGAGTGGGAGGAGGGAAAGGAACCTATCCTCCAGGTGGAGAAGCGGGGACGCTTCATCACCAACATGGGCTTTGCCAGATTTGTCACGGCGGCGGTGGATTCCGGCGATGATCGGATCAAGGGCAGTTGCATGGTGATCCTCGAGGAAACGGATCCTGGCCTGTTCGACCGCGGTGTGCCGACGCGCAAGCTGGTCCACCAATTGTCCTCGACGCGGGATCCCGTGTTCAACCTGCGGGTCCCCGCCAGCCGCCTCATCGGCGGCTACACGGTCACGAACGGGGTGATCGTCCCCCGCTACAGCCACGGCGAGGTCATCGAGGCCGTGTTCCGCCGCACGCGCGTGACGGTCGGGCTGATGACCTCGGCCAAGCTGCTCTCCGCCGTCGAGCCGGTCATCCGGTACCAGCGGGGCCGCTTCCGCGGCGGCGAGACGATCACGCCGGGATCCCCCCGGTACGAGCTGGGCCTGCAGCAGAAGGAAGACGTCCTCCACCGGCTGGTGGACGTCTGGGCCACGGGCGAGGCGGGGGCCTCGCTGGGCTTTGCCGCCGCCCGCCTGTTCGACGAATTGGATCCGCTCGAACGCCGCAAGGACGAGATCTTCGCCGCGCAGGGCATCGGGGGGGGATCGGCGCAGACGAAGGCGCTGCGGCGCCTGCAGAAGGAGGCCCTCGAACTCCTGGCCCTCTCGACCAGTCCCGCAGGCGCGCGGGATGAGAACCGCTACGAGGCGCTCCAGTCCGATCCGCTGGTCCAGTTTCTTGTCCTCGACTCTCAGGCGAACGTCCTGTGCCCGGCCTGCAAGCTGTGGAACACCGGCCACGGGGCCACCATGATGCGCGAGGCCGTCAGCCTGATGGGCGGATACGGCATCACGGAGGACTGTCCCGGTTTCCTCGGGCACAAGTGGATGGATGCGCAACTCGAGGCCACCTACGAAGGCCCCGAGGCCGTCCAGCGCCGGCAGCTCACGGTGACCATGACCAACGAGCTGTTCCTGGAACAGCTCCGGATGTGGATCGCCGAGATGCGAGAGGTGGGCTTCCGGCGGCCCGGCACCGGGGCCTGCACCCTGGCCAGTGCGATGGAGGCTTGGCTCTGGACGCTCACCCACCTCCAGGGAGCCACCGATGCCGACGGGGCCAAGCTGTATCATGGGACCCGGCAGGGCGTGACGTTCCCGCTGGCGGATGCGCTCTGCTGGCTGTTGGCGTCGCGCTATCAAATTCTGGACGTCCTCGAAGTCGAGGCCAAAGGTCCCGCCAACCCGGTGGTGGCCGAGGGGCTCGCCGGGCTCGTGAATTTCCTGACGGATCTCTGTCACATTCAGGCGGCCCGCGCCGCCGGCGAGGCGGGACGCATCTGCGCCGAACTCGTCCACGGCTACAACCGGCACCCGGCCTGGGATGGGGAGGGATGTGGGGCGGGCTGCCACTTGGGAGAGCTGGATCCACTTGACTGGATCATCCCCGCCGCCGGCGGTTCGGTGGGGGCGCCATCGGAGGGGGCCGCTCCCGGGAAACCCCACCCCGCCAAGGCGGGGCCCTGCGTTCGGTTCGACGGCCTGGAGCAGTTCGTCCGGCTGCGCCTCAAGCTGGACGGGTGTCTCACCGGCGCGCGGCTGGCGAAGGACCGGGCCGCCACCGCCCTGACCACGGTGATGATCCCCGAGGCGCTGGACTATCCGGCTTGAGAGCTGAGAGCCGAGACTGATAGAGAACGACAGCGCCGAGCGCCGAGCGCCGAGGCGAACGGGGAACGGCAGAGCCGAGCGCCGAGCGCCTCAAGAGAGCCGAGTACGGAGAGGCGTTTTTTCGCTATCGCTGTCGGATATCGCTGTCGGGTCTTCCCTGTCGCTGTCCCTGTCGGTCTTTTGGCTGACGGCCTCTGAGAGAGGCGAAGTGTGATGGGTGACTCGATGGCCGTCGAGCGGGAGACGATGCAGGTGGACATCGTCTGCGTCGGCTTCGGCCCGGCGATGGGGGGCTTCCTCACCACGCTGTCGCGGAACCTGCTGCGGGAAGACGGGACCCCGGTCGTCGAGAGCCGGGCGATGCCCGGTCTGCCCCCACAGGTCATCTGCTACGAGCGGGCCGACGACATCGCCTTCGGCGTGTCCGGAGTGGTGACGCGGGCGCGGGGGATTCGCGCCACGTTTCCGAAGCTGGATCCGGCAGAGATTCCCCTGGCCACCCCCGTGAGTCACGAAAGGGTGGTATACCTTCTCGATCCGGTGGGCGCCAGCCGACGATCGTTGACACTCCGCCTGGCCGATAGGCTGATCCGCGCCTTGTGTCGGGCGCTCCCCTATGAGGCGCACGCCGTGTCCCTTCCCTATATCCCCCCGTTCCTGCGGAATCCATCGGCCAGTTCATGCAGTGGGTCGGCGCGCAGGTGATGGGCTCCGGGCTGGTGCAGGTGTGGCCCGGGACGCCGGTGGCCGCGCCGCTCCTCGAAGGCGATCGTGTGGTCGGGGTGCGGCTGATTGACCAGGGGACCGACAAGGACGGCAATCCCGACGCCGGTTTCCTGCCGGGCATGGATATCCGCGCGGCCCTCACCGTCGTGGCGGACGGACCGGTGGGTCCGATCGGGCGGCAGATTGACGAGCGCTTCGGCCGGCCGGTGGGCCATCATCGGCGCGAGTGGGCCGTGGGCGCCAAGATGGTGGTTGATCTGCGGGAGGACGTGGACCTCGAGCCGGGCACGGTCCTGCATACTTTCGGATATCCCGAGCCGCAGATCTTCGGATTCATGTACGCGTATCCCGGCCGGGTGGCCTCGGTCGGGATCTTCGTTCCCTCGTGGTTTGACAGCCCGGTCCGAACCTCGTACCGGTACCTGCAGCACTGGATGTTGCATCCGTATCTCTGGCGGTATCTCGAGGGCGGGCGCCTGCGGTCCTGGGGGGCCAAGACGCTGCAGGAGGCCGGCCGGCGGGGCGAGCCCTCCCTCGTAGGCGATGGGTACGCCCGGATCGGCGAGGGGTCGGGCAGCACCAACGTCCTGACCGGATCGGGCGTGGACGAGGCCTGGACGACGGGGATCCAGTTGGCTGAAGGCGTCCTCGAGTTGCTGAAAGAGGGGAGGCCCTTCACGAAGGAGAACCTCGAACGGGCCTACGTGAAGCGGCGGCGCGAGAGCTGGGTCGAGGCAGAGGCACGGGTGGCCGAGAGGGCCCGCGACGGGTTCCAGCGCGGGGTCGTGACGGGACTGGTCGGCATGGCGCTGACCGGGTTGACACAGGGGAAACTGGCGATCCCCATCCGTCCGGTCCCTCCCCACACCCGGATGCCGACCGCGGAAGCGTATTACCGGGGGAAGATCTCTGCCGAGGAGATCGCACGGATCCGCGAGGAGTGCACCTCGCGGGGACTGCCGCTTCACGACGCCCTGATGGAGCGTGCCGGCTGGCCGGCCATCCCCTATGACGGGAAACTCCTGGTCTCGCACCAGGATGCCCTGCTTCTGGGAGGCAAGGTGCAGGCGCCGCCGGGATACGCCGATCACGTGGTGTTCCTGTATCCGCATCTCTGCGAGACCTGCGGGACGAAGATTTGCGTGGAGGTCTGCTCGGGCCAGGCGATCACGCCGGGCGGCAGCGGCGTCCCCGCCTTCGACCGGGAGAAGTGCGTCCATTGCGGCGTATGCATCTGGAACTGCGCGCAGCCGCGCCCCGGCGACCCCGAACGGACCAACATCGAATTTCGGGCCGGAACGGGCGGTCTACACTCAGCAGAGAACTAAAGGCGTTCGGGTGTTCGAGAGTTCGGTGGTTCGGTCGTTCGAGTCCGATGAGAACCACCGAACACCCGAACCCCCGAACTATCGAACGCTTTTGAAGGAGCCCGAAGTATGAGCACCGGTTACCAGATCATCGTGTGTGGCAGCATCGTCCCGGACCCGCTCCAGACCCTGGAGCCCGTCGTGGGTCCCGGCGGGCCGGCCCTCAAGAACGAGATGATGCTGCCGGCGGTGCTGGATCCCTGGGCGGGGCACGCTCTGTACGAGGCGGCGCACCTGGCGAAGAATACCCCCGGCAGCAAGGTCTGGCTGGTCAGCCTGGGACCGAAGGCCAAGCTCCAGCAGGTGATGATGACGGTGGCGCAGAAGGTTCCGTTCGAGCTGGTGGCGCTCGACGGGCCGGCCGGGGGATTCACGGACTCCTGCGAAGTAGCCGCGGCCCTGGCGGAGGCCATCCAGGCCGTTCCGACTCTCGATCGTTCGCGACTCCTGGTCTTCGGTGGGTGGGAGTCGGCGTCGCGCGGTGCCGGGGCGACCCTCCAGATGGTCGGCGAACGGCTGGGCATCCTGGACCAGTTCCAGGGGGTGGACAGGCTCACGGTGGGGAATGATGGGTGGCTCACGATCCTCGAGCGGATCGAGGGTGGCAAGCACCAGGTCTCGACCTGCGCCGGACCGCCGGCCGTATTGGGCTGGGCCACCGGCCATTTGCCCGAGCCGCCCAACAACCCTCAGGTCGGTATGGCGAACATGCGGACCATCATGCCGTCGCTCCAGCGGGCGAAGGCGGTGAGGGTCGGGGCCGAGGGCGTGACCTTCGCCCGCGTCTCGCTTCCCAGCCAGCGCCGCGAGACCAGGGTCGTGAAGGACCGTTCGGCGGACGAGATCGCGCGGGAGATCGTCGCCTGGATGCGGCAGTAGTGCCAAGCGCCGAGCGCCGAGCGCCGAGGAACCGCTGAGCACACCCAGTCCCGCACAGCGGGACGCTGGGTACCCGGGATGCCAAGGGGTCTCCTATCATCGGGCCCCGGCCCCTGACCCCCAGAGTGTAGAGGGATGCCATGGAGACCATCCTTTTTCTTGGCCACACTGAATCCGATGGATCATTGCCTGCTTCGGCTCTGGAGGCCCTGGGGGCTGCGAGAACCCTGGCCGGCGCGACGAATGGATCAACGCTGGTCGTGGGCCTGGTCGGTGGGGATGTCCGGGCGGCGGCGGACGGCATCGCGGGCTGCGGGGCCGCCCGGTTCCTAGGTGTGTCCGGCCAGGACTTCAGGCAGTCTCGGTATGCCAGCGACGCGGCAGCCGTCGAGGCCCTTTGCAAAGCGGCGGCGGCCACCCTGGTGATCGCGCCGGGAACATCGCGCTGGAATCGGGTGCTGCCCGGCGTGGCTCGAACACTGCGCCCCTGGATCATCCTGCTGGACCCGGGCTGCCATGGGCCGTGGCAGGGCGAACGCGGGGCGGCGAAGCTCGAGGCGGTCGCCGTGGACCTGTCTGAGGGAAGCATGCGAACCACCGTGACCGGCGTCCAGGCGCCCCCGGCCGACCAGCAGACGATCCGGCCCGACGCCGAGGTACTCTTCGTGGCGGGGGCCGGCTGGACCAAGACCCAGGCCGACGGCAAGACGCACGCGTCCGAGGCCGCGGAGCTGATCCTGGGCTTCCTGCGCAAGAGCCAGGCGTCCCTGGGCGGAAGCAAATCGCTGGTGGACCTCAAGGGCGAAGGACAGGCGGTCCTTCCCTTCATGACCCACCTCAACCAGGTGGGCCAGACGGGATCCACGCCGCGACACCCCAAGGGTCTGTCCACCTGTTGCCACGGGGAAGAGCCGCATGTGGTCGGCTGGCGTTTCGTCAACGAGCGCCGGGCCGTCAATCTGGATCCCAATTGCGGGTGGGCTCGGGGGAAAGCCGACGTCCTCTACGTGGCCGACGCCTTCGAGGTCATGCGGAAGGTGAACGCCCTGCTGGGCGAGAAATAGCCTCGGAGAACCCGGCAAAAAAGCTGCCGTGATCGTGGGTCCCTCGAACTGCGCGAAGGTGGTGTACGGCACGCCCCGGCAACTATGAGTCCATTTTGCAGGGCATGTGGCCTCGGATAGCCTACGGGCGTCTTCGCACTATGTAGGATCAAGCGCTGGGCAGCGCGCTTGGAGTATCTCACCACACAGTTCGGCGCTACATTGACGTACTGGAGCAGACGTACCTCGTGCGCCTCCTGCGGCCCTATTTCCGGAACGTCGGCAAGCGTCTCACCAAATCACCCAAGCTCTTTCTGCGGGACACCGGCTTGCTCCACCACGTCTTGAACATTTCCTCGCTGGGGGAGCTCGACTCGCATCCGGTCCGCGGGGCCAGTTGGGAGACGTTCGTGCTGGAGGATCTCGTGCGGAGGGAGAAACTAGGAAATCCCCACACGCAGTTTTACTTCTGGCGAACCGCCGCGGGGCTCGAGGCCGATCTGGTCTTCGATCGGGGATCCGAGAGGGTGGTCTTTGAAATCAAGACCGGCGAGGGGGAGCCGGTTCGCGCGGGACAGCGGCTGCGAAGCGCCATGACGGATGCCGATGCGCGGCGTGGGTGCCTGATCACGCAGGCGGATGGAGTGGTGCCCCTCGCGCCCGACGTGGAACACCGAGGGTTCGCCGATTGTGTGGATTGGCTACCGGAATGAGCTGCGTGCCGGACGTGGCGGATGCGTTCGAGGTCATATTCCTTCAGTCCACTTCGCCGATGACGCCCCTCCCTTAAGGCGTTATTATTCCTCCCGCGCTCCGACATCCTCCTTCCGCACGGGGATCCGGCTGATCGACCGATCACCGCCACCGCTCGGGTTTTCGATGCGACCCTCGTGGCCAGGGGCGTTGTCATTTTCGCGGACGCCGGAGCGTGAGCCGGTAATCAGGTGGGGGATTCTTCCCTCATACAACGAAGCGTTTGGTGGAGAGAATAAAGATGCGAGCGAGAACACTCGGAAAAACCGGGATCAAGGTGGGCGAGGTGGGGTTCGGCGCCTGGGCGATCGGGGGGCCCGCAGAGCTGGGCGGATTGGCGGTGGGCTGGGGCGAGGTGGACGACCGGGATTCCATCCGGGCGCTGGAGGCCGCCTTCGACGAGGGGATCAATTTCTACGACACGGCGGACGTCTACGGCATGGGCCACAGCGAGGAGCTGCTCGCCCGGGTGTTCGGCAAGCGCCGCGCCCAGGTGGTGATCGCTACGAAGGGCGGCAACTTCAACGACGAGGCGGGGCAGTGGCAGAAGAGTTTCACCGGCCCATTTCTCGCCGGCAAGGTGGAGGAATCGCTCCGCCGCCTCCGTAGCGACTATATCGACCTCTACCAGCTTCACACGCCACGCACCGACGAGGAGTACCGGCAGGCGCTCGGCAGCGCCGAGACGCTGGATCGCCTGGTGGAGCAGGGCAAGCTGCGGGCGTACGGCCTGTCGATCGGCCCCGTGGAGCACGGCTTGCGCCAGATCGGGGACGGGTTCGGCGCCACGATCCAGGTGGTCTATAACGCCCTGGAGAACGCCCTGGAGCGCGGGCCGGAGGAAAAGCTTCTGCCGGCGGCGAAGGAGGCCAACTACGGCGTCATCCCGCGAGTCCCCCTGGCCTCGGGGTTCCTCACGGGGAAGTACACCGACGACGCACGGTTCGACAAGCGGGACCACCGCTCGCGCCTGACCGCGGAGCAGAAGAAGGACTGGGTCGAGAAGGTCAACCGCCTCAAGCCGATCGCCAAGGAGCTGGGCCTGACCATGACCCAGCTCGCCTTGCAGTACATCCTGGCCAGCGACGCCGTGAGCGTGGTGATCCCCGGAGCGCGGAGCGCGGATCAGGCGCGCCAGAACGCGGCGGTGGGGAAGCTGCCGCCGCTCAGCGAGGCCGCGGTGAAGAGGATCCGCCAGGCGGTCGAGTAAGAGCGGGGGATTGAAGTCCTGCGCAGGCCAACGCCGATTCTCGCCCGAGGATCGGCGTTCTTGCTTTCACTGGCCGGATGAATCAAGCCCCGGATGCCACCGTCCCAGGTCGTATGGGCCATTCTTGGCGATTGGAGCCGAGAAGGCCGTTGTTCTCTACGTGGCCGATGCCTTCGAGGTCATGCGGAAGGTGAATGCGCTCCTGGGAAAGAAGTCGGCTGGGAAGATCCGGGGCAAAGCTTGCCGCGATCGCGAGGCGGAGTCGAGATACGTCCACTTCGTCAACAACGATTATTATGGTTTCATGGACTGACCACGCGGAATCCCTCCCGTTCAGCGGCAACGGCCAGCTTTCGATCCAGGGTCACGAATTCGAGCGTCGCCGGGAACTCCTCCGCCGCTACGAGGGCCGCTCCCACCTGGAGGGCGTCGGCGGCCCTGAGGGGGTGCGTTTCGACGATGCGCTCAGCGTGCCGGCGCACGACTTCCACGGCCGTTACCTCCGACCAATGCTCCCAAGCATTGAGGACTTCGCGTCGGGCCGCTGCGAGACGTCGGGCCGCAGAGGGCTCCCCTCTGCGTCGGCGCGCGAAGGCCGAGAATAGCTCCACGCGGGTGAGGGTCCAGACGACGACTTCAGGATCCTCCCGGAGTTGCCGTTCCACTTGCGTCGTCGAACGCTCGGCAACGAAGAGCGGTATGAGCGCAGAGGTGTCCCAGAACCTCACCAGCCCTCCTCACGCTCCCGCAGAAGATCCCGGAGCACGCTGCCGCGCAACCGCGGCGGCTTGCGTCGCCCGAACCAATCCGGGTGGCCGCCGGTTCCGCGGCGGATAAGGCCGCGGCGCTCGAGACGCCCGAGTCGTTCAGCCGCAGTGCCCGCCTTGGGGTCGGCATGTGGAAGGGGAACGATCTGGGCAACCGCCTCGTCTCGGTCGAACACCAGAACGGTTCCTCCGCCCCGGACGTGCTGCAGATAGCGAGAGAGGTTGTTCTTCAGATCGGCGATTCTGGCTTTTGTCATATGGCTATCATAGCTATGTTTCCTTGCTCCGTCAAATCCGATGGCTCCCGAGTTGAAGATGCGGCGCCTCCGAGCGGGCAGGTAACGGGGGGCGCGATTTCTACTAAAGCGCATTCCCGCAAGTCTAATTGCGGGTGGGCCCGGGGGAAGGCCGACATCCTCTACGTGGCGGATGCCATCGAGGTCATGCGGAAGGTGAACGCGATGCTGGCTGAGAAGTCGGGTAGGTGAGGGGCGCATTCTTTTGGCCCCCGGCCCCCAGGGGGAGAGAACGGGGTGCGGGGGTGTGGCGCGGAACGATGGTCAGTAGACCCAGGCGGTTGATTCCGCACGCCAATAGCTCATGTCGTGCGGTCGAGAAGCGCTTGTAGTTGGAGGACCAGCGGTGGGAGATCCGTTTGGGCAGTGTCCCAACCGGCGGTATAGCTCTGGATGGAGGCGATGGCATCCAGGATGTCCTGGATGCGGAGCCGCCAGTCTCTAGGCGACACGGACGGCTTCGCGGAGAATGCGCTCGCGGAGCGCCGGGTGGAGGGCGTCGGGAGTGGCGAGGTCAACCGGGCGGCCCAAGAGTTCGCTGAGCCTGCGCTGCAGGCGGACGAACGCGAACAGGCCGACCCGGGCGGCGGGGTCATAGTCCACCAGCAGGTCGATATCGCTCGCGCCGCCGGCCTCGCCCCGCAGCGTCGAGCCGAACAGGCGGAGCTCCCGCACCGCGAATTGCTGGAGCACCTCTCGGTGGACGAGAAGAGTGCGCGTCACGTCTGTGGCATCCATGGCCGAATCTTACCCGAAACGGGTCCTGGGGTCAAAACCCATCGCACCAGCACGGCCGCGGCTCACCCCGGGGAGGGCGACGATGGCGGGTGACCCCCCAGGGTGTCGGTGCCGGCCAGGCGGGTGATGAAACTCGGCTCGGGCCCTACCCATCCCGAAAGATGGTGCGCCGCTCGCGCCCCCCGAACCATTCATCCCCTTATCTACTACCCCTTCCCTCGCAAGGCGACAAAGGCTGCGACGCATTACGCAATATTACGGGGAAGAGCCGCATGCCGTCGGCTGGCGGTTCATCAACGAACGCCGGGCGGTGAATCTGGATTCCAACTGCGGCTGGGCGCGGGGGAAAACCGACGTGCTCTACGTGGCGGATGCGTTCGAGGTCATGCGAAAATTCAACGCGCTGCTGGGCCAGAAGTAGGCCCAAAGAACCCGGCGCAAAGACTGTCCTGATCCCGAGGCAGACTCGAAATAAGTCCACTTAGTCAAGGACGTCCCTCATTATTCTGGAACCTTTGACTCTTGACACAGCGTCCCCCCCTTACTCGCCCTCACATTGTGCGCGCTCCCCGGATTGGATTGGTACGTCCTATTGAGATGGAGGTAGGAGCTATTGGCAGTACGGCCGGGTCCCGCTCATCCCCACTCGGCCCGTCCGTGGCGATCCCGGTCCCACATAGTTCCCACCTCCCAACGTTTCGCCCCCAATTGTTGGAAGTCCTTGCGCCATGTCGAGGAATGGCGGATGATTTGCGTGTCTCCGCGGGAATCTCCGTAGCCGAGGAACCATCCCAGCACACGAAAGGCGGTTCCGTTGGCCCTGATGATCCCGTCCCCTATTCCGCCAGACGCTACGCTAGGCGAGCGGCGCGTCTATGACGCTCTCTCTGCCCTC
Source organism: Candidatus Methylomirabilota bacterium (assembly GCA_016180655.1). Taxonomy (GTDB): domain Bacteria; phylum Methylomirabilota; class Methylomirabilia; order Methylomirabilales; family 2-02-FULL-66-22; genus 2-02-FULL-66-22. Next base: position 988 of record JACPAT010000318.1, on the reverse strand, counting down.
CCGGACAACCTCACGATCTGCTACAGACGGCTCTTCCCTGGTCGCCGACACGTCGATGAGCCGGACTTTGTGGTGCTCGGCGCCGAGACCGGCTTGATTGTGCTGGAAGTGAAAGACTGGAAGAGGGGGCGACCTCCGGAGGGACTCTGGAAGGGAAACCCGCTCGAGCAGGCCAAGCGGTACGTCCACGGCCTTCAAGACCTCGTCCGCGAGCGAGGCTTCCCCGTCCTCGTCGAGGCGGAGGGCCCACATCGGAAGGACTTGGTGTTCCCGTGCGTTCCCGCTGTCGTCTTTCCCTACCTGACACGTGATAGGTGGGAAGAGGAAGGAGCCGACCTCGACATCCGACATGTGCTGTTCCGGGAGGACTTGGCGCCAGAGTTCTTACTGAACCGTCTGCGTGGCCTTGCCCGGCTGTACTTCCCGCCTCGACTCACCGCTGCACAAGTGGAGTTTCTCAGGGGGCTCGTCGCACCGGAATTCTGCCTGGAGCCGGCATCGGCCGCTGCGCCGCCCCGCCAGCTCGACCCGGTGCAGATGCAACTCGTGACGACGGACCTCTTTCTTCCACCGCCCGAGCAGCGGCTCGTGCGCGATCTCTCCGCCCGGCTTGTACGTGGTGTCGCTGGCAGCGGGAAGACTCTCCTGCTCCTCATGCGAGCAAAGCTGCTCCAGCAGCTCCAACCCTCCTGGCGGATCCTGGTGCTCACGTACAACCGGGACCTTGGCCACTTCTTGCTCGATTGTTTCGAAAGGCTGGGTGGAGATCCCTCTTCCGTTCAGATCACGCATTTCCACAAATGGTGCCGGGATCTGCTCGTCGAGGCCGGCGAGTGGCGGGAGCCCCTCAAGAAGTGGGACCACCTTGCGCTGGTGGCGGAGGCGCTTGTTGGGGTTGAGAAGGTGTGGAGTCTGGGCGCGGAAGCTGCGGCCGAAGAGATCGAGTGGATCAAGGAGTACGTGGAACCCCCGGTCGACGAAAAGTACC